>NZ_JBVHPY010000023.1:91789-132266 GCF_055567695.1 Streptomyces sp. NPDC026417
GGCACCATCCCGAACACACCGATCACCTCTCCCGGTACCCCCTCCCCCCCCCCCCCCCACCCCCCCCCCCCCCCCCCCCCCCCCCCCCCCTCCCACCCCCCCCCCCCCCCCCTCCCCCCCCCCCCCGCCCCCGCCTCCCGCGGACCCGTACGACGAGTCCTCCACATCCCTGGACGACGGCTGGGGCGGCACCGAGGGCATCACCCCGGCGGGGCCCGCGATCCCCGGCGTCGCCGTCGCGCTGCCGCGCCTGCGGGTCTGCCTGCCTCCCGGAGCAGCCGGCGGCGGCCCGAACTCCCCCAGCGCGGCGCGCGCCTGGGAGATGCGGATCGCCTCCATGGTCATGTCGTGGCGCATCTCCGAGCGACTCCAGGCCCGCTCGGCCAGCTCCCACATGGTGACGAGGTGCAGGGGACTGGTCCCGGTCACCTCGGCCAGCGCGACGATGGCGCCCTTCGGCGCGAGCAGCCGGCCGTTCAGGTAACGCTCCCAGGACGTCTTGCTGTAGCCGGTGCGGTCCGCCACCGCGGCGACGCTCAGCCCGCCGCGGTCGACGAGCCTGCGCAGCTGCCCGGCGAACTCCCTGACCTGCGGATCGAGTTCATCCGGCAAGGCCTTCCAACGAGGCATTGCTTCCCCCTCTTTCCCCCCGTACGTGCCTGACTCTTCCCCCGCGCCTTCCCCGCACGTGGCGTCCGCTGCCGAGTCCCCGTTCCGGCTACCCGGAGGGATGCGCCGGGCGAGGCTCTCAGTTCCCGGGAAGGGGGCGCACGGGAGCGTTCGGCGCCGCTCCTGCACCGTCGCACGCTGTCGGGCCGCGGTCCAGAGTCCCTGCCCGCGTCCGTGCCCCGGCGGCCGGACCGCTGTCGCCGCAGGGAGGTCCGGACCGTCCCGGTCGGACACGCTAGACACAGCGGGGAGGGTCTTGGCGGCGGATTCCGAATGTGTCCGTACCTCGGCACAACCGGGGCGCGCCGGCGCTCACTCGGGTCGCGGAAGTGACCGGATGCATCGGGGAGTCGGGGGCACGACCGGCGCCGAGTAGGGGCCCGCGCGGTCGGCCGGGAGGGCCTCCGGCGGCCGCCGGGAGGCCGGTTCCCGTTGCGGGGCGCGGACACCGTAGCGGAATGGTCACTTCCGTGCCACAGGGGGCTGCCAGGTGTTGAACAGGCTGTTCACCGTGCGTGAGTGTTGACCCCGGGCGGAGCGATCGCCCGGACCGCGGCTCGTCCTTACTCGGGGGAGAGGATGGGCCGCGGTCACCAGAGCAGACCGTCGCCGGCCGGGGAACCCCGGCCGGCACGGTGGTGGACGCCCCCGCCACGGGGCCGACGCACGGTGGCCCGCACCCTCCGGGGGAGCTGCGGGCCACCGTGCGTTCACTGGATGGTGAAGTGCAGCGTGTCGTCCAGGAACGGGATCTCCAGCAGCGGCTGGGGCTGCGCCATCATCGCGAGCAGCACGATGGCCACACCCAGCACGCCGTACGTGACCATGTCCGTGAAGCGGGAGCGCACCGCGAGCATGCCCACGTCGGGGACCGTCCAGCGCAGCGCACCGCCGGCCAGCAGGGCCACGCCGATCAGGATGGTGCCGACCCGGAACACGTCCAGCGCGGTCAGCAGCAGCCCGAGGCCGACGCCCGTCAGCACGACCAGGATCGGCCACTGCCGGGCGGGCGCCGGGGCGTCCCCGGGGGCCGCCCGGCCACCGCCCTCGGGGCGCGCGGTGTCCCGTGTGAAGAGGGGGAAGCGGCGCGTGGTGCGGCGCGGCCTGCCCTGCGCGTCGGGCGCGCTGACCGCGTCCCGCACGGTCGGCTCCGCGCTGGTGCCGACCACGTCGTCGATGCTCACATCCGCGACGTCCCGGCTGTCCGTGCCGGCCGCGTCCGCGTCCCGGGCGTCCGTACCGGCGGGGGTGTCCTCACCGGTCCCGTCCGCGTCCCGGGGGGCCTCACCCGCGGAGGCGTCCGTACCCGCCGGGATGTCCGGGCCCGCCGGGATGTCCGGACCCGCCGGGGTGTCCGTGCCGGCCGCGTCCGCCGGACCCGCCGCGGGGTTCCCGGTGGCCGCGGTGTCCTTGGGGCCGCCGTCAGCCGACACTGCGCTCCGCCGCCTCGACCACGTTGACGAGCAGCTGCGCGCGGGTCATCGGACCGACACCGCCCGGGTTCGGGGAGATCCAGCCCGCCACCTCGGCGACACCCGGGTGGACGTCGCCCACGATCTTGCCCTCGGCGCTGCGCGAGACGCCGACGTCGAGCACGGCGGCGCCGGGCTTCACGTCCTCGGGCCGGATCAGGTGTGCGGAACCGGCCGCGGCGATGATGATGTCGGCACGCTTCAGGTGCGCCGACAGGTCACGGGTGCCGGTGTGGCACTGGGTCACCGTGGCGTTCTCCGAGCGGCGGGTGAGCAGCAGCGGCATCGGGCGCCCGATGGTCACGCCGCGGCCGACGACCACGACCTCCGCACCCTTGATCTCGACCCCGTACCGGCGCAGCAGGGTGAGGACGCCGTTCGGGGTGCAGGGCAGCGGCGCCGGCTCGTTCAGGACCAGCCGACCGAGGTTCATCGGGTGGAGGCCGTCGGCGTCCTTGTCGGGGTCCATCAGCTCCAGGATGCGGTTCTCGTCGATGCCCTTGGGCAGCGGGAGCTGGACGATGTAGCCGGTGCAGGCGGGGTCCTCGTTCAGTTCGCGGACGACCGCCTCGATCTCCTCCTGCGTGGCGGTCGCGGGCAGTTCGCGCTGGATGGAGGCGATGCCGACCTGGGCGCAGTCGCGGTGCTTGCCCGCGACGTACTTCTGGCTGCCGGCGTCCTCGCCGACGAGGACGGTCCCCAGGCCGGGCGTGACGCCCTTCTCCTTGAGGGCCGCCACGCGGGCGGTCAGATCGGACTTGATCGCGGCTGCGGTGGCCTTGCCATCGAGAATCTGGGCGGTCATGGCCCCATCCTCGCGGATGACCCGGCCCCGGTTCCAATCCGGTCCACGATCAGGGACCCGGGGCTCCTTCTACCACGCATGACCGCCAAGATCATGGATGTTGCACTTGCACAACACATATGGATGACCGCTGGACAAATGAGCGAAAGATTTAGAACGATGAGCGGCACAGTGCCGCGGGCAGTACCGGGGGGACGGACCGCTCTGTAGAACTCTCCTCCGAACCGTGCCGCGCGTAGTCCCCGCATCAGGCATCGGAGGAAACCCGCCATGAGCTTCGGCGACCCGAACAACCCCTACGGCCCCCCGCAGGGCGGTCAGCAGCCCGGCTACGGCTACCCCCAGGGCGGAGCGCCGCAGCAGCCCGGCTACGGCTACCCGCAGGCCCCGCCGCTCCAGCAGCAGCAGTACGGCGGCGGCTACCCGGGCGGCTACCCCGGCGGCCCGGCCGTGATCCCGGGCGGGGTGAAGGCCGCGCGCGTGATGCTCTTCGTCATCGGCGGTCTGCAGGTCCTCGGCGCCATCCTCATCGCGCTGTCCGCGGTGGCGGTCTCGGCGGCGAAGAACGACGAGACCCTCAAGGACGACGTCCAGTTCCAGCAGCTCGCCGACTACTCGGCCGGCGTGCTGTGGGGCGTCACCGTCGCGGTGCTCGCCTGGGGCATCCTCGCCATCTGGCTGGGCGTGAAGGTCGGCAGCGGCGGCAACGGCATCCGCGTGACCATCCTGGTCTTCGGCATCCTGACGGCGATCCTCGGCATCTACCCGTTCGTCGTCATCGGTCTGGCGCACACCGTCATGGCCATCCTCATCGCGGTGTTCGTCGGCAAGGAGGACGGCGCCGCCTGGTTCAACCGCCCGCGGTACTGACGGGCGGCGGCACCGGCCCGCCCGCGGTACGGGGCACGCGCACACGACGGCGGCCTCCGCCCCCCTTCGTCAGGGGGCCGGAGGCCGCCGTCGTGCCGTGCGCGGGTGACGCGGCCGTGCGGCCCGCGCCGCGGCGCCGACCGGTGCCGCGGCACCTCAGTGACCGCATTGCCCTCGATGGAATCAGTGGAAGAAGTGGCGCGTCCCCGTGAAGTACATCGTGACGCCCGCCTTCTGCGCGGCCTCGACCACCAGCTCGTCGCGGACCGAGCCGCCGGGCTGGACGACGGCCTTGACGCCGGCCGCGGTGAGGATCTCCAGGCCGTCGGGGAACGGGAAGAACGCGTCCGAGGCGGCGTAGGAGCCCTGCGCGCGCTCGGCGCCCGCCCGCTCCACCGCCAGCTTCGCGGAGTCGACGCGGTTGACCTGGCCCATGCCGACACCGACCGAGCCGCCGTCCTTGGCGAGCAGGATCGCGTTCGACTTCACCGCGCGGCACGCCTTCCACGCGAAGGACAGCTCGGCGAGCTCGTCCGCGCTCAGCGCCTCACCGGTCGCGAGGGTCCAGTTCGCCGGGTCGTCGCCGTCGGCCTGGAGGCGGTCGGTGACCTGGAGCAGTGCGCCGCCGTCGATCGGCTTGACCTCGACCGGGTTGGACGGCGCGCGGTCCGCGCGCAGCACGCGGATGTTCTTCTTCTTGGTGAGCGTCTCCAGCGCGCCCTCCTCGTAGCCGGGCGCCACGATGACCTCGGTGAAGATCTCGGCGACCTGCTCCGCCATCTCCTTGGAGACCGGACGGTTGACGGCGATCACGCCGCCGAACGCGGAGAGCGGGTCGCAGGCGTGCGCCTTGCGGTGCGCCTCGGCGACGTCCGCGCCGACCGCGATACCGCACGGGTTGGCGTGCTTGATGATCGCGACGCAGGGCTCGTCGTGGTCGTACGCGGCACGGCGCGCGGCGTCCGTGTCGGTGAAGTTGTTGTACGACATCTCCTTGCCGTGCAGCTGCTCCGCCTCGGCGAGACCGCCCGTGCCGTCCACGTACAGCGCGGCGCCCTGGTGCGGGTTCTCGCCGTAGCGCAGGGTGTTCTTGCGCTCGTAGGTGTGGCCGAGGAACTCGGGGAAGCCGCTGTCGTCGGCGGGCGCGTACCCGTCGGCGAACCAGGAGGCGACCGCCACGTCGTACGCGGCGGTGTGACGGAACGCCTCGGCGGCGAGCCGCTTGCGGGTGGCGAGGTCGAAGCCGCCGTCCTTGACGGCGGCCAGGACGTCGCCGTACCGGGCAGGGCTCGTGACGACGGCGACCGACGGGTGGTTCTTGGCGGCGGCGCGGACCATGGACGGGCCGCCGATGTCGATCTGCTCGACGCACTCGTCGGGCGACGCGCCGGACGCGACGGTCTCGCGGAACGGGTAGAGGTTGACCACGACGAGGTCGAACGGCTCCACGCCCAGCTCGGCGAGCTGCCGGCGGTGGTCCTCGAGGCGCAGGTCGGCGAGGATGCCCGCGTGGACCTTGGGGTGCAGCGTCTTGACGCGGCCGTCCAGGCACTCGGGGAAGCCGGTGAGCTCCTCGACCTTGGTGACCGGGACTCCGGACGCGGCGATCCTCGATGCGGTGGAGCCGGTGGAGACGAGCTCGACCCCGGCCTCGTGCAGCCCGCGGGCCAGCTCTTCCAGGCCGGTCTTGTCGTAGACGCTGACGAGCGCCCGGCGAAGGGGCCGCTTGTTGCTCTCGGCGGTCACTGGATAACTACCTTTCGTCCCTCAATGCGATAGCCGTTGCGGGCGAGCCGCCCCACGACATCGACGAGCAGCCTTCGCTCGACTTCCTTGATGCGCTCGTGAAGAGCGGCTTCCTCGTCCTCGTCCCGCACCTCGACCACGCCCTGGGCGATGATCGGGCCGGTGTCGACGCCGTCGTCGACGAAGTGGACGGTGCATCCGGTGACCTTCGCGCCGTACGCGAGTGCGTCGCGGACACCGTGGGCTCCCGGGAAACTGGGCAGCAGCGCGGGGTGGGTGTTGACGAACCGGCCGCCGAACCGGGCGAGGAATTCCTTGCCCACGATCTTCATGAACCCGGCGGAGACGACCAGGTCGGGCTCGTACGCGGCCGTGGCCTCGGCGAGCGCGGCGTCCCACGCCTCGCGGGTCCCGTGGTCCTTGACCCGGCAGACGAAGGTCGCCAGTCCGGCCTGCCGTGCGCGCTCCAGGCCGACGATGCCGTCCCGGTCCGCGCCGACGGCCACGATCTCGGCTCCGTAGGCCTCGGCGCCCTCGGCCGCGACGGCGTCGAGCAGTGCCTGCAGATTCGTGCCTGATCCGGAGACCAGCACGACGAGGCGCTTGGCCTTGGCCACGACGGGGCCCTTTCTCGGGGGAGCGTTTTTGTACGGTCGTACGAATGCGTCGCGCCCCGGGATACGGGGAAGTCTACGAAGCGGCCGACCGGCAGCAACGATACCGGCACACCGGGCGGCCCCCACGGGACGGGGGCGTGGCCGGAAGGTAGCGTCTGGTGAGGATCCGCCGGGGAACGCCGCTCACCCGGGGGGAACGCCCCGCGTTCGCGGGACGTTGACCTGGACGAGCGGGCACACCCGGGCACGGGTCCCGGCGCCGCTTCGGGGACGCGTGCCTTGGCCGCGCCGACTCGGGGCACGAGTTCCGGGCACCGGGACGCGGGCCCGGACGGCACACCTCGGGGCGCGAGCCCCGCACGAACACCCTCGGGGCGCGAGCCCCGGGACCGCACGACCACGGGGTGCACACCCCGCACGAACACCCGGGGCGCGAGCCCCGGACCGCACGACCACCGGGTGCAAACCCCGGACGAACACCCCGGGGCGCGTGTCCCGGGCCCGGAAGGCCGGAGCGCGAGCCCCGGCCTCGAACACCCGGGGCGGGTGCCGCGAGCGCAGGAGCTCGTGACCACGCCGCCCGCCAGACCCACCAAGGGGAAGACGCACACCTGATGCCGGACCGCAGTCTCCGACTCCCTCCGCTGCTGCTGCGCGAGCGGCGCCCTTCGCCTACGCCGCCGCAGGAGAACGGGAACGCACCCGGGAACGGGTCCGGGTCCGCCGGCGGAGGCGACTCCTCGGACGGGCGCGACTCCTCGGGACGCGACTCCTCGGACGGGCGCGACTCCGCGGGCGCCGGCTCCGCTCCGGGGTCCGACGCCGATCACAACCCGTTCGCGCCGCCGCCCGAGGGCACCCCGGACCAGCCGTGGCAGCCGCGGCGGCCGGCCGGCGGGGACCGCGGAGAAGGCTCCGACGACCAGCAGAACTCGCCCTGGGGCAGCCAGTGGAGCGACCGCCAGCCCGGTCCCGGTGGCGGCGGCTTCGGCGACCGCCCCGGCGCACCCAACGGGCAGAGCGGCCCCGGCGAGGGCCGGGAGGGCGGCACCGGTGGGCCCGGCACCGGCATGCGCTGGGACCCGGCGGACCCGGCCCAGCGCCGCGCGCGCTACTCGCTGCTCGCCGGCATGTGGGCCTTCTTCTTCGCCCTCTTCAGCTGGCCCTACGTGGCGCTGCTGCTCGGCGCGCTGGCCATGTACTGGGGCGTCAGCTCGGTGCGCGCCAAGCCCCGTACGCCGGAACCGGGCGCCCCGGCCCCCGACCCCGGTGCCCGGCCCCAGACCAGCGCCGCGGTGAGCGGCCTGGTCACCGCCTCCCTGGCGCTCGCCATGGTCGCCCTCACCTTCACCGCCCAGCTGGTCTACAGCGACTACTACACGTGCACGAAGGACGCGCTCACCACCGCGGCCGAGCAGTCCTGCGAGAACAAGCTGCCCGGACCGCTGCGGGACGTGCTGGGCACCGGCTGATCCCACTCCCGGGGACGCCCGCGCCGTCGGGTCCCGGGTGACGGGTCCGCCGTCCGGATCCCGGGGACGCGCCGTCGGGTCGCGGGTCCGCCGTCCGGTCAGGTCACGTCCCGGGGGGGGCGGGTCCGCCGGCAGATCGGATCACGTGCCAGGAGGCGGGTCCGCGGGGGCCGCCGCTTCCTTCAGGGCCGCCCAGCGGGACGCCCGCGACGCGTCGTCGTGCCAGCCCGGCGCGTCGGAGGGCAGCAGGTCGTACGGCGCGAGGTCGGGGTCCTCGGCCGCTTGCACGGATGCCGTCGCGGGGGTCGGGCGCGGTGCGTCGCGCTCCGGGTCCCGTCCGCCGTCCCGGTCACGGCGGTCCCGGCGTTCCCGCCGGGAGGTCCTCAGCCGCGAGAGGAGGGCACCGGCCGAGGCCAGGGCCACCCGCGGACCGCGTCCTCCAGGGTCCTCGGTCGCGTCCGGCTCCCCCGGCCGGGCCGCGTCCTCGCCCGGCTCCCCCGCCGCCGACGCGGGTGCCGGCTGCTCCGTCCCGGTCGGCTCACCGCCGCCCGACGTCCGAGTCCCCACGCCCTCCGCCTCCTCGGACCGACCGTCGCCGACGTCCGCGCCCGGAGCGCCCGAGCCCGCCCCCGCCGCATCGCCGGTATCCGCTTCCGGTACCGCCGCGTCACCGGTGCCGCCGTCGGATCCGGCGTCCCCCTCCGCCGGCGCCCGCTCACCGGGATCCGCCGCGTCGGACACCCCCGGGACCGGCCCCTCGGCGCCCCGTACCGCCGGGACCCGGACCTCCGAGTCCCGTACCGCCCCGGGCTCCGCCACGGGCTCGGACCTGCGCCTCCCCGCGGCCTCGGACTCGACCTCGGGTTTGGTCTTGGTCCTGGTCTTGCGCCGGAGCTTGGCGGGGGTACCGGTGTTCGTGCTCGGCTCGGGTGCGGGGACGACCGGTTCCGGCTTCCGCGCCCGCGGCACCCGCAGCCACCACCACCGCAGTGCCCACGCCACCGGCGCCCCGACCACCGCCGTCCATCCGGCGGCAGCGCCCCCAACCTGCCACCACACCGGCCCGAACCGGGCCAGGGCGGCGACGCCGAGCGGTCCTCCCGCCGCCGCGGCGAGCAGCGCGAAGGCGACGCCGCACAGGCCCGCGGCGAGGCAGGCCGTGCCCAGGGTGCGCCGCCGGGACCAGGCCGCGGCCCGCTCCCGCGAGGCCGTCCTCGCCACCCACCACGCCATCGTCACCCCGCCGGTCACCGGCACCACCACGGCCACCCAGCCCAGCGGCGACCCGGCAGCCTCCGGAACCGCGGCCAGCAGCGGGAACGCAGGCAGCGGCGGGCCCCCGGTGGCGGGGGACAGCGGCGCCGCCACCTGTCCGGCGCCCAGCACGAAACCGGGCCCGAGTCCGTACGCCGCCGCCCACACCGCCGCGTTCGGTACGAGGGTCAGGCACAGCAGCAGGACGGCGAAGCGCCCCGACCACCCCTCCGTGAGCTGGAGGAAGGAGTCCCGGGCCGCACCGCCGTGCCACAGCAGGGAAAGCGCGACGAGCAGCGAGCCCGCGCCGACGAGGGCCGCGGTCCCCGCTCCGGCGGCCCTCGACGCCGCCGACAGCCTGCGCCGGGCCGCGGGGGTGAGGACGGCGGCGACGACCCGACGTCGTACCCCCGCGGGAAGCGCGTCGAGACCGCGGCGCACGGCCGGGGGCAACGGACCGCCCGGGCGCCCGTACCCGACCCACACGCCGGCCCCGGCGGCGGTCACCGCCAGCATCGGCAGGCACAGCAGGGTCCAGATCCAGGAGGGGCGCAGTTCTCCGCCCGAGGCGTACAGCGCGGCCGGGGCGCCGACGGCGAGATAGCCCCCGACGACACCGGCCCACGCCGTACGGGGCACCGGCACGGAGTCCACGGCGTCCCGGGCGGCCCGGTACAGCAGCCACGCGGGCAGCGCCATCAGCAGCAGCGGGGTGACCCCGACGGGAGCGGGCGTGCCGGAGAGGGTCTCGGTGCGGACGAGTTCGACCCCGTGGGCCAGCAGCCACAGGGCCGCAGCCGTGTGCAGCGCGCTGCTCGGGCCGCTGTCGGGGTACGGCGAGCTGATCCACAGCACCATCACGAGCACGGCGAGCGAGGCGAGCCCGAGGCCGGCCGCGACGGCACCGCCCAGGCATCCCGTGCCCAGGCCCGGGGATCGGTCGCGCCACCGGCTGCGCAGAGACGACAACGAGGGGCTGCGGTCGGTCAGATGGGTCACGCACGCCATGCTGCCAACGACACGCGCTTTATCCCCGTAACAGGCAAACCCCGGATGTGTCGCTCAATATACGTTTATGTACTTTTTCGTACGAAGGGGCACCCGGTGACGCAGAGCCCTGCCAGCCCGCTGCCGCCCCCCAAGCAGCGTCGGCGCCTGCGCGAGGCGGCCGGGCTGACGCAGGCACAGGTCGCGTCCCGGGTGGGCGTCAGCCGTGAGACCGTGCGCTCCTGGGAGGCCGGGCGCACGACACCGCGCGGACGCAAGCGGGAGACGTACGCGAAGCTGCTGGCCGAACAGGAACTCCGGCAGGCCTACAAGTCCGCGGCCGTGCCCGCCCGCACCGGTACCGGAAGCAGGACCGAGAACGGGAAGGGGAACGGGGCGACCGTTCGGCAGTCCCAGCTCGTCCTCGTGCCGGACGCCACCGCCGCCGCGGACGCACCCCCGTCCGCGGACCCGACCGGAGCGGCGGACGGCGCACCGGCCACGGACGGCGCTCCGGATGCGGACGGCACCCCGAGCGGGGGCGGCGCTCCGCCAACGGACGCCCCGGAGCCCGCCGATCCGGCGGAGCCCCTGACGGAGGCCGGTCCGCACGTCCCGACAGAGACCGAACCCGCGCCCCCACAGCGCCCCTTGACGCCCAGTCAGGCCTTCGACGCGCTCTACGAGTTCTGCGCCCCGGCCCTCGTACGACAGACCTACCTGCTCACCGGGCGACGCGAGCTGGCCCGCGAGTCCGTGGAGCGCGCCTTCCAACTGGCCTGGCAGCGATGGCCCGAGGTGGCCGTCGACCGGGACCCGGCCGGCTGGGTCCGGGCAGCGGCGTACGAGTACGCGCTCTCCCCCTGGCACCGGCTGCGGCTGCGCCACCGGCACCCGGAACCCCCGCCCGCCGACGCGGCCGACCGGGCGCTGCTCTCGGTCATCCTGGAACTCCCGCCCGTCTACCGGCGCACCCTGCTCCTGTACGACGGCGTCGGACTCGACCTGCCCGACACGGCCGCCGAGACGGAGGCCAGCACGCCCGCGACGGCCAACCGGCTGCTGCACGCGCGCGAGGCCGTCGCCGCACGGCTGCCCGAGCTCTCCGCCCCGGAGGAGCTGCACCGCCGCCTGTCCACACTGGCGGCCTCGGAGCGGCTGCGCGCCCCCGGGCCCACCTCGGTGCGCACCGGCAGCGAGCGCCGCGCCCACCGCTGGACCCGCGCGGCGATCGCCGTCACGACTCTCCTCATCACCACCACGACGCTGACGCTGGCCACCGCCCCGGACCACTACGAGCCCCCGCTGTCCCCGGGCGAGACGGTGCGCGGAGTACCGCCGCGGGCGGCCCCCGGCACCCTCTCCGAGGACGAACTCGACCTGCGGTCCAAGCTCAGGTCCGAGACCGAGAACGGTCCCGAACGGCTGGTCCCGCAGGGCAGATGACCGGGGGCGGCGCCGCCGGACCGAACCCGCGGAGCGCACCCGCCCCCTCCCGCGAACGCCGGTGGGCCCGTACCCCCAGCAGGGGTACGGGCCCACCCGGTCGTTCAGCCGGGGAGTCAGCCCGCGAGGATCTCGCGCGCCAGCTTCGCCGTCTCGGTCGGCGTCTTGCCGACCTTGACGCCGGCGGCCTCGAGGGCCTCCTTCTTCGCGGCGGCCGTGCCGGAGGAGCCGGAGACGATGGCGCCGGCGTGGCCCATGGTCTTGCCCTCGGGCGCGGTGAAGCCCGCGACGTAACCGACGACCGGCTTCGACACGTTGGCCTTGATGAAGTCGGCCGCACGCTCCTCGGCGTCGCCGCCGATCTCACCGATCATCACGATCAGGTCGGTGTCGGGGTCGGCCTCGAACGCGGCGAGCGCGTCGATGTGCGTGGTGCCGATGACCGGGTCGCCACCGATGCCGACGGCGGACGAGAAGCCGATGTCCCGGAGCTCGTACATCATCTGGTACGTCAGCGTGCCGGACTTCGAGACCAGGCCGATGCGGCCCGGCTTCGTGATGTCGCCCGGGATGATGCCGGCGTTGGACTGGCCCGGCGTGATGAGGCCGGGGCAGTTCGGGCCGATGATGCGGGTCTTGTTGCCCTTGGCCTTCGCGTACGCCCAGAAGGCGGCGGAGTCGTGCACCGCGATGCCCTCGGTGATGACGACCGCGAGGGGGATCTCCGCGTCGATCGCCTCGACGACGGCGGCCTTGGCGAAGGCCGGCGGCACGAAGAGGACGGACACGTTGGCGCCGGTCTTCTCCATCGCCTCGGCGACCGTGCCGAAGACCGGGATCTCGTTGCCGTCGATGTCGACGGACGTGCCGGCCTTGCGCGGGTTCACGCCGCCGACGATGTTCGTGCCGTCGGCCAGCATGAGCTTGGTGTGCTTCATGCCCGTGGCACCGGTCATGCCCTGGACGATGACCTTGCTGTCCTTGTTGAGGAAGATAGCCATGGTGGTCTGGTCCTCTATCCCTTACTTCGCGGCCGCGAGCTCGGCGGCCTTGTCGGCCGCGCCGTCCATGGTGTCCACGCGCTGGACCAGCGGGTGGTTGGCGTCCGACAGGATCTTGCGACCCAGCTCCGCGTTGTTGCCGTCGAGACGGACGACCAGCGGCTTGGTGACTTCCTCGCCCTTGTCGGCGAGCAGCTGCAGCGCCTGGACGATGCCGTTGGCGACCTCGTCACAGGCGGTGATGCCACCGAAGACGTTGACGAACACGGACTTCACGTCCGGGTCGCCGAGGATGATCTCCAGGCCGTTCGCCATGACCTGCGCGGAGGCGCCGCCACCGATGTCGAGGAAGTTGGCGGGCTTCACGCCGCCGTGGGCCTCACCGGCGTAGGCGACGACGTCGAGGGTCGACATGACCAGACCCGCGCCGTTGCCGATGATGCCGACCTCGCCGTCGAGCTTGACGTAGTTGAGGTTCTTGGCCTTGGCCGCGGCCTCGAGCGGGTCGGCCGCGTCCTTGTCCTCGAGCGCCTCGTGCTCCGGCTGACGGAACTCGGCGTTGGCGTCCAGGGACACCTTGCCGTCCAGGGCCAGGATGTCGCCGGAGGCGACCTTGGCCAGCGGGTTCACCTCGACGAGGAGCGCGTCCTCGGCGACGAAGGTGTCCCAGAGGGTCACGAGGACCTCGGCGACCTTCTCGGCGACCTCGGCCGGGAACTTCGCCTGGGCGACGATCTCGCGGGCCTTCTCGATCGAGACGCCCTCGTTGGAGTCGACCGGGACCTTCGCGAGGGCCTCGGGGGTCTTCTCCGCGACCTCCTCGATGTCCATGCCGCCCTGCACCGAGGCCATGGCCAGGAAGGTGCGGTTGGTGCGGTCGAGAAGGTACGAGACGTAGTACTCCTCGAGGATCTCGGGAGCCGTCTCGGCGATCATCACCTTGTGGACCGTGTGGCCCTTGATGTCCATCCCGAGGATGTCCGTCGCCCGGGCGACGGCCTCGTCCGGGGTGGCGGCCAGCTTCACGCCACCGGCCTTGCCACGGCCTCCCACCTTCACCTGGGCCTTGACGACGGACTTGCCGCCAAGACGCTCGGTCGCCTCGCGGGCTGCCTCAGGCGTGTCAATGACTTCACCGGCCAGCACCGGTACACCGTGCTTGGCGAAGAGGTCCCTCGCCTGGTACTCGAACAGGTCCACGCGCGTCCGTCCCTATCAGTGATCTCGCGGTTCGTTGTCTGCGTGGGCGTGCCGCGAAGGGCAACGTGACGTCCGCTGTCACAAGGGTGGCGCACACGGTGTCCGAGCGCGCGGCATGTCCGTCCGGCAGGTTATCGCCGCTCGCCGTGGGTCCCTAAATCGCAGATCACACCTGAGCGGTGATACCTGTCACAGATCCGCTCGAAAGCGGGCCCTCACCGGGCTGGGGTTTGCCCGGTGAGGGCCCTGGGAGGGCCTCCGACGGCTTCGGAGGCCCGGCCTCCCCATGGATCGGGGAGGCCCGGTCCGCACGGTCCCCACCCCAATGGGGACCGTGCGGGCCTGGCCGCGGGGTCTCGGCGGACGGACCGACGGCTTCGGCCGTCCGGGGCTGTCGCCCCCGCGGAGTCGGTGGCACGCCGTGGCACGGCGTGGCTCGTGTTCGTGTTCGCCTTCGTGATCCGTGATCCGTGATCCGTGATCGTGCGGAGACGGGGTGGGACGCGGTGGTTCGGCGCGGTGCAGGGGCCCCGTGGTGGTCCGAGGTCACCGGCCCGAGCCCGTCCGGGCCGGTGAGGGCCGGGGACTCCGGGTCCGGGGCGGTTCCTGGTCCGGGCGCGGGTGCGGTTCCTCAACCGGGGTCCGGGACGGGCCCGTGCTGTTCCCGGACGGGGCCCGGGGCCGGCTCCTGGACGGGGTCCGGGTGCGGGGCTTCCGCCGGGGCCCGGGGCCCTCTCCGGAGGGTGCGCCGGCCTGCCGCCCCGCGGGATGGACCACCGCGGGAAGAGGGGCGCCTGCTAACCGGGGAACCGGGGGATCTCCCGGTGCCTGTCCCTGGTCCCGGCCGTGGTGACGGCGGAAGTGGCGCCGGGCACGAGCCGCAGCGGCGTCCGGGGGTCCGGCGTGACGGCGTGCGCGTCGCCGTGGCGCTGCGCTCCGCTGTCCAGGACCGAACGGCCGGCGAACACGTCGGTCGGGTCACCGCCGGGCGCCTGCCGTGAAGGCGCCGCCTGCACGGTCCGTACGCCGTCGGCGTGGCGCCCGTGCGCCGCACCGGCGCCGCTGTCCGCCACCCCGGCCCACGCGGGCCTCGGCCCGTACGCGGGCGTGGCTCCGTCCCCGGAGTCCCGTCCCACGGGTCCCGCCGCGGCCGCTCGCGTCGTACCGGTCCCGGTCTCCTGCGGGCCGGCCTGCAGCGGGCCCGTCTGCGACGACACGGGCGGCTCCGACGCCTCCGGCTGAGCCGGGAACCCCGGCAACGACGGGAGGGAGGGATCCGACGGTGCGGACGGCTGCCCGGACCACTCGGGGAATCCCACCGGAGCTTCACCCAGCCCCTCGACGACCGTCCCGACCACACCTCCGACGAGATCGCCGACCGGCTGCACGACACCGGCGACGGGACGCAGGACCTGGCCGGTGACCGGGCGGACGATCCGGTCGGTGACGGGACGCACGACTCCGTCGGCGACGGGGCGGACGATCTGGTCGGTGACAGGGCGCAAGGCCCCACCGGTGACCGGGCGGACGGGCTGAGCCGTCGCCGGGCGGAGGAGGCCGCCGGCGGCAGGGAGCTCGGGTCGGCCGGAGGGGGCGGCCGAGGGGGCAGTCCGGTCGGCGGGACCGAGGGAGAGGACGGTCCGACCCGGGGCACGGACCGGGGCACGCTGCTCGGCAGCGCCGGAAGCGGAGGGGGCAGCCGGGGCGGTGAAGGCGTCCGGGGCCGTCGGGGTGGCACGGGCGTCCCGGCGGGCGGGGGCCGGGAGGGGGTGCGCGGTGCGGACCGGCGTCCCCACCACCTCGGCCGTGGAGGCTCCGACGGTCTGCCGCACCACGCCACCGACCGACTCGACCCCCGCGCGGAGCAGCCCGACCGTTCCGTGGACCGACCGGACGGCACCCGTGGGCGCCGGCGGGGCCGAGTCCGCCGCACGGGCCTGTCCCCCGCCGAGGAATCCCAGCACGAACAAGCCGCTCGCCAGCAGACCCAGTTGCAGCGCACGCCGCCCGGCCGCCGAGCGCATCACGCGCCGAGCGGCACCGGGCAAGGACGGTGCGACTGACTGGGGCAAGACGGCGAGAGCTCCCGTGCGGCGGAACGAGGCGGAACCCGGCGGCGCGGTGCGGAACACGGCGCACACACCGCTGAATTCGAAGAGAGTGCCGATCCTCGCACGGGACTGCGGAGGTTGCGCAAGTCCCCTGTTACCGATGGGTACTCATGACCGGAATCCGGCTCTCCTCACGTGTTGTCCGGTATCGGCAAAGGCCGCTTCTCGATCGCCGCCGCCATCACCTCGGGGAACAGGTCCGGCGTACAGGCGAACGCCGGAGCCCCGAGGGCCGCGAGAGCCGACGCGTGCTCCCGGTCGTAGGCCGGCGCCCCTTCGTCGGACAGGGCGAGCAGCGTCACGAACTGCACCCCCGACGCCTTCATCGCGCCGACCCGCTTCAGCATCTCGTTCCGGATCCCTCCCTCGTACAGGTCGCTGATCAGCACGACGACCGTGTCCGCCGGCCGGGTGATCTGCGACTGGCAGTACGCGAGCGCCCTGTTGATGTCCGTACCGCCGCCGAGTTGCGTGCCGAAGAGGACGTCGACCGGATCGTCCAGCTGGTCGGTGAGGTCGACGACCGCCGTGTCGAAGACGACGAGCCGCGTCGCGATGGACCGCATGGACGCGAGAACCGCCCCGAACACCGACGCGTACACCACCGATGCCGCCATCGACCCGGACTGGTCGACGCAGAGGACGACCTCCTTCTTCACGGACCGGGAGGCCCGCCCGTAGCCGATGAGCCGCTCGGGCACGATCGTGCGGTGCTCCGGCAGGTAGTGCTTGAGGTTGGCCGCGATCGTGCGGTTCCAGTCGATGTCGTGGTGCCGGGGCCTGCTGATCCGTGCGCTGCGGTCGAGCGCACCGGTGAGGGTGGCCCGGGTACGGGTGGCGAGCCGCTTCTCCAGGTCCTCGACGACCTTGCGCACGACGGCCCTGGCCGTCTCCTTCGTCGTCTCGGGCATGGCCTTGTTCAGGGACAGCAGGGTGCCCACGAGGTGGACGTCGGCCTCGACGGCCTCCAGCATCTCCGGCTCCAGCAGCAGCGTGGCCAGTCCGAGCCGGTCGATGGCGTCCCGCTGCATGACCTGGACGACCGAGGAGGGGAAGTACGTCCGGATGTCCCCGAGCCATCGCGCGACGGACGGCGCCGACGCCCCGAGACCGGCCCCGCGCTCCCGTGCCGGCCGGCCCCGGTCCCCCTTGCCGTACAGCGCGGCGAGCGCACCGTCCATCGCCGCGTCCTGTCCGGCGAGGGTGCAGCCGGTGCCGTCCGCGGCATCTCCCCCCAGGACCAGCCGCCACCGCCGCAGCCGCTCGTCCGCCGCGGCCCCGCTTCCGGTCGCGGAACGGCCGTCCGTCCCCGCGGTGTTCGTCACTCCCCCGGCCATCAGGCCACCCCCATGAGGTCGTTCCTGTCGTCGCTCGCCCGGCCGCCCTGGCCGCCCGCGGGGCCGTCCCTGCCGGCGGTGCCCCTGTCGCCGCTCCCGGTGCTCCCGGCGCCGAGGTCTCCCGCGCCGGAGGTGCCATGAGAGGTGCCCGTCCCGGGACGGCGTCCGCCGGGACCGACGACACCGCCGGGGAGACCGGGGCCGGTGGCGCCCCCTCCGCCGTCGGGAGGGCCGCCGGCGAGACCCGTGTCCGCCGAGCCGTCGGCCTCCGGCTCCCCGAGGCCCAGCAGGAGCCGCAGCACCGGCAGTACGGCGTCCGCCCGCTCCGTGTCGACGCCGGAAGCGAACCCCGGTACGGCCGAGGAACCGGCGGCGACCCGCGCCCCCGCGCCCGGCCCGCGCCGCACGAGCTCGCCCAGGGTCCTGCGCACGCCCGTCTCGTACGCCGAGAACGTGCGCCGCAGCAGCGGCAGGACGTCGGTGAACGCGTCGGCCGGAACGCCGGTCAGCCAGGCGTCCACCAGACCGAGCAGCCGTTCGTCGTGCACGAGCAGCATGCCGCCGCCGGAGCCGCCGCCGACGAAGCCCTCGATCCACGCGGCCGCGTCGGCCGGTGCCGTACCCGGCGAGAGCACGAGCCCCATGAGCCGCGCGGCCTCCTCCTGGTCCAACCGCCCGCCGTCCAGCAACAGCCGTACCGCGCGCCCTCGGATCACGCCCGGCACGGTGTCCCGCTCCGACAGCACCCCGAGGACCGCGGACCAGCGGTCCCGGACACGGACCCCCTTGCGCGTCGCCTCCGGTCCGGCTTCCCCGCCCGTCCCCTCCTGCTCCTGCGCCTCCGCCAGCAGCCCCACGGCCCCCTGGACCGCGTCCACATGACGCCGCATCTCCTCGGCGGCCTCCGTGTCGAGGGCCGTGCACGCGGGCGGCAACCCGACGAAGACGCGCTCGGCGAGGCCCGCGGCGACCTCGGTGAGAGCCCGCGTGTCGGTGCCGCGCACATCGCCGTAGCGCAGGGACCGGACCAGGGCGGGCAGTGCCTGAGCCAGATGCCCGACGTCCGCGTCGAGCGCGGCGCGGTCGGCGAGGACGCGCATCACGACGGGCAGCGCGTCCGGCAGCTCGGCGAGCAGACAGCGCTCGGCGAGTTCGGTGACGTCCGCCAGGGAGCTCGCGCCGATCGCGTCCGACGCGGCTCGCGCCGTCGCCGCGGACAGGACGGTCGTGCCCCACACCCCGGCCTCGGCGACCCGGACGGACAGCTCCGGCTCCCAGCGCAGCCGCCAGGTCTCCCGGAAGGTTCCGGTGCTGCCGCGGGACACGGTCGGCTCGCCCCAGCCGACGTCCAGGAGCCGCAGCCGGTGCAGCAGTCGGCTCCGCCCGGCGTCGGTCTCCTTGCGCAGGTCGAGTTCCAACTCCCGCTCCGCAGGCTCCGGTTTGATCCGCAGCCGCCGCTGCAGGCGGGTCAGGTCGCGCTGCAACGGGACCGCGGGCGCGGACTCCGGCACCGCCCCCAGGACGTCCCCGACGACCAGCCGGTCGTGCACCAGCGCCAGCGGCACGTCCGAGCCCTCGCACATCACGGCGCGCACGGCGTCGGTGGTCTCGGACAGTCCCGGCAGCGGCCGGCCACGCATCGCGGCGAGCGTGTCGGCCAGCCGCACGGCCTCGATGACGTGCGCGGACGACACCATCCGGTCCTCGTCGCGCAGCAGTCCGGCGACCTTGGTCATCCACCGTTCGACCGGGCGGTCGGGGGCGGAGAAGAGGTGTCCGTACCAGCCGGGCGAGTCGATGCCCGCGCCGTACCCGCCCGCCCGGGACAGCCGGCGGTGGGTCCACGGCACCCAGGTCATGTCCGCCTTGACCTTGGGCAGCCCCTTCAGCAGGGCGCGGTCGGCGGCGACCGGGCGCTTCTCGCGCAGCGCCGGCACGTGCCACGCTCCGCAGACGACGGCCACGTCGTCCCCGAACTCCCGCTGCGCCGCGCGCAGCTGGAGTCGCATGTACGCCTCCCGCACCGGGTCGCGGTCGTGGCCACCTGCGCCGTACGCCTCGCGCAGGGCCGTCATCGCCTCGCCGAGCGCGGCGAAGGGCGCGTACACGTCGGTCGCTGCTCCGCTCCGGTGTTCGACCACGTCCTCCCACCACCGCTCCGGGTCGTCGTATCCGGCGGTCTCCGCCAGCACGGCGAGGGGGTCGATGCGCAGGGCGTCCGCCCCGGGGTCGGTACCGCCCTCGGCCTCGGGATCGGCGTCGGCCGGCTCGGCGTCCGGTTCCGTCTCCTCCCTCCCCCACGCCAGCGTGTGCGTGGCCGGCAGGTCGATGAAACGGGCCGGGACCCCGTGCTCCACCGCCCAGCGGATCGCCACCCACTCCGGGGAGAACTCGGCGAGCGGCCAGAACGCCGACCGCCCGGGCTCGTCCACCGCATGGGCGAGCAGCGCCACGGGCGGCCGCATGTCCGGGTCGGCGGCGAGCGGGATCAGCGCGTCGGCCTCCGGCGGCCCCTCGATCAGCAGCGTCCGGGGCCGGGCCTCGTCCAGCACCGCCCGCACCGCCCGCGCCGACCCCGGCCCGTGGTGCCGCACCCCCAACAGCAACGGCCCTTGTTTCCGGCCCGGTGAAAGCCCGTCCCTCCGCTCCCCCGAGGTCCCGCTGTCTCCCCCGGCAGGGTGCGCGGCCGAGTCCGCACGCGGCTCCGCGTGGGCGCCCGCACCCGGTTCGTCCGCGTCGGCCCCCCTCGGCCGCCCGCCCGGCAGGCTCATACGCTCACCTCGCGGCACGCCCGGTAGAAGTCCTTCCAGCCGTCGCGCTCCCGGACCACCGCTTCCAGGTACTCCTGCCAGATGACCCGGTCGGCGGCGGGATCGCGGACGACGGCGCCGAGGATGCCGGCGGCGACGTCACCCGGGCGCAGCACGCCGTCGCCGAAATGGGCGGCGAGCGCGAGGCCGTTGGTGACGACGGAGATCGCCTCGGCGGTGGACAGCGTGCCGCTGGGGGACTTCAGTTTGGTCCGCCCGTCCGCCGTGACGCCGTCGCGCAGCTCGCGGAAGACCGTGACGACGCGACGGATCTCGTCGATCCCCTCGGGGGCGGACGGCAGGTCGAGGGAACGGCCGATCTGGTCGACGCGGCGCGACACGATCTCGACCTCGGCGTCGGCGCTCTCCGGCAGGGGCAGCACCACCGTGTTGAAGCGGCGGCGCAGTGCGCTGGAGAGGTCGTTCACCCCGCGGTCGCGGTCGTTGGCCGTCGCGATCAGGTTGAAGCCGCGGACGGCCTGCACCTCCTGACCCAACTCCGGTACGGGCAGGGTCTTCTCCGACAGGATCGTGATCAGCGAGTCCTGGACGTCGGCGGGGATCCGGGTCAGCTCCTCGACGCGGGCCGTCATGCCCTCGGCCATGGCCCGCATGACGGGGCTCGGCACGAGCGCGTCGCGGCTGGGCCCGTGCGCCAGCAGCTGCGCGTAGTTCCAGCCGTAGCGGATGGCCTCCTCCGGGGTGCCCGCCGTGCCCTGGACGAGCAGCGTCGAGTCACCGCTGACGGCCGCGGCCAGATGCTCGGACACCCACGTCTTGGCGGTGCCCGGCACGCCGAGCAGCAGCAGGGCCCGGTCGGTGGCGAGCGTGGTGACGGCGACCTCCACGAGGCGGCGCGGGCCCACGTACTTGGGGGTGATCACCGTGCCGTCCGGCAGGGTGCCGCCGAGCAGATACGTCGCGACGGCCCAGGGCGACAGCCGCCAGCGGGCCGGCCGGGGCCGGTCGTCCTGCGCGGCCAGCGCGGCGAGTTCGGCGGCGAAAGCGGTCTCGGCGTGCGGCCGCAGCGCCTCACCCGTCCCGCCCGCCTCCTCCGCGGGCCGTCCCGCGAGCCTCTCCGCGGACGGATTGATGGACGACGGGTCAACGGACACGGACATGGCTCGGTCCCCCTCCAGCTCGGCCGGTTCGATCTGGCTCCACCGTGCACCACGCCACTGACAATCACTCTGACCTGCACAAACACCGCGAGAAGGCCGATTGTCAGTGGCGGGATCTACCTTCGAGGACATGACTCAGCAGGGGGCGCGCTGGACTGCGGATCAGGTGCTGGCACTGGCGCCTGACGCCGCGTCACGCAAGGCGGGGAGCAAGCTCGGCGCGGCGGGGCCGTGGTCGGAGGCGGGACGTTCGGACGAGGGGGCGGTGTGGGGGCTGTGCAAGGGGAGCGGAAGCAAGCCGTACCGAACGGCCGTCGACCTCGCGGACCCCACCGGGCCCGCCTTCATGTGCAGTTGCCCGAGCCGGAAGTTCCCGTGCAAGCACGCGCTGGGTCTGCTCCTGCTCTGGGCCGGCGGGGACGGCACGGTGCCGCCGGGGCGGACGCCGGACTGGGCGGAGCAGTGGTTCGAGGGGAGAAGGAAGCGCGCGGACGAGAAGCGGGCCGAGGGGGCGGCCGGGTCTCCGGGCACGGGCGATCCGGAGGCGGCCAGACGCCGGGCGGGGCGCCGGGCCGAGCGGATCACGGCGGGGGCCGCGGAGTTGGAGCAGCGGCTGGCCGATCTGCTGCGCGGCGGTCTGGCGCAGGCCGAGCAGGCGGGATACGCGATGTGGGAGGAGACGGCGGCCCGCATGGTCGACGCGCAGGCGCCCGGACTGGCGGCTCGGGTGCGGGAGTTGGGGGCCGTCCCGGCGTCGGGTCCGGGCTGGCCGGTGCGTCTGCTGGAGGAGTGTGCGCTGCTCCACCTCCTGGACCGGGGCTGGCTGCGCCGAGAGCGGCTGCCGGACGGGCTGGCGGCGACGGTCCGCTCACGGGTGGGGCTGCCGGGGTCGGCCGACGGCCCGCCGGTGCGGGACAACTGGCTGGTCCTCGCCCAGTACGACACGGCGGACGGCGCCCTCACCACCCGCCGCATCTGGTTGTACGGAGCGGACTCCGGCAGGATCGCGCTGCTCCTCTCCTACGGGGCGGCCGGCCGCGCACCGGAGACCACGCTGCCGGTCGGGCTGGCCTTCGAGGCGGAGCTCTCGGCGTACGTGGGAGCGGGGCAGCCGAGGGTGGCCCTGGGCGAGCGTTTCACGCCCCCCGCCCCCACGGAGGTCCGTCCGCCGGGCACGACCGCATCCCGGGCCACGGCTCGGTACGGCGAAGCCCTGCGGTCCGACCCCTGGCTGGACTCCTGTGCGGTGACACTGAGCCGGGTCATACCGACCCCGGCCGGTGACTCCTGGCAACTGGCGGACGTCGAGGGTGGATTGGCGCTCCCTTTGGCCCCGTCCGCGGTGTCCCGGCCGGGCCTGTGGCGCCTGGTCGCCCTTTCCGGCGGCGCTCCCGTCACGGTCTTCGGCGAGTGCGGGCACCGCGGCTTCACTCCGCTGACCGCCTGGCCGGAGGGCCCTGGGGAGGCGGTGCCCCTGTGCTGACACGCCTCCTGCCCCATCCGACCGATCCGCCACCGGAAGGACGCACATGAACAGCACGCCCGCTCCCGCCGACGGCCTCGCGGGTGAGGCCTGGGAGGAGCTCGTCACGTCGGCTCTGCTCGGCACCGACCGGCGTACGCCACCGGGGTGGACGCCGGGGCGGGACGCACCCGCGGCCCTGCTGGACGCGGCGGCCGTGGAGACCGTGCGGCGCAGGGCGGGGCTGTGTCCCGCGCCGGCCGCCCCACGGCCCGAGCCGGCGCCGGAGGATTCCCGCCGGCCCCTGCCACCCGCCGCGGCCCGGCGCCTCGCGACGCTGCTGGCGGACCGGCCCGGCGCGGGGTCGGGTGGCCGCAGGGGGGCGGCGCCGGACCTGATGGAGCTGCTCCCGCAGTGGCTGGCCCTGGCGAACGCGCGCGGTTTCGCCCCGCCGCCGCAAGCGCTGCCCGCACTCCTGGACGCCGCTCGGGGGCGCACGGACCTGCGGCCCGCCGCCCTGGCCTTCGCGGGCCCGCGCGCGCTGTGGCTGGCGCGGCTGAACCCGGACTGGCGGTTCGCGCTGCGTGCCGCGCCCGGGGGCGGTGCGTCCCTCCCCGGGCCCGGGGAGCCGGAGCGGACAAGGGAGTTGTGGGAGGAGGGACTGTTCGCCGAACGGGTCGCGCTCCTCTCGTCGATCCGGGCCCGGGATCCGGCGAGCGCACGCGAGTTGCTGTCGACGACGTGGACGACGGAGCGGGCGGAGGACCGCCTGATGTTCCTCGACTCGCTGCGCACGGGACTGGACGCGGCGGACGAGCCGTTCCTGGAGCGCGCGCTGGCCGACCGGAGCCGCAATGTGCGGGCGACGGCCGCGGAGTTGCTGTCCGCGCTGCCCGGTTCGGCGCTCGCCGCGCGGATGGCGGACCGGGCCGCCTCGTGCGTCGCCGTGGACCGCATGCGCAGTGCACCGGCGATCGTCGTCGAGGCGCCCCACCAGTGCGACGCGGGCATGGAGCGCGACGGCGTGATCCCGAAGCCCCCGGCGGGCCGGGGTGAACGGTCCTGGTGGCTGGGCCAGTTGGTGGAGGCGGCCCCGCTCGGGACCTGGTCCCGGCGGCTGGGGGGACGGTCACCGGAGGAGATCGTGGCGTTGCCGGTGGCCGACGACTGGCAGGCGGAGCTGCATGCCGCCTGGTGCCGGGCGGCGGTGCGGCAGCGGGACGCCGGCTGGTCCCGGGCCCTGCTCGGCGCGCCGTCCGCTCCGGAGGCCGGGGGGCCGGGTGCGGTGTCACTGGCCGAGCGGGCGAAGCTGCTCGCGACGCTGGGCCCGGCCGAGCGGGCCGAGTGGGTGGCCCGGTTCATCGCCACGCACGGACTGTCCGAGGCGTTTCAGCTGCTCGGGGTGTGCGCCGTGCCATGGAGCGAACCCCTGGGACGGGCCGTCGTGGACGCGCTCAACATCGCGCGGGACGCGGGGAGCTATCCGTGGAGTTTCAGCGGGGTGATGGGGCTGGCGGAGCGTTGCCTGGATCCCGAGGAGGCCGGGCGGCTGGAGGGCCTCACCGCGGTTCCGGACGAGCCGGAGGACGCCTCGCCGGGAGCCGGCGGCTACTGGGCCGAGGCCTTCCAGCGCCTGACGACGACCCTGCGCCTCAGAGCGGCCATGTCCGCGGAACTCGGGGAACCGGCCCCGTGACCGGCCCCCGCGCCGCACCGGTGCCTGCGGCGGGCGGCCCGGCGACCGGCACGCGGCTGGCGGGTTCCCGCCCCGGCGCGGCACACCGGCACACCTGGACTGGGGGTGGGACGGCGGACCCGGCGAGGACGACCACCGGACCTTCGACCGGCACGGCGCCTACGAGGAGTCGCCCGCGCCCGCACTCCCCCCGGCGCCGGGCTGCGCCGGAACGAGGGCGACGCGCGCCCGCCCCCTGCGGCCTCAGCGCCCCCAGCGGCGCGCCCCGCCGGGGACTCGCCCCGCCGAACGGCACCCTCCGCCGGAGTCGTACCGCCGGAGCAGCGCCCCGTCGGAGGCGCGTCCCGCCCGAAGAGCTATGCCCCCGCGGGCTGTCGCACGTTCGCCCGGACCCAGTCCACGATCGACGCCGTCGTCGCGCCGGGCGTGAAGATCTCGGCGACACCCTTCTCCTTGAGGGGCGCGATGTCCGCCTCGGGGATGATGCCGCCGCCGAAGACCTTGATGTCCTCGGCGTCGCGCTCCTTGAGCAGGGAGATCACGGCCGCGAAGAGCGTGTTGTGGGCGCCGGAGAGGATGGAGAGGCCGATCGCGTCGGCGTCCTCCTGGATCGCGGTGTCCACGATCTGCTCAGGGGTCTGGTGCAGGCCCGTGTAGATGACCTCCATACCGGCGTCGCGCAGCGCCCGCGCGATCACCTTGGCCCCGCGATCGTGGCCGTCGAGCCCCGGCTTGGCCACCACCACGCGGATCGGACCGGCTGCCACACCCATCACTGCCTCCATGAACCGACTACACAATCTGAAACCGGACAACCTGTATCCAACAACCTGCACGGAGAAAAGCGCACCGCACAACCCGTAGCAGCAGATACAGGCAGATATCGCACACACCGCCGCTCACCACACCGGATGCACCTGCGGCACGGCGCCCCGCGCCGCACGGACCGGGGAAGTGAACGAACGTTATCGCCAGCATCCCGCACCCGGCAGTTTCACGGTGGAGACCGAGGGGGAAATCACACGATGGGACACGTTCGCCGCGCACGTCTCCGAGATCCTGCGGCACACCCGCCGCTCGGGCCTCGACGGACCTGCGGCAGCCACCGCAGCGGGGCGTGCGCAAAGGAGAGCCGCTTCGAGTTGCCGCACCAGCGCGCCGCGAGCCGGGCGCCCTGGCGGCGGGGACCCTCACACACCACCGACTCACCGCATCGCGGCTTTCCATGAGGGCACACGGGGGACAGAGGCGTCCTCCGGCGTGCCGACGGGAGGTCGGCCGTGAAGGTCACCTGGGCACTGCAACCCCTTCTACCGCTCTGCCAGCGCCTGCTCCCCGGCAGACTGGCCGGACTGTCGATCGCCCTCCTGAAGGCGACCGCCCTGGAGATCACGATCCTCGCCGGACATCTGATCCTCTACCCGTCCGGCATCGTCCAGGAGCGCCGGGTCGCCCCGCCGCTCCCCTCACCGGACGCGGCCACCCTGCCCACCGACGCAAAACCCCCCGTGGTGCTGCTGCACGGCTTCATCGACAACCGCTCGGTCTTCGTCCTGCTGCGCCGCAGCCTCGCCCAGCACGGCAGGCAGCGCGTCGAGTCGCTCAACTACTCCCCGCTGACGTGCGACATCCGCACCGCCGCCGAGCTGCTCGGGCGGCACCTGGAGGAGATCTGCGAGCGCACGGGCCACGAGCAGGTGGACGTCGTCGGTCACAGCCTCGGGGGGCTGATCGCCCGCTACTACGTGCAGCGCCTCGGCGGGGACCACCGTGTGCGCACGCTCGTCACGCTCGGTACGCCGCACTCGGGCACCCGGGTCGCGCCGTTGATGAACGCCCATCCGATCGTCCGGCAGATGCGCCCCGACTCGCCCGTGATCGAGGAACTGCGGCTTCCCGCGCCGGGCTGCCGCACGCAGTTCGTCAGTTTCTGGAGCGATCTGGACAAACTGATGGACCCCCTGGAGACCGCCTGCGTCGACCACCCGGACCTGCTCGTGGAGAACGTGCAGGTGAGCGGCATCGGACACCTGGCTCTGCCGGTCCATCCGGCGGTCGCGACCGGGATACGCCAGGCGCTCGACGTCGAGGAGAGGGGAGCCCAGGCGGTCGCCCGGAGCGGCGGCCTCACGGTGGCCTGACGGCGATCCGACAGCGGTCCGGCGGCAACCCGACCGCCGGGGCACGGCGATCCGACGGCAACCCGCCCGCGACGTGATGGCTCCCCGGCAGCGGTCCCGCGGTGACGCGGCGGCGGTCCGGCAGCGGTTCGACGGCGCTTGAAGGCGGCCCGACCGCCCTTGAACGCCCGCCGGACACCCCTCGGACGGTCGTCCAATATCGAACATTCATCGAACGCCAGGCCAAGGTCGTGCCCGCAGTCCCCCGAAACACGGCCGAATGCCCGTTTCCCGCCAGCACGAAACCTGCCGAAGATTGTCGCGCCCGCGTACCGCCGGGTACAGTCGCCGCACTGCTCTGCCAGCCCCTGTTGTCGAGGCGAAAGAGAAGTTGGTGAACGACCGTCACCCGTCGGGGACCGTTACTCCCCCGGCTCCGGCTCCCGATGCCGCCCCGGCGCACTACGCGCCGTATGGCCAGCAGGGCGCCCCGTACGGCGACTTCACCACGTATGACGGGTACCCCGCCACCGGATTTGAATCAGGCGGCGGCAGTTACGGGACCGCGAGCTTCGCGACCGACCCGCTCTTCGGCGACATGCCCGGCACCGACATGGGCGCGTCCACCGGTTCGTACGACACCACGCAGTGGTCCCCTGGCGGCGATCACGCCTCGGCCGGCGGCCACCACCAATCACCCGCCCCGGCCGACGGGCAGACGCCGGGTTACGACCCGTACGCGGCTCAGCACCACGCCGCGTACGACACCGGTGCTTACGACACCACCACCTGGGCCGCCGGCTACCAGCAACTCGCCGGAATCCCCGGGCAGTCGCAGGGCCAGGACGCCACCGGACAGTGGGACGCGACCGCCTGGAACCAGGCCGAGCAGACCAACCCGCTCGACCACGGCGACCACACCCGGCAGTGGGGCACGCAGGTGCTCGACACGGGTGCGTACGACGCCACCCAGTGGAACTCCGACGGCGGCCAGGACACGTACGAGACGTACGACTCGGCCGCCTCGTCGTCCGAGGCGTACGACCAGCCGCAGGCCGTTCCCTTCGACCAGCAGGCCACCGCCACCTTCGAGCAGGTGCAGCAGGGCGAACTCGACGGTCAGGACGACGAGTTCGTCCCCGCCGACGGAGACGGCGGGGACAGTGCGCAGGAACCGGAGCCGATACTGCTCGACGGAGTCGAGGAGATCACCGCGACGCCGGCCGCGGTCCCGGGTTCGCGTGCGGCGTCGCGCGCCGGCAACCGTTCCCGGCGCCGCGCCCCGGCAAGACGGTCCGCTCTGCTGACGGTGGCCGTGCCCTCCGCGTGCGTGATGGGGGTCGCCGGGATCGCCGCCGCGTCCGTCGTGAGCGTGAGTGCGGACGACAACACCGAGACCACGGCCGCCGCTCCGGAGAAGACGGCCTCCGTGAAGCCGTCCGCCGCCAACAACAAGCTGGACACCCAGCTCGCGAACCTCTCCGCCGATGCCGACGACTTCGCCGACCGGGCGAGCCGGACCCAGGAGCGGATCGACCTCAAGGCCGAGCAGGAGGCCGAGAAGAAGAAGGCGGCGGAGGAGGCGGCCCGCAAGGAGCGGCTGCGCCCCAAGTTCGCCCTTCCGGTCGCCCAGAAGGGGCTCAGCGCCTACTACGGGCAGTCCGGTGTCAACTGGATGTCCGTGCACACGGGCATCGACTTCCCGGTCTCCTACGGCACGACGGTGATGGCCGCGACGGACGGCACCGTACGGACGCAGTGGAACAGCGCGTACGGGAACATGGCGATCGTGACCGCCAAGGACGGTACGGAGACGTGGTACTGCCACCTCTCCACGTACAAGGTCGCGTCGGGGACGGCCGTGAAGGCCGGGGACCCGATCGCGTTCTCCGGGAACTCCGGCAACTCGACCGGCCCGCACCTGCACTTCGAGGTCCGGCCGGCCGGCGGCTCGGCGATCGACCCGCTGCCCTGGCTGCGCAGCCACGGCATCGACCCCACCTGAGCCGCTCCGACTCCGGCATCGCCTCCACCTGAGCAGCTCCGGCTCCCTCATCGACCCCATCGCGAACCCGACTGAGCCGCACGGGCTCCGGCTTCGGCGTCGGCTCCGCGCGCGAGCGGCGGTTTCCGGGCGGCCCGGGGGCCGGAGGGCGGCCCGGCGGTGATCGCCGGACCGGGCCTTCCTACAGCTTCTCGACAGGCGCGTACCGCAGGAGCAGCCGCTTGGGCTTGGGCTCCCCGAAGTCGACCGTCGCCTCGGCGTTGGCGCCCGTGCCCTTCACGCCGACCACCGTGCCGAGACCGAACTGGTCGTGGGTGACCCGGTCGCCGACGGCCAGCGAGACCACCGGCTTCTCGGCCGCACCGCGGCGCGTCGCGAAACCGGACGCCCCCGAGGCCGCGGAACGCGAGCGGGACGAGGAGAGCGAGGCCGCCACACCCGAGACCGGACCCGACTTCACCGGGCCCATGGAGCCCGTGCGCTTCCAGTCCAGGTGCGCGTCCGGGATCTCCTCCAGGAAGCGGGACGGCGGGTTGTACGAGGGCTGGCCCCAGGCGCTGCGCATGGAGGAACGCGTCAGGTACAGCCGCTCCCGCGCGCGGGTGATGCCCACGTACGCCAGGCGGCGCTCCTCCTCCAGCTCCTTGGGCTGGCCGAGTGCGCGCATGTGCGGGAAGACGCCGTCCTCCATGCCGGTCAGGAAGACGACCGGGAACTCGAGGCCCTTGGCGGTGTGCAGGGTCATCAGGGTGATGACTCCGTTGCCGTCCTCCTCGTCGGGGATCTGGTCGGAGTCGGCGACGAGCGCGACCCGCTCCAGGAACTCGGAGAGACTGCCGGCCGCCTCTCCCTCACCGGCCTCCTGCTCGAACTCCAGGGCCACGGCGGCGAGTTCCTGGAGGTTCTCGATGCGGGTCTCGTCCTGCGGATCGGTCGAGGCCTGCAACTCGGCCAGATAACCGGTGCGTTCGAGGACGGCTTCCAGGACGGTCGCCGGACCGGCGCCCGACTCGACGATTGTCCGCAGGTCCTCCATCAGCGTGTTGAACCGCTTGACGGCGTTGGTCGAGCGGGCGGCCATGCCGTACGCCTCGTCGACGCGGCGCAGCGCCTGCGGGAAGCTGATCTTCTCCCGCTGGGCGAGGGCGTCGATCATGGCCTCCGCGCGGTCGCCGATGCCGCGCTTGGGCACGTTCATGATGCGGCGCAGCGGGACCGAGTCCTCCGGGTTCGACAGCACGCGCAGATACGCGAGGACGTCCCGGACCTCCTTGCGCTCGTAGAAGCGGACGCCGCCGACGACCTTGTACGGCAGGCCGACGCGGATGAAGACCTCTTCGAAGACACGGGACTGGGCGTTCGTCCGGTAGAAGACGGCGACGTCGCCGGCCTTGGCCTCGCCCGCGTCGGTGAGGCGGTCTATCTCGTCGGCGACGAACTGCGCCTCGTCGTGCTCGGTGTCGGCGACGTAGCCGGTGATGCGGGCGCCGGCGCCGGCGTTGGTCCACAGGTTCTTGGGGCGGCGGCTCTCGTTGCGCTCGATGACGGCGTTCGCGGCGCTCAGGATCGTCTGCGTGGAGCGGTAGTTCTGCTCCAGGAGGATTGTGGTCGCGTCCGGGTAGTCCTCCTCGAACTGGAGGATGTTGCGGATCGTCGCTCCGCGGAACGCGTAGATCGACTGGTCGGCGTCACCGACGACGCACAGCTCGGCGGGCGGCAGGTCACCCTCGGCCGGGGGCACGTCCACGGGGTGCTCGCCGGTGCCGACGAGCTCGCGGACGAGGGCGTACTGCGCGTGGTTGGTGTCCTGGTACTCGTCGACGAGCACGTGGCGGAAGCGGCGGCGGTAGTGCTCGGCCACGTCGGGGAAGGCGCGCAGCAGATTGACCGTCGTCATGATCAGGTCGTCGAAGTCGAGGGCGTTGGCCTCGCGCAGGCGCGACTGGTACATGGCGTAGGCCTGGGCGAGGGTCTTCTCGAAGCCGTCGGTGGCCTGGGCGGCGAAGTCCTCCTCGTCGATCAGCTCGTTCTTCAGGTTCGAGATCTTGGCGCTGAAGGACTTGGGCGGGAAGCGCTTGGGGTCGAGGTCCAGGTCGCGGCAGACCAGGGCCATGAGGCGCTTGGAGTCGGCGGCGTCGTAGATGGAGAAGGAGGAGGTGAAGCCGAGCCTCTTCGACTCGCGGCGCAGGATGCGGACGCACGCGCTGTGGAAGGTCATCACCCACATCGCGTTCGCGCGGGGGCCGACGAGCTGCTCGACGCGCTCCTTCATCTCGCCCGCGGCCTTGTTCGTGAAGGTGATCGCGAGGATCTGGCCGGGGTGCACATGGCGCTCGCCCAGCAGATGGGCGATGCGGTGCGTGAGCACGCGGGTCTTGCCGGAGCCGGCTCCGGCCACGATGAGCAGGGGCGAGCCGGCGTGCACCACGGCCGCGCGCTGGTTCTCGTTCAGACCGTCGAGCAGCGCCGCCGGGTCCACCGCGGGGCGGACGGCGCCGTCGCGGTAGTAGCCGTCCCGGCTCGGGGGCACGTCGAAGCGGCCGCCGAACAGGTCGTCCGGAAGCTGCTCGGGCGTCCCGTCCTCGGGCGGCGGCGGGGGCTCTCCCTCGTGGGCCCCGGAGGGCTTGAGGTCCGCCAGGAAGCTGTCGTCAAAGAGGCTGCTCATCGCCTTCCGAGTCTAGGCCGCCCCACTGACACCCCGCGGCCACCTCCGGAACTCGGCCGGTTTCCGGGAGCAGGGCGGGCCGGGCAGGGGCTCCCCGCCGGGCCGGCGGACCCGCGTACGGAGGCCGCGGGACGGCACCCCTCTCGCCCTCCGGAACCGCGCTGTCACCTCCGGTGATGGCGTGAACGAGACGCACAACACGCCGGATGATTCGGGACAAGTACCGGAAAACGATCCGGACCGGCGGCTCGTCTCGGCCTCCGCGAAAAAGGTCACGGAAATGTATCGGGCATATCGAACATCAACCTTCACAGAAGCCACACGCGTTGGCTAGCGTGCCGGTCAGGCCGCCCGACCCCCACCGGCGAACGTCGCCGGGCCGCGCGGCCTCCGCCGAGTCCGGCGCGCCTGTGCGCCAGCCGGAGCCGGGGACCCACCGACCTTTGGGGTGAATCGGTCCGACCGCCTTGTCGGGCGCGGACCGTAGGGCAACCCTTCCGAACCACCCGCCCGAACCCGACAGCTAACTCGGTAGGCGGATCATGGAAGGAGTCGCCTCTCTTGGCGTCGCATCGCAAATGGCGTCCCGCGGGTACGCGCGTAGCGGGCGTACGGGCCCCGGGTCTCGCCACGGCCGCCCTCACCTCCGTGGCCCTGCTGTCGCAGACGGCGAACGCCGCGCCGGCCGAGCCCAAGCCGAGCCTGGAGGAAGTCCAGAAGAAGGTGGACGACCTCTACCACCAGGCCGAGACGGCCACCCAGAAGTACAACGCGGCCAAGGAGAAGAGCTCCAAGCAGCGCCGTCGCGTGGACACCCTCCTCGACGACGTGGCCAAGCGCACCGAGAAGCTCAACACCGCGCGCGAGGAACTGGGTTCGTACGCCGCCGCCCAGTACCGCACGGGAGCCGCCGCCCCCGACACCGCGACCCTCCTGCTCGCGGACGACCCGCAGGACTACTTCGACCAGACCCAGCTGATGAGCCGCCTGACGACTCGCCAGAAGGAGGCCGTCGACGACTACGTCACCGAGCAGGCGGCCACGACGAAGAAGCGGGCGGAGGCCTCCGAGAGCCTGGAGAAGCTGACCACCTCGCAGCGGACGCTGAAGTCGACCAAGGCGGAGGTGCAGCGCAAGCTCGCCGACGCCCGCGGACTGCTCTCGAAGCTCACGGCCGAGGAGAAGGCGCGGCTCGCGGCGATCGAGGAGAAGAAGCGGGCCGAGGCCGAGCGCAAGGCCGAGGAACTGGCCCGGCAGCAGGCCGCGGAGGAGAAGCAGCGCCAGGAGGCCGCCCCGCAGGACCAGGGGTCGACGGCGGGCAGTACGGGCGGCACGGCGGACGACGCGTCGTACGCCACCAAGGCCGACAAGGCGCTCGCGTTCGCCCGGGCGCAGATCGGCAAGCCGTACGTCTGGGGCGCGACGGGCCCGGACTCGTACGACTGCTCCGGTCTCACCCAGGCCGCCTGGAAGGCCGCCGGGGTCTCCCTGCCGCGCACCACCTGGGACCAGGTCGACGCGGGCACCACGGTCCCGCTCTCCGACATCAAGCCCGGTGACCTGGTCTTCTTCTACGACGACATCAGCCACGTCGGGCTGTACGTCGGCAACGGGATGATGATCCACGCCCCGAAGCCGGGCGCGTACGTCCGCGAGGAGTCGATCTACTACGACGGCGAGTCGTCGATCCACAGCGTGGTGCGCCCCGCCTGAGGGCGGATCCGCGGGCGGGCCGCCGCGGCCGTGTCCGGCGTGACCCGACGGTCACGCCGGGCCCGGGCCCCGGTCCGGTGCGAAGCCGGAGGCCGGGCCCGGCGAACGGGACCGGCGGTCGGCGGTCGGCGGTCGGCGGTCAGGTCCAGAGCACCGCGATGAAGATGTTCGCCGTGGTCAGCAGGCCCACCGTGGCGAAGGCGCCCTTCCCGACCTTCTCCTCGTCGCGCTTCACGTAGACGAGCCCCAGGATCACGATCAGCAGGGCGAGCTTCACGCCGATCTTGATGTTGTCGAGCGAGTTGTCGTCGGCCTGATTGAGGCCGACCAGTACGACGCCCGTGACCAGCATGGTGAGCGCGCCGTGCAGCATCGCGGGGACGAACCGGGCCGTGCCCCGGCCCATCGCCTTCATCTGGGTGAGAAAGCCGCCGAGGAGCGCGGCGATCCCGATGATGTGCAGGCCGACGAAGAGATGGATGAGTACGTCCATGGGGCCGGAGCCTAATCGGGGGCCCCGCCGCGCCCCTGCACCGCCCCCACCCCCGAGCCCGCCCGCCCGGGCCGGTTCAGCACGGGTCAGGTCGGACCAGGCCGGGTCGGTCGGGTCGGGTCGGGTCGGGTCGGGTCGGTGGGCTCATAGCACCGGCGTCCCGGGCCCCGCCCGGAGAACCGCCGCATCGGTCAGCACTCCGAGCCAAGCCGACGTCCGCGGGCCACGATCCCGGTCGCATACGGTCACCTCGCGGTCCTCTCGCGTCACTTCCGCACATGGGGTCACGGTCCGGTCACAACCAGGTTTAGCGTCCTCCCCCAGGTGACCGGCTCTCCACCGCCGCCCGGGCCAGGGGCGGCAGCCGGACACCTCCGCCGAAAGGTCCGGCGGCGTCCCGCTCCCCCTGCGCGGGCGCCGTCGGACGCGTCACCGCCTTTCGCTCGGGCGGCCGTGCGGGAGGAGTCGTCGCGAAAGGATGTGTGCCCTCGTGGCATCGCACCGCAAGCCCGGACCACGCTCGTTCGGCGGCCAGACGGCCCGCACCGCCGCCACCCTCGCCCTCGCGGGCGCGGCGACGGCCACGGCGTTCGAGGGAACGGGCCACGCCGAGCCCCAGCTGTCCCCGGCGCAGGTCAGGGCCAAGGTCGACCGGCTGTACCAGGAGGCGGAGGTCGCCACCGAGAAGTACAACGGGGCGAAGGAGAAGGCCGACAAGGGGGAACGGCGGCTCAGGACACTGCGCGACGAGGCGGCCCGCAGGACCGACCGTCTCAACTCGGCCCGGGACGCGCTCGGTGCGATCGCCGCCGCGCAGTACCGCACCGGCGGTCTCGACCCGGCGGTGCAGCTCGCACTCTCCGACGACCCCGACCGCTATCTGGACGGTGCCGCGTTCGCCGAACGCGCCGGGAGCCGGCAGGCGTCGGCGGTGGCGCGGGTGCGCAAGCAGCTGCGGGAGATCGAGCAGCTGCGCGGGGCCGCCCATGTCGAGCTCGCCTCCCTCAAGTCCCGGCAGGCGGAGCTGAAGCGGCAGAAGAAGAAGATCAACGGGAAGCTGGGCGAGGCGCGGCAGCTGCTGTCCCGGCTCACCGACGAGCAGCGTGCGCGGCTCTCGGCGGACGGCGGCACCGGGCACGCGTCCCGCTCCTCGGCGCGGGACGCGGCTGCCCTGCAGGCCGGCCCCGCCACGGGCGCCTCCGCGGCCACGGCCCCCAACTCCCGCGCGGCGGCCGCGGTCGCGTACGCCTACCAGAAGCTCGGCAGTCCCTACGTCTGGGGCGCCACCGGCCCCAACGCCTTCGACTGCTCGGGGCTCACCCTGGCCGCGTACCGCGCCGCGGGCGTCTCGCTGCCGCGCACGACGTACGCCCAGATCGGCACCGGACGACGGGTCTCCCGGTCCGAACTCCTGCCGGGGGACCTGGTCTTCTTCTACTCCGGAATCAGCCATGTGGGGATCTATGTGGGGCACGGCCAGATGATCCACGCCCCCAACCCGTCGGCGCCCGTGCGGCTGGCACCGATCGACCAGATGCCGTTTGCGGGGGCTACGCGGGTGGTGTGAGGACCCCGTACGGCAGGTGAAGGATTCCGGCCGGACCCGGGTACGCGCTGATGGCATGGGCACGTTCGCGCGGTAGCGTCGACGACAGTCGCGTACCGCCCGTCGTCGCCCCGCACCATCGCCCGTCGCCGTTCGAGAGGTCCCGATGTCCCCCTCCCTGTTCCCGCAGCTTCCGCCGCCCTGGCAGATCCGGACCTGGCCGGACCGGACGGCGCTGCTGGCCGAGCGCGGGCAGGCGCTGGAGGAGTTGCGGGCGCGAAGCCTCGGGGTGCACCGGGTCATGCTGCTGTGGCTGCTGTCGCTGGTGGCGATCATCGGCTGGGCGCTGCTGGTGCTGCCGCTGCAGCAGTTCGAGCAGGGGGATCCCACCGGGGTCGTCCTGGGGCCGATCTTCGCGCTGCTCGGGCTGGCCTCGCTCGCCCCGTCCGTCGCGGCGGTCGCCGTCGCCGTGCGCCGCGACCGGCAGATCCAGCAGCTCCTGGACGCCTGGCTGGTGCTGGACAGCCATCCGCCGACGGACGCCCGTCTGCGGTCCCCCGGCCTCAGCCTCTTCTGGCTGCTCTCCTCGGCCGGCGTCTGTGCGATCGGTCTGTGGGCGTCACTCGCGGCGGTGGCCGGGGCCGAACCCGGCCGCCACGCCCACAGCGACGTCGTCCTCGGGCTGGGCACCGGTCTGATCCTGTGGCTGACCGGTCTGCTCGGGATCGCGAAGGCCGTGCGTCACTACCGGTGGGCGCTGCGGGTGCTGGGGCCGGCGGCGGCCGGGGTGCCCCGGTGAACCGCCGGCCGGCCCCTCACACCAGCCGGCGTGCCGTGGCCCAGCGGGTCAGCTCGTGGCGGTTGGACAGCTGCAGCTTGCGCAGCACCGCCGAGACGTGGGACTCGACCGTCTTGACGGAGATGAACAGCTGCTTGGCGATCTCCTTGTACGCATAGCCGCGGGCGATGAGGCGCAGCACCTCGCGCTCGCGCTGGGTGAGCCGGTCGAGGTCCTCGTCGACGGGCGGGGCGTCGGTCGAGGCGAAGGCGTCGAGGACGAAGCCGGCCAGGCGGGGCGAGAAGACCGCGTCGCCGTCCTGGACGCGGAAGATGGAGTCGACCAGGTCGGTGCCGGTGATGGTCTTGGTGACGTAGCCACGGGCACCGCCGCGGATCACCCCGATCACGTCCTCGGCGGCGTCCGAGACGGAGAGCGCGAGGAAGCGCACCGGCTGCTCGGGGTCGGCCATCAACGGCGCGCAGCGGCGCAGCACTTCGACGCCGCCGCCACCCGGCAGGTGGACGTCGAGGAGCACCACCTCGGGCCGGGTGGCGGTGATCACCGTGACGGCCTGGTCGACGTCCGCGGCCTCGCCGACCACCTCGACACCGGTCCGCGCGGTCTCCCCGATCTCGGCCTGCACGCCCGTACGGAACATGCGGTGGTCGTCGACGAGGACGACCCGCGCCCGGCGCCCACCCGCGGCCGGTTCGGTGGGCCCGCCCGCGGCCGGTTCGCCCGCTTCGGCAGAACTTCCGGGCCCTGCGGGCCCCTTGGCCTCGTCCGGCCCGCTCACGTCGCTCATGACGTACTCTCCGCCCTCTCCATCTCCAGCTCGACCTCCGTGCCGCCGTCCGGCACCGCACGCAGTCGCGCCGTGCCGCCGTTGCGCTCCATGCGGCCGATGATCGATTCTCTGACGCCCATGCGGTCGGCGGGTATCGCGTCGAGGTCGAAGCCGGGGCCGCGGTCGCGGACGGACACGAAGACCGTCCTGCCCTCGACTTCGGCGAAGACCTGTACGGCGCCGCCCTCGCCACCGTACTTGGCGGCGTTCACCATCGCTTCCCTCGCGGCCTGCATCTGTGCGCCGAGCCCCTCGTCGAGCGGGCAGTCCCCGACCACGACGACCTCGATGGGGACGCCGTGCTTGTCCTCGACCTCGGCCGCGTTGCGCCGGACCGCCTCGGCGAGGGTGTCCGGTTCCTCGGCCTCGTCCTTGCCGGTGCCCTCCGGCTTGTAGAGCCAGGCGCGCAGGTCCCGCTCCTGGGCGCGGGCCAGGCGCCTGACCTCGCCCGCGTTCTCCGCGTTGCGCTGGATCAGGGTCAGGGTGTGCAGCACCGAGTCGTGGACGTGGGCGGCGACCTCCGCCCGCTCCTGGGCGCGGATGCGCATCAGCCGCTCCTCGGACAGGTCCTGGGTCATGCGGACGAGATACGGGCCGGCGAGGAGCGCTATGCCGACCAGGACCGCGAGCGCCGCCTGGAGGACGGAACCGAGATGGGCCGCGGAGCCCTGGAGCACGAAGATGCCCGAGACGCCCGCGGTGACCAGCAGGACGCCCGCCGCCGAGCGCAGCAGGGTGAGCGTGCGTCTGCGGCGGCCCACTTCCATCCAGCGGGCGCGCCGCGCGTTGTCCGCCTGGCGCCAGACCAGGGCGACGCCCGCGCCGACGAGCACGGTCGGCCAGAGGTAGGCCTTGGCTCCCCCGCCGAGATTCACGTTGCCGACGAAGACCATGGCCACGACGACCATGAGCAGCAGTGCGACGATCTGGCCGCGGTCGGGCTTGCGGGCCACGAGTCTGCGGCGGCCGTCGGGCGCGGACTCGGTGCTGACGGAGGGCGGGCGCCCGGCGTCGACGCCGCCGACCCCCAGCGGCACGAAGAACCAGAACGCGGCGTACAGCAGCGCCCCCAGCCCGTCCGCCATGAACAGGCCGACGAACACCAGCCGCACCCACACCACGGGCAGCCCGAGATGCCCGGCGAGCCCCCGCGCGACACCCCCGAGCCAGCGGCCGTCGCTGCTGCGGTAGAGCTTGCGCGGCGGCCGCGGAACGTCGAGGGGCACTGCTGCGGCTTCCGGCATGCCATCGATGGTCACACGCCCGGCGGAGCGGAGCATCAGGGTCGACCCCCGAGAGTCCCCTGATCTTCGACGGGGCGTTACTTTGCCGGGGCTCCCCCGGCCGCCTCGGGGACGATCTCAGGGTCGGGCCAGGGTCATCCCGGCTCCCCACACGCGTCCTCGCCCGTCACCATGGACGCATGACAGATCAGCAGCACGCGGCGGCGGAGCCGGACCCCGGGCGGGGCCCGGCCGCCGGTGCCGGGCCGCGCGCGCACGAGGCGCACGGGGGCGCGGCCCCGTCCGGCGTGCCCGGGGCCCCGCACAGGTTCCGGCGCGACCGGCGGCAGAAGATGCTGGGCGGAGTATGCGCCGGGCTGGGGCGGCAGTGCGAGATGGACCCGGTGATCTTCCGGATCGTGCTCGCGGTGCTCGCCGCGACCGGCGGGCTCGGCCTCATCTTCTACGGCTTCGCCTGGCTGTTCGTCCCGTTCGACGACGACGAGGAGAACGAGGTCCGCAAGCTGCTGACCGGCCGGGTGGACGGCCAGGCGCTGGCAGCGGTCCTCTTCGCCCTGGTCGGCTGCGGAGTCTTCCTCTCGATGCTGAACAACGGAGGGGTGCTCGCCTTCGCCGGCATACTGTCGCTGCTCCTGGCCGGTGCCGGGTACTGGTCTCAGCAGCGCGGCGCCCCCGACCCGGACCCGCTCGCAGCGCAGGCCGTGGCCGACGCCCCGCCCGAGGCCAAGCCGCCGCCCGTCCCGTACTCCTCTCCCTCCTGGTGGCGCGACCCGATCGTCAAGGACGGCACGCACGTCGGCGGCACCGGGTATCTCTGGGGTCCCCCGAGCTCCCGGGACCGGGACGTGGCGGCAGCGGTGAACATCGCCCGCGGCACCGCCCGCGGGGACATGCGCGCCGCCGTCGAGCCGCAGCCGCGCGGCCCCCGCTGGATCGGCGGCTGGGTGTTCCTCGCGGCGCTGGCGGCGGGCGCCCTCGGCACGGGCCTGACGTGGGACGACCACGCTCTCGGCGCCAGCGCGCAGACCGGGCTCGCCTGCGCGCTCGTGGTCTTCGGCGTCGGCATCGCGCTCAGCGCCTTCCTCGGGCGTACGGGCGCGGGCTCGGTCTTCCTGGCCGTCGTCACCGCCGGGCTGCTGGCCTGTTCCGCGGCTCTCCCCGACAACGTCGGAACCCACTGGGTCCGCACCCGGTGGACCCCGGCGGCGGTCTCCGACGTGAGGCCGACCTACGACCTCGGTACGGGCGTCGGCACTCTGGACCTCACGCGCGTCGACCTCGGCAAGGACCAGCAGGTGTCGACGCACGCCGAGGTCGGGGTCGGCAGGCTCAAGGTGGTGGTCCCCAAGGACGCGACCGTACGGCTGGACATCGAAGTGGGCGTCGGGGACATTCAGTTGCCGGGCGAGGACAGCAAGGACGTGGACGTGCAGCCGGGCAGGACGAGACATCTGACCCTGCCGCCGGCGGGCGGCGGCAAGAACGGCGGCACGTTCGACCTCCGGCTGGAAGTCGGCGTCGGACAGGCGGAGGTGGCCCGTGCTGCGTCATGAGTTCCAGCCGGGAAAGCTGGTCGCGGGCTGCTTCCTCGTCCTCGCGGGCGTCCTGTACGCGGGTGACGCGGGCGGGCTCTGGGAGACCCCGTGGTTCGCGGTGATCCCGATCGTCGTGGGCGGCCTGTGTCTGGCGGGCGCGGTGGCGTTCCTGACCCATGCGGTGCGCCACCGCAGATCGGCCCGGGCGGACGCGGGCCGTTCCCGGAGCGCCTAGCGGTAGCCGCCCCCGCGTCGGCGGCGCCGGGCGCGCAGGGCGGCGTCCAGGGAAAGGACCGAGGCGCCGGCGAGGACGAGGGGCAGCCAGGCCATCAGATACGCGAGGTCGTTGCCGTAGTAGTACGGATCGGAGGCCCAGCTCACCGTCAGCCACAGGCTGAGGGAGATCAGTGCGCCGCCGAGTGCGGCCAGCCGGGCGAACAGACCGAGGAGGGTGCCGATGCCGACGGCCAGCTCACCGAGGGCGATGGCGTAGCCGAAGCCGACGGGGTTCTTCAGGGCCAGGTCGATGAGCGCGGGGATGGCCGACGAGCTCCGGGCGGAGCGCATCATGTCGCCGATGGAACCGGCTCCGGCGTCCTTCATGAACGCGCTGTCGGTGAGCTTGTCCAGGCCGGCGTAGATGAAGGTGACGCCCAGGAAGACGCGCAGGGGGAGCAGGGCGTATCGGGTGGCGGTGTCCCGCCAGCCCCGGCCTCCGTCGGTGTACGTGCCGTGCGTGTCCGTGCGAATGCCGTGAGTCATCGCTGCCGCCGCCTCTCGCCCGCCGTGCCGTTGACCTCTCAACAGACCATACGCACGGCGGGGTCGTCACGCTCAGCGGTCCGACGCGGCCGCGCGCCAAGGGTCCACCGCCGGGTGAACCCACTCCCCCAAGTTCCCCGACCCTCGGCGTCCCGGCCCGCGCCGGGGCAGGACGGCGAACCCGGCCCCACTGGTGAGCCCGCCCGGGTGGGCCCACTCCCCCACTCCCACCAACACCTCGTATCCCGGCCGGCCCCGGGGTGGGACGGCGAACCCGACGCCGACGGGGAGCCGCCCGGGTGGGCCCACTCCCCGCGCCCACCAGCACCCCGTATCCCGGCTGGCGCCGTGGTGGGACGGCGAGCCCGGCGCCGACGGGGTGCCGCCTGCGCCCACCCGTGCCGCCCCTTGCGGCACGCCTGCCCGCAGCTAGGGCCGACCGGGCGCCACCCCACTCCCGCACGCCCGCCCGCAGCTGAAGCGGCCGACCGAGCCCCCACCCCGCGCCGCCTGCCCGCAGCTAGGGCGGCCCGCAGGGCAATGGGCACGAGCCTGCAGCCGCCCTCCGGCGGAAGGGGCCGTGCCGGTACATCACATGCCCGTCGAGACGGGGCCACACCCCACCGAGGAACGCTGGTGACGGACAGAGGTGCCCGACCAGCGACGGGCGGATGTACCGGCACGGCCCCG
>NZ_JBVHPY010000024.1:0-115806 GCF_055567695.1 Streptomyces sp. NPDC026417
CCCCCCCCCCCCCCCCCCCCCCCCCCCCCCCCCCCCCCCCCCCCCCCCCCCCCCCCCCCCCCCCCCCCCCCCCCCCCCCCCCCCCCCCCCCCCGCGGCCGCATGTACCGGGCCCGTCCCGAACTGTCGTGTACGCAGCGCATATCCACCGTTTCCCAGCGGTAGAAAGCACCTTGGTGGCAATCTGCTCAACAGCAGATACGCAAAGTAGAGGCCCGCAGCCGGAGGTGCACGTCCCGTGGCGTCAAGTGTCAATCCCACCGTTCGGCGGCGCCGGCTGGGTCAGGAGCTGCGCCGGCTCCGTGAGCTCAAGGGCATGACCGCCGAAGAGGTGGCCGAGCGGCTGCTCGTCTCGCAGTCGAAGATCAGCCGGCTGGAGAACGGACGGCGCAGTATCAGCCAGCGCGACGTCCGCGACCTCTGCGGGGTCTACGAGGTCGACGACCACCGGATCGTCGACTCGCTGATGCAGATGGCCAAGGACTCGCGCCAGCAGGGCTGGTGGCACTCCTTCGGCGACATCCCGTACAGCGTCTACATCGGCCTGGAGACCGACGCCGCGTCCCTGCGCGTCTACGATCCGCAGGTCGTGCCCGGCCTGCTCCAGACCCGGCCGTACGCGGAGGCCCTGATCGCCGGAGCGCTGCCGGAGACGGCTCCGGCCGACATCGACAAGCGCGTCCAGGTGCGGCTGCGCAGGCAGGAACGAATCTCCGCCCCGGACAACCCGCTGCGCCTGTGGACCGTGCTGGACGAGGCCGCGCTGCGCCGCACCGTCGGCAACCGCTCCCTCATGCGGGACCAGTTGGAGCACCTGGTCGAGCAGTCCCAGCTGCCGCACGTCACCGTGCAGGTGATCCCCTTCGACATGGGGGCGCACCCGGGGCTCAACGGGCAGTACGCGATCCTGGAGTTCCCGGACGCGGCGGACTCCAGCGTGGTCTACATCGAGGGCGTGACGAGCGACCTCTACCTGGAGAAGGCGAACGACGTCCAGAAGTACAGCGTGATGTACGAGCACCTGCGGGCGCAGGCACTGAACGTCGAGCAGTCCCGCCAGTTCATCGCGGACATCGCGAAGGAGTACGCGCGCTGAGCCTCGCGCCGTGGTCCGGGCCCGCGGGAGCCCCGGAAGCGGTCTCCCCGGGAAGAAGGTGCGGACACTACACCTTCGCCGGACCGGGATGGAAGACCCCCCTGGAATATGCCATCCAGTCGAGTGAATAGTCGCTTCGCCCACCGAGGTGGGCGAGTAGCGTCGATCACGCCATCGAGCAACAACGTTGGCGCAAACCGAACCGCGGGTTCCGCAAGGAACCCGCAGCGCGGTGACAGCAACTCAACGACTGGCTACCGGAGCAAAAATGGCAATCCAGCAAGGCGCCACGGACACCTGGACGAAGTCCTCGTACTCCACCGGCAACGGCGCGTGTGTCGAGGTCAAGTCCCCGCTCGTCGCGGCGATGGCCGTCCGGGACTCGAAGGTCCCCGGAGGTCCCACCCTGGCGTTCCCCGCCCACTCGTGGAACGCCTTCGTGGCGGAGGTCGGCCGGGGAGCCTTCGACCTCACCTGATGCACCGACTCCACAACCGCACCGACCAACTGCATACGCACCACCGACAGAGCCCTCTCGTCCGGCCCGCCGTCCTGGCCGAGGGGGCTCGGCCTTTCCCGGGACGCCCGCCCCGTGCGCCCGGCCGAGCCGGGTTCCCGTACGCCCGGCCGAGTCCTTCCCCGTACGGCTACCTGAGCAGATCCACGTAGGTGTCCGTGCCGGGCACCGTGGGGACGAAGGGGGCGACCAGTTCGACCCGGCCGAGGCCCGACGCGGCCACCGCCTCGTCCAGACCCGTGAACCATGCCTCCCAGGCCTCCCGCGGGTCCGTCTCGAGGAACCACAGCAGGGTCAGCCGGGTGTCGACGCCCTCGACCTGCTTGACGTAGGTCATGCGGTCGCCGGGCAGGGGGGTCGGCCGGAAGACGGTGACCAGGGCGGACGGGGAGCCGGTCAGCCGCTCGGGGAGGTGCCGGGTGCGCAGCCATTCCAGCAACTCGGCGCGTTGCGCGGCGGATTCGGCGTCGACGACCTGCACGACCAGCCCGGCGTAGGGATGGTCGAGGGCGTGGAAGTCGCGGGGGCCGGCCGTGCCGTCGCGGTAGACCGTGGCCTCGTGGTCCTGGAACGCGGTGAAGACGTGGGTGCGTTCCCGGTGGACGCGGTGGTCGCGGTTCAGGCGCTTGTTGATGCCGACGGTCCAGCGCATGTGCTCGTCGTACCGGCCCTCGGTGACCCAGTACGTGGAGAGATAGCAGCCCGCGGTGACGGGCTGGGCGACGGCCGACCTCTCCGGGTAGCGCAGCAGTTGGAGGTCGCGGGTGGCCACCCAGCGGCGGCCGGCGAACATCCAGGGCATCGCCATGGCGCCCGCGTAGTAGTGGTCGTCCTCGTACCAGCGGTTGTAGGCGTACTCGTGGCCCGGGTGGGGTTCGACCATGGTGATCAGGGCGTGGCCGGGGTGCACTCCGTACGGGCCGACGGCGGCCAGTTCGGCGTACACCTCACTGCGGGTGTCCTCGTTCACGACGCTCCCCTTTCCTGCCCGGGTCCCGCGTGGGTCGCCCGCGGGACTTCCTTCCTCCGACGGCAGCCCATACTCTGACGCCCCGTCAGACAATGCGCCAGAGCCGGGAGGCCTCCGATGTCGCTGCTCGCGGGCAAGACCGTCGTCGTCTCGGGTGTCGGCGCCGGGCTCGGCCACCAGGTCGCGGCGGCCGTCGTGCGCGACGGCGGGAACGCGGTGCTCGGGGCCCGGACCGAGGCGAACCTCGCGAAGTCGGCCGCCGAATTCGACCCGGACGGCGCCCACACCGCGTACCGGGCGACGGACATCACCGACGAGGGGCAGTGCGAGGCCCTGGCGGCGCTCGCGCGGGAACGGTTCGGGCGGATCGACGCGGTCGTCCACGTCGCCGCCTGGGACAGCTACTTCGGCGGCCTGGAGGACGCGGACTTCACCACCTGGCGGTCGGTCATCGATGTGAACCTGCTCGGCACCCTGCGGATGACCCGCGCCTGCCTGCCCGCGCTGAAGGAGGGCGGCGGCTCCGTCGTCGTCATCGGCACCCAGTCCGCGGTGGCCGCCCCCTCACAGGTGCGGCAGGCGGCGTACGCGGCGTCGAAGGGTGCGCTGACGAGCGCGATGTACTCACTGGCGCGGGAGCTCGGCCCGTTCCGGATCCGGGTCAACACCGTGCTGCCGGGCTGGATGTGGGGCCCGCCCGTCGAGGCGTACGTGCAGTTCACGGCGCACACCGAGGGCGTGTCCGAGGCGGTCGTGCGCGAGCGGCTGACCGAGCGGATGGCGCTGCCCGAGCTGGCCACGGACGGGGACGTGGCGGACGCCGTGGTGTTCCTGGCGTCCGACCGGGCGCGGGCGATCACCGGGCAGTCCCTGCTCGTGAACGCCGGCGAACTCATGCGGTAGTCGGGGCGGTCGTCCTCCCTTCCCGGCCGTACGGGACCCGCATCCCGTACGCCTGTCTCCTGTCGCTGGTCCGTCTGGCGAAGTGCCCGCTCATCGTGTGGTTCACGTCACGCGCCCGACAACATCCCTACAGGTCAAGAGGAAGTAAAATCGTTCTGCTTTCTGATCTGCGTTCATATCCGTGACCGCTTAGGGCTTGACCGGCCGGTCGAACCGGCGGTTCAATCCACCAAGTCCCCGCTCCCGCACGGGGCACCGCCCACGTGCGTACTGGCGAAGTGCCGTCCGGTATCTGCAGATTCACAAGGCGGACCCCTGGAGGGGGCACATGAACGGTCTCGACTGGACCGTCCTGGTCGCGTACTTCGGCGTGATGACCGCGATCGGCATCTGGTCCCACAAGCGCGTGGACGACGTCAGCGACTTCTTCACCGCGGGCGGCAAGATGCCGTGGTGGCTGTCCGGCATCTCCCACCACATGTCGGGCTACAGCGCCGTGATGTTCACCGGGTACGCCGGCATCGCGTACACCTACGGCATCACCTCGTACGTCACCTGGTCACTGCCGATCGCCATCGGCATCGCGATCGGCGCCAAGGCCTTCGCGCCCCGGCTGAACCGGCTGCGCTCGCGACTGCACGTCGCCTCGCCGCTGGAGTACCTGAAGGACCGCTACAACCTGCCGACCCAGCAGGCGCTCGCCTGGTCCGGCATCCTGCTGAAGATCGTGGACGTCGGCGCCAAGTGGGCCGCCATCGCCACCCTGCTCAGCGTCTTCACCGGGGTGACACTCACCCAGGGCATCATCATCACCGGCGGCATCACGGCCGTGTACTGCACGATCGGCGGGCTGTGGGCCGACGCGCTGACCGAACTCGGGCAATTCGTCATCCAGTTGCTCGCCGGTGTCGCGATGCTGGTCATCGCGCTGAACAAGATCGCCGACCAGGGCGGGCTGTCGAAGGCGCTCGACTCGCCGAAGCTGGACGGTCACGCGGACGGGTTCGCGGGCCCCTACATGACCGTCTTCTTCATCGCGTACCTCTTCATCAAGCTCTTCGAGTACAACGGCGGCATGTGGAACCAGGCCCAGCGCTACATGGCGACGGGCAGCGCCAAGGAGGCCACGCGCTCCGCCTTCCTGTCCGCAGCGCTGTGGTTCGTGTGGCCGGTCATCCTCTTCATCCCGATGTGGCTGTCCCCGCTGCTGGTGACGGCCGAGAAGCCGGACGGCTCCGACGCGTACGGCCTGATGACCGAACAGCTGCTGCCGCACGGCCTGCTGGGCCTCGTGGTCGTCGGGTTCTTCTCCCACACGATGGCCATGTGCTCCTCGGACGCGAACGCCATCGCCGCCGTGTTCACCCGGGACATCATGCCGGTGCTCTCCAAGGCCGCGCGGACCTGGGACTCCCGGGCCGGGCTGATCGCCGGACGCGTCACCACCGTCGCCTTCCTCGGCTTCTCCATGGCGGTGGCGACCCAGGTCAACTCCCCCACCTTCAAGGACATCATCACGGTCGTCATCAAGTGGGTGGCCGGACTCATGGGGCCGATCGCGATCCCGTTCATCCTGGGCCTGCTCCGCCCCTTCCGGAAGTCCGGACCGACGGCGGCCCTCACCAGCTGGGCCTGCGGTCTGCTCGCCTTCTTCCTGATGAACTACCACCTGGACTTCTCCCAGCGCACGGACGTGAAGCTGGAGTACCAGGTCTCCGTCCCGATGGCGATCTCCCTCGCCCTGTACGTCCTCATCGGCCTCCTCAAGCCCGAGGACACCCCGGAGCGCGACGCCGTCATCGAGATGATCAACACGGACGACGACGGCTCGGGGTCGGCGGCGGCCTCGATCCCGGCCCCGGCCGGGGCGGCGGACGGGGTGGTGGGCACGCCCGTCAAGGACTGACCGGGCGCCCGGCCGGCGGTCGTCCGGTCAGGCGCGCGGGTACCGGGCGAGCCAGCCCGGCGACGATCCGGCGGGCCCGTGCAGTGCGGGTCCCTGGGTCATCTCCATGGCGAAGTCGTCCGCCAGCACCAGCATCGTGGGACGGCCCTCCAGCTCGGCCAGCCAGGCCGGCGGGAGGGCCGTCTCGCCGTGCAGGGCGCCGAGCAGCCCCCCGGTGAGGGCGCCCGCCGCGCCCGAGGGCCCGCCGTGGTTCACCGCCAGCGACAGGCACTGCCGCACGTCCTCGCCGACCAGCGCGCAGTACACGGCCACCGCCAGCAGTCCCTCCGCCGTCCCCTCCCCGGCGAGCTCCTCGACCCGGGCCGGCGTCGGCATCCCCTGCCGCACGGCCCCCAGGGCGTGCTGGAGCGCGTCCGTGACGGGCTGCTGCCCCGGGCGCGCGGCCAGCAGCGCCAGCGCCCGCTGCACGGCGCCGTCGAGGCTCTCCCCGCGCGCCAGCGCGTGCACCACCACCGCGTACGCGCCCGCCGACAGGTAGGCCAGCGGGTGCCCGTGCGTCTGCGCCGCGCACTCCACGGCGAGCTGCATCACCAGCTGCGGCTCCCAGCCGACGAGCAGCCCGAAGGGCGCTGACCGCGCGGCCGCCTCGGCGCCCGGCTCACCCGGGTTCTTGGGCGCGTCGAGCGTGCCCATGGTGTCGTCGCCGAGGCCCAGCAGGCAGGCGCGGGACGGGGCCCGCCGGGCGTACAGCCACTCCTCGCGGGCCAGCCAGCCGTCGTCCTTGCGGCGCTCGTCGGGGCCCCAGTCGCTCTGGGTCGCGGCCCAGCGGCGGTAGGCCCGGTGCAGGTCGGTGGGCGGGTGCCAGGCGCCGGTGTCGCGGCGCACCTGGGCGCGGATCAGGCCGTCGAGGGTGAACAGCGTGAGCTGGGTGAGGTGGCTGACCGCGCCCCGGCTGCCGTGCCCGAAGGCGAGGTCGGTGAGGCCGGCGGCGCCGTGCGCCTCCCGGATCTCCTCCAGGGCGAGCCCGTCGAGCGGCGCGCCCAGGGCGTCGCCGACGGCGGCACCGAGCAGCGTCCCGCGCACCCGGCTGCGGAAGTCCTGCTGCTCCCTGCGGCCCCATACGGCACCGGATGTCGCACCCACCACGCCCTCCTCCGGTCCGTATCGCTCAGCACTGTAATCGAACGGGAACGGTCCGTTCAGGCGTGCGATCGGTCACCTGCACCACAACCGTTTCCGCCTCTCGTGGGTCCAGATGAACGACCGCCCAACCAGGAACCGACTTTCGGAGTCCCTCGTGCCTCACCCCAAGAGCCGTCGCGGCGTCGCGCGGTGCGCGGCGCTCGCCGCACTGCTGACCGCACCCCTGGTCCTGTCCGCCGGGCCGGCCGCCGCGGCCGCCCCGAAAACGCCCGTGGTGGACTTCAACGGCGACGGTTTCGCCGATCTCGCGATCAGCGCCCCCTTCGCCACCGTGTCGGGCGTCCACCAGGCCGGCTCGGTCTCCGTCGTGTACGGCTCCTCCGCGGGCTCCGACACCGCGCACCCCCAGCTGATCTCGCAGGCCACCACCGGTGTGCCCGGCGACCTCATGGAGTACGGCACCTTCGGCACCAGCACGGCCGCGCGCGACTTCGACGGGGACGGCTACACCGACCTGGCCGTCGGCAGCTACTACGCCCCCATGGTGCTCTGGGGCTCCGCCGACGGACTCGGCGACGCCGTGGCGCTCCCCGACCCCTCCTACCGGGTGGCGGCCGGCGACATCGACGGCGACGGTCACGCCGACCTCGTCGTCAACGCCAACGGCAACCTGGAGGTCCGCTTCGGCCCGATCACCCGGGCCGGCGTCCCCGCCCGGACCGACACGCTGGAGATCGCGGACGAGTCCGGTCCCCAGGACGTCGCCGTGGGGGACATGAACGGCGACGGCAAGGACGACGTCGTCACCACGCACGGCTTCGAGGAGATGCAGTACAAGTCCCGCTTCTACCAGGGCACCTCGACCGGCCTGAGCTCCACCTTCAAGAGCACCGGCCACTACACGGTCGGCGGGGTCGTCGCCGACGTGAACCAGGACGGATACGGCGACTTCGTGGCCCGCCAGGTCGACCCGGTGTCGGAGATGATGGACTACGACGCCGGCGCGGTCCGGGTCGTCTACGGCTCGGCCAACGGCCCCTCCACCCGTACCGCCAAGATCACCCAGAACACGGCGGGCGTGCCCGGTGTCGACGAGGCGGGCGACAACGACCGCAACTTCGGCGACCAGTTCGGCTACTCGCTGGCCGCCGGCGACGTGACCGGTGACGGCTACCCGGACATCGCGGTCGGCGTCCCCGGCGAGGACATCGGCTCCGTGCGCGAGGCGGGCGCGGTGGTCCTGCTGAAGGGCGGCGCGTCCGGCCTCACCGGCTCCGGGGCCCAGGCCTTCAACCAGTCCACGTCCGGCGTGCCCGGCGCGTCCGAGAAGAGCGACAACTTCGGCCGTACGGTGCTGCTGGTGGACGTCAACGCCAACAACCGGGCCGACCTCGTCGCGGCGGCCCCGCTGGAGGACAACACCTACCAGGACTCCGGCGCGGTCTGGGTGCTGCGCGGCTCGAAGGCCGGGCTGACGACGGGCAACATCGCGTCCTTCGGTCCGGGTGTGCTCGGCGCCCCCGAGAAGGAGGCGTTCTTCGGCCAGCGTCTCGCCCACTGAGGACCGCCGGTCCCCTGCGGATGCCCGCGTGCGGCGAGCCCCCGCGGGGGACCGGGTGAGCCCCCCGCAGGGGACCGCTCGGTGAGTGCCCGCAGGGGACCGCTCGGTGAGTGCCCGCAGGGGACCGCTCGGTGAGTGCCCGTGGACGCCCGCGTGCTCACCCGCCGGGCCGGACACGGGTCACCCCGTGCTCCCGGCCGACCGGTCCAGGACGGCCGAACGCTGCTCCAGGGCCCACGCGTACCCCGGCCTGAGCTCCAGCGCCCGGTCCAGGTCCGCGAGGGCCTCGGCATGCCGTCCGAGGGCGCCGAGACAGGCGCCCCGGCTCGCGTACGCCGACGCGTACGCGTCGTCCAGCGCGAGCGCCCTCCCGTAGTCGGCGAGGGCCTCCTCGTGGCGGCCCGCGACCCGCAGGGCGTCGCCCCGCTCGCAGGCGCCCCACGCCCAGTCCGGCTGCAGCCGGACCGCCCGGTCGAGGTCCGCCAGCTGCCGGGCGTGCTCACCCCGGGCGCGCCACACGCGCGCCCGGCGGGCCAGCGCCCAGCCGTACTCCGGGTTCAGTTCCAGGGCCCGGTCCAGATCCGCGAGAGCGGCGTCCAGTTCGCCCCGGCCGAGCCGCGCGGCTCCCCGGGAGGCCCAGGCGAAGGCATGGCCCGGGTCCAGGGCGATCCCCCGGTCGAGGTCGCGGATCGCGGCGTCGTACACGTGCAGGATCCGCCGGTACTCCCCGCGCATGGAGTAGGCCCGGCCGTCGTCCGGCACCAGTGCGAGCGCACGGTCCAGGTCGGCGACGGCGCCCTCGTGGTCGCCCAGGTCCCCCCGGCTCATGGCGCGCCCCCGGTAGGCGCGGGCCGCCTCCGGGTCGAGGGCGACCGCCCGGTCGTACTCGGCCAGCGCCCGGGCGTGGGCGCCCGCGCGCCGCAGGGCCGCACCGCGGGCCGTGCGGGCGAGCGCCTCCCCGGGCCCGTCGAGCCCGGCCCGGTTCAGCAGCAGGCCCAGCGCGGCGACGACTCCGGTGTCCGCGGGGGCCGTGCCGGCGGTGGCGCCGGTCCCGGCGAGCGCCTCGGTCAGCTCGCGTCCCCAGCGCGCCACGTCCCGGGCGTCCGCGTCCTCGCCCGCCTCGGCCAGGACCCGGGCCCATCGCGCGGCCACCGCCTCGCCCTGGTCGCTCGCGCGGACCGTGTCCGCCAGCACCCCGGGGAGCGCGGCCCGGGGACGGGCGCACAGCAGGTGGTACGACTCCGCGAGGCGCAGCTCCCGCCACTCCTCGTCCGCCCACGGCGCCTCGGTGTCCGGGCCCGCCTCCAGCTCGCCGCGCCACTGCCCGAACGTCCCGGCCAGCCGCGTGTGCCGCTCCGTCCAGCCGCGCGGTGAACGGCGGCGCTCCAGGCGGAGCATCGGGGCCCGTACGACGTCGTGGTACCGCACGCCGTTCCCGCCGTCGCCGACGAACGGCAGCTCCCGCAGCCACGCGAACAGGACGTCGGCCTCGTCGTCCCCGCACCCCGACGCCGCCCGGAACACGTCCGCGTCCAGCCGCCGGGGCAGGGCGCAGGCCAGGACCACGGCCCGGCGTACGGGGTCCTGCTCCCACTTCAGGAAGCGGTCGACGGCGGTCACGCTGGGGTCGCCCACCTCGTCCGGTGCGGCGGGCCGGTGCGCGGCCAGGGTCGAGACCAGCACCGGCAGCCGCCCGGTGAGCCGCAGCACCTCCCGCACGACCGGCTCCGCGACCACGTCCCGGCCGGCCAGCAGCCGGCGCGCCTCCGCCTCGGTGAACGGCCCGAGCGGCACGTCCGTGACGGAGTCCGCGAGGCCGCCCCAGCGGGCGGTGTCCGGCGGCAACTGCCCGGCCGTGACGACCACGACGTTGTCCGGCAGGGCTCCGCCGTGGCGGTCCGTGCCGAGCATGTCGTGCAGCCAGCCGTCGAGGAAGGGCCCGGTGCGCTCGTAGGTGTCGAAGAAGAGGACGATCCAGGGAACCCGGGTGGCGATCCCGGCCAGCTCGTCCAGCAGCACCGGAGTGAGGACCTGCTCGGGGGCGAGAACCAGACGCATGTCCTCCTCGTTGCGCGGCCTGCCACCCATGGACGCCCGCAACCGGTCCGCGCCCTGCGCCAGTTGCACCGGGTCGACCGCTCCGGCGAAGGCGCCGACGCCGGGCACGAGGCCCAGGCCCACGAGTCCCGCCCGGGTCGCCGCGAGGGTCAGCTGCGACGGCTGGGCCGGTGCCTCGGGCCCGTGCGTGTCCGGGGTCCGGCCGGCCCGGGGTTCGAGGGCGGCGGCGACCGCCGTCTCCGCCTCGTGGCGCCGGTCGCGGTGGGCTGCCAGCAGGCGGTCGAGTCCCTTGAGGCGGTGCCCTTCCCGGGCGCACCGGGCGCTGATCGCCGCCATCGCCTCGGGCACGCTGCCCACGGCCTCGTCGACGTACACGGTGAGCGCCCCGCACTCCCGCGCGATCCGCCCCCACTCCCGCACCAGGCACGTCTTGCCGACGCCCGCGTTGCCGTGCACGTGAAAGAGGAACGTGTGCCGGTCGTCCTGCGGCACGTGCTCCAAGTTCGCCCGGAACAGTGCGCGTTCGGCGTCCCGCCCGACGAACGCGCGCCGGCTGCGCTCGTTGATCACCTGCTGCGTCGAGGGCCGTGCCCGCGCCATCCGCCGCTCCCTCCGCCGGTCCTTCGGTCGTGGCCCAGTCTGGCCCAACGCGCCGAAAAACCGCTGGGAGTCACACCGTCTCCGGCGGCATAGTCGGAGCCATGGCCGTCACACGAGCCTCGCGCTCCCACTCCACTCTCTCCCTGACCGGGGCCCTCCTCACCGCCACCGTCGCCCTCTACATGGCGCTCGTCGCCTTCGGGAACATCACCGACTTCGGGACCAATCAGCAGTTCGTGCGGCATGTCCTCGCGATGGACACCACCTTCAAGGACGACGACCTGATGTGGCGGGCCGTCGAGTCCAAGGCACTGCAGGACACGGCCTACGTGGCGATCATCGTGTGGGAGACGCTCTCCGCGCTCGTGCTGATCGCCGGCACCTGGCTGTGGGCGCGGCGCCGGCACACCGAGGCGCGGCGCCTGTCGACGTACGGCCTGCTGATGGTCCTGCTCCTGTTCGGCGCCGGGTTCATCGGGGTCGGCGGCGAGTGGTTCGCCATGTGGCAGTCGGAGACGTGGAACGGGCTCGACGCGGCGACGCGCGTCGTCACGCTCGCCGGCCTCGTGCTCGTCGTGATCCATCTGCCGTCCGGGCGGGAGCCGGAGGCGCCGGACACTCCGTGAGGGGGCGTTACTCCAGGACCGGCAGCAGCTCCGGCAGGTGGCCGTCGGAGGCCAGGGCCGCCCGCTGCCGCTCCTCCGGGACCTCGCCGTACAGCGTCGTGCGCGGTTTCGCGGGACGGCCCGCCGCCTCGGCCACGGCGGTCAGGTCCTTCACGGACTTGTAGGAGCCGTAACTCGATCCGGCCATGCGGGAGATGGTCTCCTCCATCAGGGTGCCGCCGAGGTCGTTGGCGCCCGAGCGCAGCATCTCGGCCGCGCCCTCCGTGCCCAGCTTCACCCAGCTGGTCTGGATGTTGGGGATGTGCGGGTGCAGGAGCAGGCGGGCCATGGCCGTCACCGCGCGGTTGTCGCGGACGGTGGGGCCGGGACGGGCGATGCCCGCCAGGTACACGGGCGCGTTGGTGTGGATGAACGGCAGCGTCACGAACTCCGTGAAGCCGCCCGTCTGTTGCTGGATGCGGGCCAGTGTGCGGAAGTGGCCGAGCCAGTGCCGGGGCTGGTCCACATGCCCGTACATCATCGTCGAGGAGGAGCGGATGCCGAGTTCGTGTGCCGTGGTGACGACCTCGATCCAGGTCGCGGTGGGCAGCTTGCCCTTGGTGAGGATCCAGCGGACCTCGTCGTCGAGGATCTCGGCGGCGGTGCCGGGGATGGAGTCGAGGCCCGCTTCCTTGGCCGCCGTCAGCCACTCCCGGATCGACAGGCCGGTGCGGGTGGCCCCGTTCACCACCTCCATCGGGGAGAAGGCGTGGACGTGCATCCCGGGGACGCGCTCCTTCACCGCCCGCGCGATGTCGAAGTACGCGGTGCCCGGCAGGTCGGGGTGGATGCCGCCCTGCATGCAGACCTCCACCGCGCCGACCTCCCAGGCCTGCCGGGCCCGGTCGGCGACCTGGTCCAGCGAGAGGGTGTAGGCGTCGGCGTCGGTGCGCCGCTGGGCGAAGGCGCAGAAGCGGCAGCCGGTGTAGCAGACGTTGGTGAAGTTGATGTTCCGCGTGACGATGTACGTGACGTCGTCGCCGACCACCGACCTGCGGACGTCGTCCGCGATCCGGCAGAGCGCGTCCAGGGCGGGGCCGTCCGCGTGCAGCAGGGCGAGCGCCTCGTCGTCGGTGAGCCGCGTCGGGTCGTCGGCCGCCGTCGCGAGCGCCTGGCGCACGTCGGTGTCGATGCGGGAGGGCACCATCCCGGGCGCCGCCGCCTCGCGCAGGGAGTCCCAGTCGCCGTAGACGAGATCGAAGTCCTCGCGCCGGTCGCCGGTGCGTCCCTCGGTGTCGATGGTGTGGTGCAGGTCGGTGCGCCCGGACGCGGTGAACGCCTCGTCGGGCTCCTGCCACGGGTGCCCCTCGACAACCGCGTCCGCACGGGCGAGGCCGGTCTCCGGGTCCGCCAGCGCCCGTACGTGCGGCAGCAGCCGCGGGTCCAGCCACGGCTCGCCGCGCTGCACGAACTCCGGGTACACGCACAGCCGTTCCCGCAGTTCGAAGCCGGCCGCGGCGGACTGAGCGGCGAGGGCGTCGATCTGCGGCCAGGGGCGCTCGGGGTTGACGTGGTCGATGGTGAGCGGTGAGACGCCGCCCCAGTCGTCGATTCCGGCGCCGATGAGCCGCCCGTACTCGGCGTCCACCAGGTTGGGCGGCGCCTGGAGGCAGGCGGCCGGACCCATGATGTGCCGGGCGACCGCGACGGTGGCGATGAGTTCGTCCAGCTCCGCGTCCGGCATGCCGCGCATCGCGGTGTCCGGCTTGGCGCGGAAGTTCTGGATGATCAGTTCCTGGATGCCGTGGTAGGCGCGGGAGATCCGGCGCAGCGCGAACAGGGAGTCGGCGCGCTCCTCGTACGTCTCGCCGATCCCGATCAGCAGGCCGCTGGTGAAGGGGACGGAGGAGCGGCCCGCATCCTCCAGGACACGCAGCCGGACGGCGGGCTCCTTGTCGGGCGATCCGTGGTGCGGCCCGCCGGGCTCGCTCCACAACCGGGTGGCGGTGGTCTCCAGCATCATGCCCATCGACGGGGCGACCGGCTTCAGCCGCTGGAAGTCGGTCCACGACATGACACCCGGGTTGAGGTGCGGCAGCAGGCCCGTCTCCTCCAGGATGCGGATCGAGATGGCCCGTACGTAGGCGATCGTGTCGTCGTAGCCGTGCGCGTCCAGCCATTCGCGGGCCTCGGGCCAGCGGTCCTCGGGCTTGTCGCCGAGGGTGATCAGGGCTTCCTTGCAGCCGAGTTCGGCGCCGCGGCGGGCGATGTCCAGCACCTCGTCGGGGGACATGAACATCCCGTGCCCGGCCCGGCGCAGCTTGCCGGGCACGGTGACGAAGGTGCAGTAGTGGCACTTGTCCCGGCACAGCCGGGTCAGCGGGACGAAGACGCTCTTCGAGTACGTGATGACGCCGGGGCGGCCCGCCGCGGCGAGCCCCGCGTCCCGCACCCGGGCCGCGGACGCCGCCAGGTCGTCCAGGTCCGCGCCGCGCGCCTGGAGCAGGACGGCCGCCTCGCCGACGTCGAGCGCGACGCCGTCACGCGCGCGTTTGAGCGCACGCCGCATGGAGTTCGCGGTCGGCCCGGTCCCGGAGGTCTCGGAAGTCGTCATCCGTCGAGCATACGATTGGGGTGATCAGGCGAAACAGGCGCTGTCCGATTCGTACCGCCGGGCCGGACGCCTCCGGCCACCCCCGGACCCACGCCTCCGGCCGCCCCCGGCCCCGCGGCACCGGACGCCGCCGGTCCCGCGCCGCTCACTCCGGGCCCGTCACGTACGGGGCGTACGTGTCCAGCACGCGCAGCACCTCCGCCTCCCCGGCGGGCGGCAGCTGCACCACCACCTCCTCGATGCCGAGGCCGGCGTAGTGCGCGAGCTTGCCCTGCGTGGGGCGCACGGCGGACGGCACGACGTGCAGGGCCGCCGGATCGCGTCCCGCGTCGGCCCAGGCGGCCCGCAGGACGGGGACCGACTCGGCCAGGCCGCGCCCTCCGATCGGCATCCAGCCGTCGGCGTACTCGACGACGTGCGCGAACAGCTTCGGTCCCGCCGCACCGCCGAGGAGCGTGCGCGGCCCGACGACCGGTCCGCGCGGTGCCGACACCGGCTTGGGATGGGCGTGGCTCGCCCGCACGCTGCCGTACTCCCCCGAGTACGCGGTCGGTCCGTCCGCCCACAGCGCGCGCATCAGAGCCATCCGGTCGCGGACCAGTTCCCGGCGCGTGCTCCAGTGCACCCCGTGATCGGCGGCCTCCTCCACGTTCCAGCCGAAGCCGACCCCGAAGGTGAACCGGCCGCCGGACAGCCGGTCGAGGGTCGCGACCCGCTTGGCGAGGCCGATGGGATCCTGCTGGGCGACCAGCGTGATGCCGGTGCCGAGCCCGAGGTCCCGCGTCACCGCCGCCGCCTGGGCGAGTGCGACGAAGGGGTCGAGGGTCCGGCCGTACTCGCGCGGCAGCTCCCCGCCCGACGGGTTCGGGGTGGTGCGCTCGACCGGGATGTGCGTGTGCTCGGGCAGGTACAGCCCGGCGAATCCACGCTCCTCCAGAGCGCGCGCGAGCCGGACGGGGGCGACGGTCTCGTCGGTGAGGAAGATCGTGGTGGCGATCCGCATGGGCACTTCCTAGCACTCGCGCCGCCAAGTCGATAGGCGCGGATCCCCTTCCCTTGCACCGGAGTTCACGGCTGAATACCAGAGTGATTCGCACCACCCCCGTCCCTCACCTCACCCCGGGAGCAGCAGTATGTGCGAGGACGACCACGGTGTCGGCAGGCGCGCCCTGTTCGTGACGGGCGCCGTCGCCGCGCTCACCTCGGGAGGCGTGGGCTTCGCGAGCGGTGCCGGTGCGGCGGACGGCCGGGAGACCAGGACCGTGCGGGGCACCCTGCCGGCCGGGGCCCCCGACTTCGTGTACGTGCCGGTCGACGTGCCGTCAGGCGTGCGGGAGATCAGGGTCGCGTACACGTACGAGAAGCCCGCGGTCCCGGCCGGCACCCAGGGCAACGCCCTCGACATCGGCATCTTCGACGAGCGGGGCACGGAGCCGGGCGGCGCGGGCTTCCGCGGCTGGTCGGGAGGCGCCCGTACGGAGTTCTTCATCCGGGCGGACGACGCGACGCCGGGCTACATCCCCGGGCCGGTGCGTGCCGGGACCTGGCACGTGGCCCTCGGCCCGTACACGGTGGCGCCGCAGGGGCTGCCCTACGAGCTCACCGTGACGCTCACGTACGGCGCGCCCGGTGCCGTGGTGGAACCGGCCTATCCGCCCTCCCGGGCGAGGGGGCGCGGCCGGGCCTGGTACCGCGGCGACTGCCACCTGCACTCCTGGTACTCCGACGGCCGCCGCACCCCGGCCGAGATCGCCGCCCTGGCCCGGGCGGCGGGCCTGGACTTCATCAACAGCTCGGACCACAACACCCACTCCGCGCACCCCCACTGGGCGGACCTGGCGGGCGACGACCTGCTGATCATGCTCGGTGAGGAGGTCACGACCCGCAACGGGCACGTGGTGGCCCTCGGCACCGACCCGGGCACCTTCGTCGACTGGCGCTACCGGGCCCGCGACAACCGCTTCGGCAGGTACGCCCGGCAGATCCGCCGGGCCGGCGGTCTCGTGGTGCCCGCCCATCCGCACGCGACCTGCATCGGCTGCAACTGGAAGTTCGGCTTCGGCGAGGCGGACGCGGTGGAGGTGTGGAACGGGGCCTACACGCCGGACGACGAGATCGCGCTGGCGGACTGGGACGGCATGCTCGTCGCCTCGGTGCGCTCGGGCGGCGCCTGGCTCCCGGCCATGGGCAACAGCGACGCCCACCGCGACCCCGACCCGGTCGGCCTGCCGCAGACCGTCGTCCTCGCCGACGACCTGAGCCGCGAGGCGATCCAGGAGGGCATCCGGGCCGGCCGTTCCTACGTCGCCGAGTCCCGGTCGGTGTCGCTCGCGTTCGCGGCGACCGGGCCGAAGGGCGAACACGCCGGGATCGGCGGGCGGTTGCGGGTGGACCGGGATGCGCCCGTCACCGTCCGGCTGGAGGTGACGGGCGCCGCGGGCTGCACGGTCCGCTTCGTCACCGACCAGGGCGTGCTGTTCACCTCGGCCCTGCCGGATTCGGGGTCCGGCACCGCCGAGTGGCGCACGACCGCGGCCAACGCGGCCTACGTGCGGGCCGAGGTGCGCCACGCGCCCACAGCGCCGGCCCTGCCGGGGGCACTGGCCGCCTTCACCAATCCCGTCTTCCTCGGCCGCCCCTGACGGCGCGGCCCCGCGGCGCCCGCCCGACCGCCCCCGGCACCGGCCGGAGGTGGTCGACGACGACGGAGGGAAGGGGAGTACGGTCACCGGCAAGGGCGACCAGGGGACGGAGTGACGCGGGATGTCGCGGTACCAGGAGGTCAAGTTCCGGGCGGTCACGTCGTTCCAGCGGCGGATCGCCAACCCGGTGCTGCGCCGGCTGCCGTTCCAGACGCTGCTGGAGACCACCGGACGGAGCTCGGGGCTGCCCCGCCGGACGCCCGTCGGCGGTCGCCGGACCGGGCAGACGTTCTGGCTCGTCTCCGAGTACGGGGAGAAGTCGCAGTACGTGCGCAACATCCGGGTGAACCCTCAGGTCAGAGTGCGGGTCCACGGCCGTTGGCACCATGATGTCGCGCACCCGCTGCCGACCGACGACGCGCGGGCCCGGCTGCGGTCCCTGCCGCGTCTGAACAGCACCGCGGTCCGCGCTCTCGGCACCCACCTGCTGACCGTGCGGGTCGATCTCACCGACTGACCGCCCGGGCCGGGCAGGCCCGCACACCCGGGCCGGGCCGGCGACCGGCCCCGGGTCACTCCCCCGGGGCCCGCCCGGTCACCCCGCCCAGACGATCGACTGCACCTCGCTGTAGGCGTGCAGCGCGTACGACCCGACGTCCCGTCCCACCCCGCTCTTCTTGAACCCGCCGAACGGCGCCTCCATGTTGCGGCCCACGGTGTTGACGCCGACGCCGCCCGCCCGCAGCCTGCGGGCCACCCGGAAGGCCCGGGCCACGTCGCCCGACCAGACGTAGTCGATCAGGCCGTAGTCGCTGTCGTTGGCCAGCGCGATCCCCTCGTCCTCGTCGTCGAAGGGCACCACCACGACCACCGGTCCGAAGATCTCCTCCCGCACCACCCGCATGTCCGGGGTGCAGTCGGCGAGCAGGGTCGGCGCCACGTAGAAGCCCCGCTCGCCCGGCGGTCTCCGGCCGCCCGCCACGACCCGCGCGCCCTCCTTGCGGCCGAGTTCGACGTACGACTCCACGCGGTCCCGGTGGGCCGCCGAGATCACCGGTCCGACGACCGTGCCGGACTCGCGCGGATCACCGACCCGCAGCTGCCCGGCGTACGCGGCGAGGCGCTCCACCAGCCGGTCGTACACCGACCGCTGCGCCAGCACCCGGGTCGGCGCCGTGCAGATCTGCCCGCTGTAGAACGAGAACGTCGTCCCGATCCCGGCCACCGCCGAGTCCAGGTCGGCGTCGTCGAAGACGACCGCGGCGCCCTTGCCGCCCAGCTCCATCAGCTGCCGTTTCATCCCGCGCCCGCACACCTCGGCGATGCGCTGTCCGACCTCGGTCGAACCCGTGAAACTCACCATGTCCACATCGGGCGAGTCCACGGCGGCCTGCCCGACCTCCGCCCGCGAGCCGCCCACCACGTTCACGACTCCGGGCGGCACCCCGGCCGCCTCCAGCGCCTGGGCCATCCGGTACACCGAGAGCGGGTCCTGCGGGGCGGGCTTCACGACGACCGTGTTGCCCATGGCCAGGGCGGGCGCGACCTTGCCCGCCGGGTTCGCCCAGGGGTTGTTGTACGACGTGATGCAGGTGACCACGCCGACCGGCTGGCGCACCGCCAGCGCGCCCATCACGGCCGCCCGCCCGAACGGCCCGGCCTCGTTGACCTGCGGCGGCAGCGGCTGCTCCACCGGCTCGACACGCGCGTACCGCTGGAACCGGGCGGCGGCCACACCCACCTGCATGCCGCGCGCGGTGCCCGTCGTCGCTCCGGTCTCCGCCTGGGCGAGATCCGCGGACGCGACCAGGTCGCGCCGGATCAGCCCGGCCGCCCGGCCGAGGACGGCGGCCCGCTCCTCGGCCGGGGTGCGGGACCAGGCCCCGAAGGCCTCCCGGGCGGCGGCCGTCGCCGCGTACACCTGCTCCCGGGACGCTTCCGGGGCCAGCCCGACGACGGTCTCGGTCGCCGGGTCCGTCACCTCGTGGAAGCCGTCGTCGGGAGCGACCCACCGGCCCCCGATGAACAGCCGCTGTCCCTCGCTCACCCCGCCTCCCCGGCCGGCCGGCGCACCGCGCTCACCGGGTGCTCACCGTCCGGGTGTCCCGCCCGGAGCGCAGCACCCTGCCCGGTACGGCGCCGGTGACCGCGTCGTCGCGGATCGCCTCGACCCCGTTGACCCACACCGCCGTCACCCCGATCGCCTTCGCGTCGAGCCGCGGGCTGTCCCCCGGCAGGTCGTGCACCAGGGTGGCCTTGCCCGCGTCGATCCGCGCCGGGTCGAAGAGGACGAGGTCCGCGTGGAAGCCCTCCGTGATCCGGCCGCGCTCGCGCAGCCCGAAGAGCCGTGCCGGGTCGTCGGTGAGCATCCTCACCGCCTGTTCCAGCGGCACCAGCTTGCGTCCGCGCAGACAGTCGCCGAGGAAGCGGGTCGTGTACGGCGCTCCGCACATGCGGTCCAGGTGGGCGCCCGCGTCGGAGCCGCCGAGCAGGACGTCCGGGTGCTGCCAGGTCTTTGCCCGCAGGGCCCAGGAGTCGGGGTCGTTGTCGCTGGGCATCGGCCACAGCACCGTGCGGAGCTCGTCGTGGGCGCAGATCTCCACGAGGCACTCGAAGGGCTCCTGGCCGCGTTCGGCCGCGATGTCCTGCACGACGCGGCCGGTGAGGCCCTTGTTCGCCGGGCTGTAGGTGTCCCCGATGACGTAGCGCCCGAAGTGGGCGAGCCGGCGGAAGACCCCGGCCTCCTTGCTGTCCGCCCGCCGCAGCATCTCCGCCCGCACCTGCGGGTCGCGCAGCCGCGCGATGCGCTCCGGCACGGGCAGGCTCAGCACCTCGCCCCAGCCGGGGATCAGGTTCAGCGCGCAGAAGGTGCGCAGCGACATGTTCATGGGGGTGAGGATCGGCATGGTCAGTGCCACGATCCGGCCGCCGGCCCGGCGGGCGCGCTCGCTCGCCTCCAGCTGGCGCGGCACCCGTTCGGGCACGGCCGCGTCGATCGTCAGGACGTTCCAGTTCAGGGGCCGCCCCGCCGCCGCGCTCATCCGCACGAACAGGTCGATCTCCGCGTCGCTGAACTGGTCGAGGCACCCCGCCACGATCGCCTCGATCTGGGTGCCCTCGTGATCCGCCACGGCCCGGGCGAGTGCCAGGAGTTCGGCGGGCCGGGCGTGCCGCGAGGCGACCGGCCGGCCGTCGCCGTCCGAGTGCGTGGAGGACTGGGTGGTGGAGAGCCCCCAGGCCCCGGCCTCCATCGCGTCGTGGAAGAGGGCGAGCATCTCGGCCAGCTGCTCCGGGGTGGGCTGCCCGCCCACCGCGTCCGGGCCCATGACGTACCGGCGCAGCGCGCAGTGCCCCACCATGAAGCCCGCGTTGACGGCGATCCGTCCCTCCAGGGCGTCCAGGTACTCGCCGAAGGTGTGCCAGTTCCAGGGCGCGCCCTCCTCCAGGGCGACCAGGGACATGCCCTCGACCTTGGACATCATGCGGCGCGTGTAGTCGGCGTCCCCGGGGCGGCCGGGGTTCAGCGGCGCGAGGGTGAAGCCGCAGTTGCCGCCCGCGACCGTGGTCACCCCGTGGTTCAGGGACGGGGTCGCGTACGGGTCCCAGAAGAGCTGGGCGTCGTAGTGGGTGTGCGGGTCGACGAAACCGGGGGCGAGGACGAGACCGTGTGCGTCCTCGGCCGTCCTGGACTCCTCGGTCACGTGGCCGACGGCGGCGATCCGGCCGTCGCGGATGCCGACGTCGGCGGTGCAGGCGGGCGCGCCGGTCCCGTCCACGACCGTCGCGCCCCTGATCAGGTGGTCGAGCATGAGCGGCCCCTTCCTCGCGTCTCTGCCTGCGTCACGCGGCCTGGCGGAACCGGGTCGTGCGGTGCACCGGATCCGTGTCGATCTTCGGGATCACGTGCTCGCCGACCAGCCTGATCGTCTGGAGCGTCTCCTCGCGCGAGATGCCGATGGGCAGCCCGAAGGAGAGCTGGTCGGCCCCCGCCTGTTCCCAGCGCTTGCACTGGGTCAGCACCTCGTCGGGGTCGCCGCAGATCAACAGCTCCTCCGCGATGAGGAGTTCGATGATCTCCTCGTTGAACTCGGGCAGCGTCTCGGGCCACACGGGGAAGCCCTCGGGCCGCGGGAAGGTGTCGTGGTAGCGGAAGACGAGCGACTGCAGGTAGTGCAGGCCGCCACCGGCCGCGATCCGGACGGCCTCCTTGTGGGTGGGCGCGCAGACGGCCGTCGACGTCACCATCACGTTGTCGTTGACGAAGTCCCCGACCGGCCGCGCCTCGACGATCGCCGTCTTGTACTGCTCCAGGACCCACTCCATGTCGGAGACCTTCTGCACGCTGAAGCCGAGCACGCCGAGCCCCTTGCGGGCGGCCATGGCGTACGACGGCGGCGACCCGGCGGCGTACCACATGGCGGGGTGCGACTTCCCGTACGGCTTGGGCAGCACCTTGCGCGGCGGCAGCTGCCAGTGCTTGCCCCGGAACCCGGGGTACTCGTCCTGGAGCCACATCTTGGGGAACTCGGCGATGGTCTCTTCCCAGATCTCCTTGGTGTAATTCATGTCGGTGACGCCGGGGATGAAGCCGAGGATCTCGTGCGACCCGGCACCGCGCCCGGACCCGAACTCGAAGCGGCCCTCCGAGAGGTGGTCGAGCATGGCGACCTTCTCGGCGACCTTCACCGGGTGGTTGACCTGCGCGAGGGGGTTGAAGATCCCGGAGCCGAGGTGGATGCGCTCGGTGGCGTGGGCGAGGTAGCCGAGGAAGACGTCGTTGGCCGAGAGGTGCGAGTACTCCTCCAGGAAGTGGTGCTCGGACGCCCAGGCGTACTTGAAGCCGGACGCGTCCGCCTGGATGACGTACTCGGTCTCCTCCATCAGCGCCTTGTGCTCCGCGAGCGGGTCGGTCTCGGCACGCTTGCCCACGTATCCCTGTACAAAGAGCCCGAATTCCAAGGCGGTTCACCGTCCCTGTCGCCGACGACGGTGTTTCTGACGCACCGTCAGATATGTTGAGCCCGACTGTTCCACCGGGCGCCCGGACCGTCAATAGCTGACGTGCTGTCAGATAAGCCGGTGCCGCCGCCCGGTCAGACGACGCTCACCCCGGCCAGCCAGCCACCGTCGATCACGAACGGCTGCCCGGTGATGTATGAGGAGTCCTCGCAGGTCAGGAAGAGGGCGAGCCGTGCGACCTCCTCCGGCCGGCCGATCCGGCCGAGCGGCACGAGCTTGCTGTAGACCGCGTCGAGTGCCTCGGCACTGTCCACCACGTTCGCGTGCGGATCGAGCTGGGCCGGGTTGCTCATCGCCGTGTCGACGGCCCCCGGGCAGACGGCGTTGACGCGGATGTTCCGGGCGGCCAGCTCCAGGGCGGCCACCCGGGTCAGCCCGACGATGGCGTGCTTGGTCGCCGCGTACGCGCCCACGTACGCCATGCCCGTCAGGCCCGCGAACGAGGCGGTGTTGACGACCGTGCCGCCGCCCGCCGCCGCGATCTCCGGGGCCACCGCCCTGATCCCGAGGAAGACACCGGTCTGGTTGACCCGCACCACCTCCTGGAACTCCTCCAGGGGGGTGCCCACCAGCTCGTTGAAGCGCAGGATGCCGGCGTTGTTCACCAGCCCGTCGATCCGCCCGTACGCGCTCTTCGCCGCGGCCACGGCCGCCCGCCAGTCGTCCTCCGAGCCCACGTCGAGGTGGACGTACCGGGCGCCGATCTCCTTGGCGAGCGCCTCCCCCTGGTCGTCCAGCACGTCCGCCATCACGACACGGGCGCCCTCCTCGACGAAGAGGCGCGCCTCCTGCTCGCCCTGCCCGCGCGCGGCACCGGTGACGAGGACGACACGTCCGTCCAGCTTGCCCATGGCTCTCCCTAGTCGAGGTGGGGCGCGACGTCCGCGCCGAAAGCGGCCATCTGGTCGAGGAGTTCACCGCGGCTCCGCGAGCGGAACCGCACCTGGATCTGGTGCACGCCCATCGCGCGGTAGGCACGCAGGGACTCGGCGATCGCGTCCGGCGCCCCGCGAAGCGTCCGGCGCCCGACGTCCCAGGCGGGTTCGCCCACGTACAGCGGCTCGGTGATGGCCCCGACGACGAAGGGGCCGGCGGCTCCCGCCTCCGCCCGGAGCCGGTGGAGCGCGGCGATCCGCTCCGGGAGCCGGTCGCGCGGATCGCCCTGCGGCAGCCAGCCGTCCCCCCGGACCGCCGCACGGCGCACCGCGGCGGGCGAGGAGCCGCCGATCCAGACGGGGACCCGGTCCTGCGCGGGACGCGGGCGCTGCCCGAGGCCCTCGAAGTCGTACAGCTTGCCGTGGTGCACCGGGTACTCGTCGGGGCCGAGCGCGGCGCGCAGGGCGTCGAGGACCTCGTCGAGCACCTGCCCCCGGCGCTCGAAGTCCACCCCGAGCACCTCGAACTCCTCCCGTACGTGCCCGGCGCCGACACCGAGGACCAGCCGGCCGCCCGAGAGGTGGTCGAGGGTCGCGTACTGCTTGGCGGTGACGAGGGGGTGGCGCAGTCCGACCACGGCGACATGGCTGAGCAGCAGGACGCGCTCGGTCACGCCCGCCAGGAAGGCCAGCGTCGCGACGGGGTCGTACCAGACGGTGCTCATGCCGTCCGCGAGGCGCCGCGGGACGGCCACATGGTCACAGCTCGCGAGGTAGGCGAAGCCGGACCGGTCGGCGGTGCGGGCGATCTCGACCAGGTCCGCCGGGCCCGCCGCCGCCTCCCAGGTCTCGGCGTAGAGGGTGCTCTGCGACTGCACGGGAAGCTGCATCCCGTACGCCAGCCGCCCCTGCGGCGTCATCTCCACGAGCCGCCCCTCCTTATGTGATGGACCGTCATATCGACATCGCGCTGCGGCTCGAAGGCCCGACGGGCAAGAGACGTGCGGGCCTTCACGGCGCCCACAGCCCGTCCTCGGTGAGCCCCAGCAGCTCGACCGCGTTGCGCCGCACGATCCGGTCGACCACGTCCGGCGCGAGGTGGCCCATCTGGGCCTCGCCGACCTCGCGGGACTTGGGCCAGGTGGAGTCGGAGTGCGGGTAGTCCGTCTCGTACAGGACGTTGCCGACCCCGATCGCGTCCAGGTTCCGCAGGCCGAAGGCGTCGTCGAAGAAGCAGCCGTAGACGTGTTCCGCGAAGAGCTCGGACGGCGGCCGGTGCACCTTGTCCGCGACGCCGCCCCAGCCGCGGTTCTCCTCCCACACCACGTCGGCCCGTTCGAGGATGTAGGGGATCCAGCCGATCTGGCCCTCCGCGTACATGACCTTCAGGTTCGGGAACCGCTCGAACTTGCCGCTCATCAGCCAGTCGACCATCGAGAAGCAGCAGTTGGCGAAGGTGATCGTGGAGCCGACCGCGGGCGGTGCGTCGGCGGACGTCGAGGGCATCCGGCTGCTGGAGCCGATGTGCATGGCGATGACCGTGCCGGTCTCGTCGCAGGCGGCGAGGAAGGGGTCCCAGTCGTCGGTGTGGACGGAGGGCAGCCCCAGGTGCGGCGGGATCTCGGAGAAGGCGACCGCGCGGACGCCGCGGGCGGCGTTGCGCCGCACCTCCCGCGCCGCGAGCTCCGCGTCCCAGAGCGGGATGAGCGTCAGGGGTATCAGCCGCCCCCCGGCCGCGGGCCCGCACCACTCCTCCACCATCCAGTCGTTGTACGCCCTGACCCCGAGCAGCCCCAGCTCGCGGTCCTTGGCCTCGGTGAACGTCTGGCCGCAGAAGCGCGGGAACGTGGGGAAGCAGAGCGCGGACCGGACATGGTTGACGTCCATGTCGGCCAAGCGCTGCGGCACGTCGTACGAACCGGGCCGCATCTGCTCGTACGTGATGATCTCCAGCTTGATCTCGTCGCGCGGGTAGCCGACGGCGGTGTCGAGACGGGTGAGCGGGCGGTGCAGGTCCTCGTAGACCCACCAGTCGCCGACCGGCCCGTCGTCACCGGGCGCACCCATCACGGGCGCGAACCTGCCGCCCAGGAACGTCATCTCCTTCAGCGGCGCGCGGACGATGCGCGGCCCCCGGTCCCGGTACGCGGCGGGGAGCCGGTCCTGCCAGACACCCGGCGGCTCCACCGTGTGGTCGTCCACCGAGATGATCTTCGGGAAGGGGGGCGCGGGGTGCTCCGTGGTTTCCGTGGTCTCCATACGAAGCACCGTAGCGCCGATCTGACGGTCCGTCAGCTGTGCGTGCGGGGTGCTCCGCCACCGCCCTCTTCGGCCGGCCGCGGGCGGATCCGTGGGGAGACTGTGTGAGGACCTTGGTGCCTTACCGTGCGGCCCCCTGTGATCGCTGTCTCCCACGGCTGACGCATCCGCCATGAACAAGGCAAACTGGCCTCGTTGTCATGACGGTCGGCAGGGGGACAGCGATGGACGGTGTACCGCGAGTGCCGGAGCAGCGGGGCCCCGAGGAGTCGGTGGCGCTGCACTTCGGCGTGCTCGGACCGGTGCGCGCCTGGCGCGGGGCGGAGCCCCTGCCCACGGGGTCCCCGCAGCAACGCGCCCTGCTGGTCGCGCTGTTGCTGCGCGAGGGGCGCACGGCGACGGCCGCCGAGCTGATCGACGCGCTGTGGGGCGAGGAGTCCCCGTCCCAGGCGCTGGCCGCCGTACGGACCTACGCCTCCCGGCTGCGGAAGGTCCTCAACCCCGGCACCCTGGTCAGCGAGTCCGGCGGATACGCCCTCCGGCTCGCAGACCCCGGCGCGCTCGACCTCGCCCGGGCCCAGCAACTGGCGTCCGACGCCGAGAAGGCGAAGAGCATCGGGGACCTGTGCCGGGCCCGCGCCCTGCTCAACGAGGCCCTCGGGCTGTGGGACGGCGAGCCGCTGGCGAACGTCCCGGGCCCCTACGCCGACACCCAGCGGACCCGGCTGGAGGAGTGGCGGCTGCAACTCCTGGAGACCCGCCTGGACATGGACCTCGAACAGGGCTGCCACGCCGAGGCGGTGTCGGAGCTGACCGCGCTGACCGCGGCCCATCCGCTGCGCGAACGCCTGCGTGAACTCCTGATGCTGGCGCTGTACCGCTCCGGACGGCAGGCCGAGGCCCTGGCGGTGTTCGCCGACACCCGGCGGCTGCTCGCCGACGAGCTCGGCGTCGACCCCCGGGCCGGCCTCCAGGAGCTCCAGCAGCGCATCCTCCAGGCGGACCCCGGCCTCGCGGAACCGTCGGCACCACCGGCGGAGCCCGCGGCCACCGTGGTGCGGCCCGCCCAACTCCCGGCCACCGTGACCGACTTCACCGGACGGGACGCCTTCGTCCAGGAACTGAGCGACGTCCTCGCCGCCGCGTCGACCGCCGAGGGCCGGGTGATGGCCGTGTCGGCCCTCGCGGGGATCGGCGGCGTCGGCAAGACCACCCTGGCCGTGCACGTGGCGCACCAGGCGCGCGGCGCGTTCCCCGACGGACAGCTGTACGTGGATCTGCAGGGCGCCGGGGGCCGCGCGGCGGAGCCGGAGACGGTGCTCGGCGCGTTCCTGCGCGCCCTCGGCACCGCGGACTCGGCCATCCCCGACTCGCTGGAGGAGCGCGCGGCGCTCTACCGGTCCGCCCTGGACGGCCGGCGCGTCCTGGTCCTGCTGGACAACGCGCGCGACGCGGCCCAGGTACGCCCCCTGCTCCCCGGGATGGAGGGCTGCGCGGCGCTGGTCACCTCCCGGGTGCGCATGGTCGACCTGGCCGGGGCGCACCTGGTGGACCTGGACGTGATGTCCCCCGAGGAGGCCCTCCAGCTCTTCACCAGGATCGTCGGCGTGGAACGGGTGGCGTCCGAGCGGGAGGCCGCCCTGGACGTGGTCGCCGCCTGCGGGTTCCTTCCCCTCGCCATCCGGATCGCCGCCTCCCGGCTGGCCGCCCGCCGCACCTGGACCGTCTCGGTCCTGGCCGCGAAGCTCGCCGACGAACGCCGTCGGCTGGACGAGCTCCAGGCCGGTGACCTCGCCGTCAAGGCGACCTTCGAGCTCGGCTACGGCCAGCTGGAGCCGGCCCAGGCCCGCGCCTTCCGGCTCCTCGGCCTCGCCGACGGACCGGACATCTCGCTGGCCGCCGCCGCGGCGGTCCTCGACCTGCCGGCCGAGGAGACCGAGGACCTCCTGGAGTCCCTCGTCGACACCTCCCTCCTGGAGTCCGCGGCCCCCGGCCGCTACCGCTACCACGACCTGGTCCGCCTCTACGCGCGGGCCTGCGCCGAACGCGACGAACATCCGCCGACGGAACGGGACGCGGCGCTGTCCCGGCTCCTGGACTTCTATCTGGCGACGGCGGCGGGCGTGTACGCGATCGAACGGCCGGGCGACCGGCTGGTGGATCACCTGGAGGCCACCGAGTATCCGGGGCTGCGCTTCGCCGACCGCCACGCGGCGCTGGACTGGCTGTACGCCGAGGCCAACTGCCTGCTCGCCTGCGTGCACCAGTCGCTCGGCGACCTCCGGCTCGGCCGGGCGGTGGACCTCCTCTGGGCCGCGAAGGACCTCGCGGAGTCCGGCGCGAACGCCCGCGACTACGGCACCAACGCCGTGTTCGCGCGCGACGCCGCCGAGCGCGCCGGCGACCTGCGCGCCGAGGCACGGGCCCGCACGGCACTGACCGAGGCGCATCTGGCCGGCGGCCGCTTCGACCAGGCCGCCGAGGAGGCGGAGCGGGCCGAGGCGCTCGTACGCCGGATCTCCGACCCCGCCCTCAACTGCTGGGTGCCCAACCACCTCGGTGTCATCGCCGTGTACCGCAGCCAGCACGCGGCGGGTGCGGCGTACCTCCAGGAGGCCATCACCTGCTTCCGGGCGGACGGCAACCTGGCCGGTGAGGCCAGCGCCCTGTGCAATCTGTCGCGGGCGCACCTCGCGATGGGCCGGACCGCGAGCGCGATCGCGCTCGCCGAGCAGGGCATCGGCATCTACGACCATCTCGGGCACACCCTCCGCGGCGCCAATGGGCGCTACGCGCTGGGTCTCGCGCTCGCTCAGGCCGGTGACCCGGGCAAGGCCGTCGGCCAGCTGACCGAGGCTCTGGACGTCTTCCGGGACAGCCGCCAGCGGCTCTGGGAGGGCATGGCCGTCTTCCGCATCGCCGAGATCCGGCTGTCCGAGGGGAAACCCGCGATGGCGGCCGCCCTCGCCGAGCAGTCGCTCGCCGTGCTGCGCGGCATCGGGGGCGACTGGCGACGCGGGAACGTGCTGACGGTCCTCGGGCGGGCGCTCAGCGCGATCGGCCAGACCGACCGCGGCCAGGCCTGCTGGCGCGAGGCGCTGTCCATCTACGAGGAGCTGGGGTCGTCCGAGTCGGCGGAGGTGCGGAGTCTCCTGTCGCCCCTCGCCGCCGCCTGAGCCCCGTCGTTCATCGTTCGTTTATCGCGCTGCGCCATTCTGAGTTCCGTCGAAACGTCGCGTCGGGGGGCAGACGAATCGGCGCGAGGCCCATCACATATGGTGAACGGCCCTTGCACAGACCGCCCGGCGGCCCTCGGGGGAGTCGCCGGGCGACCTGTCTCACCACCAGAACGGGGAGTTGGAACCATGGCCGAGAAGAAGAAGACCGACGGCACCGTCAAGCCGCTCGACACGCACATCACGGACGCCGACGCGGGCACGTTCAAGCCGCTCGACACCCACATCACCGACGCCGACGCGGGCACCGTGAAGCCGCTCGACACCCACATCACCGACGCCGACGCGGGCACCGTGAAGCCGCTCGACACGCACATCACCGACGAGAAGGCCTGACAAGCCACCCGTCCACGGGGATCGGCCGCGGCGGCGCGGAGGGGGAGCCGTCGCGGCCGAAGTGCGTCCGGAGCACTTCCGGTGTCGAGGACTCACTGCACGCGCGTCCGCAACTCCCCCTTCACCACCTTCCCGCTCGCGTTGCGCGGGAGTTCCGGGACGAACTCGATCGTGCGGGGGACCTTGTAGTTGGCCATTTCGCGGCGGGACCAGGCGATCAGGTCGTCGGCGGTGAGGGTGGTGTCCGGGCGGCGTACGACGTACGCCCTGCCCACCTCGCCCAGGCGGGCGTCCGGCACGCCGATGACGGCGGCGTCGGCCACGTCCGGGTGCAGGCCCAGGAGTTGCTCGATCTCCGCCGGATACGCGTTGAAGCCGCCGACGATGAACATGTCCTTGATGCGGTCCGTGATGCGGAGGTTGCCGTCGGGGTCCAGGACGCCGACGTCTCCGGTGCGGAGCCAGCCGTCCGGGGTGAGCACCGCCTCCGTGGCCGCCGCGTCCTCGAAGTAGCCCCCCATGACGTTGAAGCCGCGGACCAGCACCTCTCCGGGGGAACCGGCCTCCACCTCGGCGCCGGACGCGTCCACCACTCGTACCTCCGTGCCCGGGATCGCCCGGCCCGACGTGCGGGCGATGACCGGCGCCGGGTCGCCGCGCCGGCACATGGTCACGATGCCGCTCGCCTCGGAGAGCCCGTAGGCGGTCAGGACCGTCTCGATCCGCAGCTCCGCCTTCAGCCGCTCGACCAGCCGCAGCGGGACCACGGCCGCTCCGGTGACCACCAGCCGCAACGCGGAGAGGTCGTGGGCGTCCCGGGACGGGTGGTCCAGGAGGGACTGGTGGAGGGTGGGCGGCCCCGGCAGGACCGAGATCCGCTCCGCGGCCACGTTCGCCAGCATCGTGTCCACGTCGAAGACGGGCTGCGGGACCATCGTCGCGCCCCGCATCAGGCAGGCCACGATCCCGGCCTTGTAGCCGAAGGTGTGGAAGAAGGGGTTCACGATCAGGTACCGGTCGCCCTCGCGCAGGCCGGACAGCTCGCACCACACGGCGTAGGCGCGCAGCGTCTGGGCGTGCGTGATCACCGCGCCCTTGGGCCGGCCGGTCGTCCCGGACGTGTAGACGATGTCCGAGGGCGAGGAACCGGCAAGGGCGTCGCCACGGGCCCGTACCTCCGCGCTCCCGGTGCCCTCCCCGCTCGCCAGGAAGTCCTTGAACGTGCGGAAGTCGGCGGGAGCGTCGTCGGACAGGACCACGACCTGCTCCAGATGCGGCAGCCCCGGCAGCGGGCCGTCCCCCTGCCCCTCCCCCGCGGCCCGGCGCAGGGAGGCCACATACGACGTCCCGAGGAAGGTACCGGTCACGAACAGCAGCCGGGCCCGGCTCCGGTCGAGGACGTACGCGGCCTCCGCGCCCTTGAACCGCGTGTTGAGCGGGACCAGTACCGCCCCGGCGCACACCGCTCCGAGGGCCGAGACGATCCAGTCCAGGGTGTTGGGCGCCCAGACGGCCACCCGGTCGCCGGGCCGCACCCCGTTCGCCAGGCAGGCCGCCGCCGCCCGGTCCACCCGCGCGCCCAGTTCCGCGTACGACAGGCGCGTGCGGCCCTCGACGACCGCCTCGGCGTCGCCGTACCGCTCCGCCGCCGCCCGCACCAGCCCCGGGATGCTGCCCCACTCCAGGTCTCCGCGCATCGCACGCCTCCCCATCACCGGACCACCGGAGTCCCACTAGCTGACTGACCGTCAGATTAGCTGTAACCTGACGCACTGTCAGCAGCCGGGACCGCGCGCGGAGGTGTGCCCATGGCGGCGAACGGATCGGGAATCACGGCCGGAATCAAGGACGCCACCGCCGTCGTCGGGATCGGGCAGACGGCCTTCGCCAAGCAACTCCCCGAGTCCGAGAAGGCCCTGGCCTGCCGGGCGATCCTCGCCGCCCTCGACGACGCCGGCATCGCCCCGGCCGAGGTCGACGGACTCGCCTCCTACACCATGGAGGAGACCGACGAGGTGGAGGTCGCCAAGGCGCTCGGGTTCGGCGACCTCACCCACTTCAGCAAAGTCGGCTACGGCGGCGGCGGTTCGTGCGCCACCGTCGCCCACCTCGCCGCCGCCGTCGCCACCGGGCAGGCGACCGTCGGCGTCGCCTGGCGCTCACGCAAGCGGGGCAGCGGACCCCGCCCGTGGAAGAACACCACCGTCCAGCTCCCCACCCCGGCCCAGTGGACCCGGCCCTTCGGGCTGCTCCGGCCGGCCGACGAGATCGCGATGCTGGCCCGCCGGTACATGCACGAGTACGGCGCCACCCGCGACCACCTGTTCAACGTCGCACTGGCCTGCCGCAACCGGGCCAACCAGAACCCGGCCGCCATGATGTACGAGCGCCCGCTGACCCGCGAGATGTACATGACGTCCCGATGGATCAGCGAGCCGCTCTGCCTCTTCGACAACTGCCTGGAGACCGACGGCGCGCTGGCCTGCGTGATCGTGTCCGCGGAGCGGGCGCGCGACTGCCGCCACCGGCCCGTCTACGTCCACTCCGCCGCCCAGGGCCTGCCCGCCCAGCACCACGGCATGGTCAACTACTGGAACGACGACCCCCTGACCGGTCCCGCCTGGACCGCCGCCCGGCACCTGTGGAAGCACGCCGACTTCACCCCGGACGACGTCGACGTCGCCCAGATCTACGACGCCTTCACCCCCCTCATCCCGCTCTCCCTGGAGGGCTACGGCTTCTGCGGGCGCGGCGAGGGCGGCGCCTTCACCGAGGGCGGCGCCCTGGAGATCGGCGGGCGGCTGCCCGTGAACACCGGCGGCGGCGGACTCTCCGAGGCCTACGTGCACGGCTTCAACCTCATCAACGAGGGCGTGAAGCAACTGCGGGGCACCAGCACCGCCCAGGTCCCCGGCGCCACCACCTGCCTGGTCACCGCGGGGGAAGGCGTTCCGACCTCCGCCCTCCTGCTCAGGACCTGAGGAGCCGACATGCCCCTGCTGTCCCCCGTCCCGGACGACGACGGCGCCCCGTTCTGGCGGTACGCCGCCCGGGGGGAACTCCGCGTCCAGGCCTGCGCCGAGCCCGGCTGCGGCGAACTGCGCTTCCCGCCGCGCCCCTGCTGCCCGCACTGCCACTCCTTCGCCGACGAGTGGCGCAGGATGAGCGGCCGCGGGCGGATCTGGTCCTACGTCGTCCCGCATCCGCCGCTGCTGCCTGCCTACGCCGAGCAGGCGCCGTACAACGCGATCGTCGTCGAGCTGGCCGAGGCGCCGCGGATCCGGCTCGTCGGCAACCTGGTCGGCGGACCGGACGCGCCGCTCGACTCCGTGGACCCCCGGCGCATCCGGATCGGGGCGCGGGTGCAGGTCGTCTTCTCCACCGCCGCATACCGGGACGGGTCCCGGACCGGCGGCGTGACCGTGCCGCGCTGGGTACTGGAGCGGACGTGAGCGGCGGCCTGCGCACGAGCACCGACCAGGACACCGGCGTCGCCGTCCTCACCCTGGACCGGCCCGCGAGGCTGAACGCGATCGACCTCGCTCTGGCCGGCGAACTGGCCAGCACCTGGCGAGCGTTGCGCACTGACGACTCCGTGCGGGCCGTCGTCCTCACGGGCGCGGGCGACCGGGCCTTCTGCACCGGCATCGACCGCGGCGCCGACGTCCCGCAGCCCGCCTCGCCGTACATGATGGACGATCCGCTGCTCACGGTCGGCCCGAAGGCGAACGACCTCTGGAAACCGGTCGTCGCCGCGGTCTCGGGCATGGCCTGCGGTGGAGCGTTCTACCTGCTGGGCGAGGCGGAGTTCGTGGTCGCGGACGAGACCGCCGCCTTCTTCGATCCGCACACGACCTACGGCATGGTCAGCGCCTACGAGTCCGTCCACATGGTGCAGCGGATGCCGTACGGCGAGGCCGCACGGACGGCGCTCATGGGGACCGCCGAACGGCTCTCCGCCCGCCGGGCGTACGAGATCGGCCTGGTCTCCGAACTCACGCCTCCCGGGCGGGCGTTGGAGGCCGCGGTGCGGTGCGCCACCGTCATCGCCTCGCATCCGGCCGAGGCGGTGCAGGGCACCGTGCGCGCCCTGTGGGCGGCGCGGGAGGCGGCGAGCGCGCCCGCGTTCGCGCAGGCGCCGCACCTCATCGCGCTCGGCAACCTGCCGCCGGCGCGACAGGCGGAACTGTTCGCCGCGCGCCGGCCGGACGGATTCCGGACGCGGTGAGCGGACGCCCGGGCCGGGACCGGTGGGCGGACGCCCGGGCCGGGACCAGGTGCGGGCGCGTGGCGGCGCCCGCCACCGTCCGTCTCCGGGCCGGACCGGCCTCAGCTCTCCGGCCGGGCCGCCGGGTCGACGTCGCAGCGGTCCACCGAATCGACGAGGCCCGAGCCGCCGACCTGCACGCGGACGGTCGCCTTGTCGTGCGCGGGCACGGTGACGTACGCGTGGTGGAAGGTCACGCGGATGTCCCTCATGTCGTAGAAGTCGACCCGCACCGCGAAGGTGCCCTTGCGGGAGTTGGGGTTCGTGACCTCCACGGTCGCGTACGGAGCCGTCTTGGTCGCGCAGCTCACCAGCCGGGCCTTCGCGTCCTCCAGCGCCCTGGAGCTGCCGGAGGAGGTGGAGCGGTGGGTCGGCCGGCGGTTGTAGCCACCGGTGGTGCTCCCGCCGGTGCTGCTGCTTCCGTACGTGTCGTCGTCGTCATCGTCGTCGTAGTAGCCGCCGCCCGAACCGGAGGTCGTCGAACCGGAGCTGTACGACCCCCCACCCGATGACGACGACGAGCTGTCGTGGTTCTGGCTGGAGCTGCTGCAACCGCCGCCGCCCCCACTGCCATGACGGCTGCCGCCGTGACCGCGCCCCGTCGAGAAGCCGGTCAGTGCGAGCACGACCATGGCCAGAACCGCTGTGAATTTGAGACTGCGCCCCCGTGTCTGCATCTGATCAGCCTACCGACGGGCCGCATCCGGTCATCCAGGCCGGCGGGCATGCGCGCGCACTCTTCACATCGCATGGCGGGTGCCGGGCGCGCGGCGTAGCGTCGATGAGGAGAGCAGTGAGGAGGCCCGCGTATGGTCCGCAACGTACTCGGGTCGGTGCTCGCCCTCCTCGGAGCGGCGGCCGCCGTCTGGAGCCCATTCCGCGCCTGGTACGACGACCGTCACGGACGGGACTACCGGCTGGGCGACCTCTTCTCCGGCACCGGAGTCACCGACGCCCGGGCCGACTTGCTCCTCTCCCTCTTTCTGCCGTTCCTCGTCGCGGCGGTCGTCACGGTCGTCGGGGTGCTGCTGCGGTCGCGGTTGCTGGTCGCCCTGGCGGGTGTGGCCGTGCTCGGCTTCACCGTGCTGTGGATGGTCCGCGTCGGTCAGGCCGAGTCCGGTCTGATTGTCGACAGCGAGGGGAACGGCCTGGGGCCGGGGGTCGCGGGCGCGTTCGCCGGCGGGGTGCTGCTCCTGCTCGGTGCGGCCGTGATGCGGGGGCGGGGACGGCGTGAGCGCGCGGCGACGTTGCCGCCGCCCGGACCGGGTGAGCCGGCCGAGCCGCACGAGACGGGCTGGGAGCCCGAGCAGTCCTGGGAGCCCCGGTCGCCCCGGGGCCGGGAGGGCCGGCAGTCCTGGGAGCACGGTGAGTCCTGGGAGCACGGTGAGCCCCGGGAGACGCCGGGGCAGGGCTGGGGAACCGGGCCGGCGGATCCCACCCATCACCGGCCGCCGCCCGGGCAGCAGGGTGGCACGGGGGCGGGCGAGGATGCGCCGACGGAGACGTGGCGGCGTCCGCCGGACCAGCGGTGACGGGTGGCCGACGTCGGCTGCCGTGCCGCCCGGGGGCTGCGCCCCCGAACGCCCCTGTCGCGCGAACCCCCCGTCGCGCTGACGCGCTCGTCCCCGAACTCCGGACGGGCCGGGATTCTCCCGGCCCGGCTCACGTGGTTCGTGCGGTGCCCGTGCCCTTCTCCGCGTCCAGGGCGTAGACGCAGCGGTCCTTGCTGCAGGCGTAGACGACTCCGTCCTTGACGACGGGTGCGCCGGTGATCTCGCCACCGGTGGCGAGTTTCCAGCGGAGCCGTCCGTCGTCGGCCTTCAGCGTGTAGAGGAGGTGGTCGGTGGAGCCGAAGTGGATGCGGCCCTCGGCGACGGCGGGGGCGCCGACGATGTCGCCGCCCGCCTGGAACCGCCACTTCGGGGTGCCCGTCACGGCGTCGAGGGTGTAGAGGCCCTTGCCGCTGCCGACGTGGACGTGCCCCGCGGCGACCAGGACCGGCTCGATGGAGGCGCGGGACTCCGTCGCGATCCGCCAGCGGTCACGGCCGTCGGTGGCGTCGAGGGCGTACACCGTGCCGAGGTAGTCGGCAAGGTAGACACCGCCGCCGGTCACCGCGGGCCCGGGCGCGAACGTGGGCGCGCAGAGGAAGACGGCGGGGGCCTCGAAGTGCCAGCGGACGTGGCCGCTCGTCACGTCGATGGCGAGGACACGGGTGCCGGCGGAGACGTACACGTATCCGTCGGGTGCCGTGGTCAGCCGGACGGGGACGCCGCCGCAGGACGCCGCGTCGCCGATGGGGTACGACCAGCGTTCCTCGCCGGTCCGGGACTCCAGGGCGCGCAGTCGCGCGTCCTTCCAGACGTAGACCGTGCCGTCGTGGACGGCGGGACCCGCCTCGGGGGACTCGAAGTCGATCTGGGCGCCGGTGATCTCCCACAGCTTCTGGCCGTTCGCGGCCTCCCAGGCCTGTACGCCGCCGCCGCGCGTGCCGGTGACGACCGTGCCCCGGTCGGCCTTCAGGGAGTAGACCCAGGCGTCCGTGGACAGGCGCCACAGGTCCGCCCCCTCGCGGGCGTCCAGAGCGAAGAGCGTGGGGCCGTCGGAGGCGTGGATACGGCCGTCCGCGACCGCCATCGACCACGCGACGTCGCGGGTCTTGAAGCGACGCCGCCCGGTGGCCACGTCCAGCGCGTGGACCTCGAAGGAGGTGACGTAGACGAGGTCGTCGGCGACGGCGGGGGTCCCCCACACGTCGTTCGACATCCGGAACCGCCAGGGGCGCCAGCCGGCCGGGGACTCCGGAGCACGGGCGGGCGGCGCGACGGTGGGCGCCGGGTCGGCGCCGTTCACGCCGGGGCGCGGGCGGGACCAGGACGCGGCGAGGCCCGCCTCCGGAGGGGGCGCCTTCACCGCTGCGGCGCGGGCGTCGGCGACCCGGGGCCCGGGCCCGATGGGCACCTGCCCCCCGGCCAGCCGGACCGGGCCGGTGTCGGGCGCGCCGACGGGTACCGGGGCGTGCTGCGGCACGGGCGGCGCGGTCACGGCGCCCCGGGCCCCGCCGCCGCGGCCGGACGCGGCCGGCTGCACCACCGGACGGCCGCCGCGGCGCGTCTCGATCAGGCCCACCGCCCGCTCGGGCAGCCACGCCGACGCCGTACCGCTGTCGTCGGATCCGGAGCCGAAGAGGTGGGGGGCCAGCTGGGCCTGGAGGTCGGCGGGGTTGGGCCGGGCCGTCGCGTCCATCTGCATGCAGGACTCGATGAGGGGGCGCAGCTCGTCCGGGAGGCCTTCGAGGTCCGGCCCCTCGCGCAGCAGCATGAACACCGTCTCGACGGGGTTCGCGCCGTGGAAGGGGGCGTGACCGGTGGCGGCGAAGACGAGCATCGAGCCGAGCGAGAAGACGTCACTGGCGCCGGTGACGCTGCGCGAGTCCTTGGCCTGCTCCGGCGACATGTACGCGGGGGTGCCGACCGCGACGTTCGTCATGGTCAGCCGGGTGTTGGAGACCCCGGACGCGATGCCGAAGTCGATCACGCGAGGGCCGTCCTCGACGACGAGGACGTTGGACGGCTTCAGGTCGCGGTGGACCAGTCCGGCGCCGTGGATGGACTGCAGCGCCTCGGCGACTCCGGCCGCCAGCCAGCGCACCGCCTGGGCCGGGAGCGGCCCGCACTCGTTCACTATTTCCTCGAGCGAGGGCGCGGGCACGTAGGCGGTGGCCAGCCACGGCACGGCCGCCCGCGGGTCGGCGTCGACGACGGCGGCCGTGTAGAAGCCGGACACGGCCCGCGCCGCCTCCACCTCGCGGGTGAAGCGGACCCGGAACAGCTGGTCCTCGGCGAGCTCCGTCCGGACCGTCTTGATCGCCACGCGGCGGCCGGACGCCGAGCGCGCGAGATAGACCAGCCCCATGCCGCCCGCACCCAGCCGTCCCAGCACCTCGAACGGCCCGATCCGCCGCGGATCGTGCTGCGTCAGCTGATCCACCACTTGCCTGCCACCTCCCCGTACGGGCCGCGTCATCCACGTATGAACGCGGCCCCGTGCAGCGTCTCACCACCGAACCGCCATGGCGGCACGCACCCTGATTCTTCCTGTCCGGGCCACCGGTTGCGAACCCGGGTGCGGATCGGGGTGTCTCAGGACAAAACCACGTCGGGCGGCTTCTGCAAAGCGGCGGCCGGATGCTGGAACGCGGACGGGGCCCGCCTCAGCGCTGCATCACCGCGAACGACGCCCCCTGATTGTCCGCGACCACGGCCACCCGTCCGTACGAGGTGTCGAACGGGGGTGCCTGTACCCGGCCGCCGAGGTGCCGGACCGTGTCCAGCGCCTCCTCGCAGTCCCGGACGCCGAAGTGGACGAGGAAGTGCGGGGGCATCTCGGCCGGGAAGATGTCGGACACGGCGGTCCGGCCGACGTCGGGCCGGTCGGGGGTGCCGAAGAGGTCCTCGTAGAAGCTGCCGGACGGATTCCTGGCGTACAGCTCGGCCCGGCAGAAGGAGCCCGGCTGATGGCGCCGGCCGAAACCGGGGTGGCTGCCGGCCTCCCAGAGACCGAAGACGGCGCCCTCGGGGTCGGCGGCGAGCACGGTCGTGCCGAGGGAGTCCACCGGCAGCGGCCCCGTGATCACCTGCCCGCCGGCGGTCCCGATCCGCCCGGCGAGCGCCGCCGCGTCGGGGGTGGCGAAGTACACCGTCCAGACGGTGGGCATCCGGCCGTCCCGCTTGGGCAAGAGGGCGGCGACGGGCCGGCCGTCCCGGCGGGCCCACACGGAGGTGCCGTGCCGCGCGGGGGACGTACGAGGGGTGTGCGGCGTGCCGTACGCCTCCTCGAAGGTCCAGCCGAAGAGCTCACCGTAGAAGCGCTTGCCCGCCTCGACGTCGGAGAGCTGGGCGTCCGTCCAGCAGGGGACGCCCTCCGCGAAAGCGGCGGATGCGGCAGATGCCGTGGATTCGGCCATGCCGCCAAGCTAATGGCCCCTCACGCACCCCGCACGGCGGACGCACCCCTCTCCGAGGGCCCGGAAATGGGCGTACTCCCCATTTGCAGTCGGCCGAATCGCGCTCCGATCACCCCTCGGTAAGCTGACGGCATGACAGGACAAGTGCGTACCGTCGACGGCCGTGTGGCCGGACGGCGTGGGCAGGCGACCAGGCAGAAACTGCTCGACTGCCTCAGCGAAATGCTCAGCTCCTCGCCCTACCGGGACGTCAAAGTCATTGATGTCGCCCGGAAGGCGGGCACGTCACCGGCGACTTTCTACCAGTACTTTCCGGACGTCGAAGGCGCCGTCCTGGAGATCGCCGAGCAAATGGCCGCGGAGGGGGCCGGGTTGACCCGGCTGCTCGAAGGCCGCTCCTGGGTCGGCAAGGCCGGCTGGCAGACCGCCCAGGAACTCGTGGACGGGTTCCTGGAGTTCTGGCGCAGGAACGACGCGATCCTGCGCGTCGTCGACCTCGGTGCCGCCGAGGGCGACAAGCGGTTCTACAAGATCCGAATGAAGATCCTGAACTCGGTGAACAACTCCCTTACGGACACGGTCACCGAGCTGCAGTCGAAGGGCAAGGTCGACAAGGACGTGAATCCGGCGGCGATGGCCGGTTCGCTCGTCGCCATGCTCGCGGCGGTCGCCTCGCACCAGAAGGGCTTTCAGACGTGGGCCGTCAAGCAGGCTGAACTCAAGCCGAATCTGGCGATGTTGGTGCACCTCGGCGTCACGGGCAAGAAGCCGACGAAGTAGCGCCCTTCCTCTTCTCCTCGACACAATTCCTGTCATGCGGGCGGCAGTCCACCGGTGTGTGGACCGCCGCCCGCTGCGCTGCCCGGACGCCTGTGCGCGGCGCGCCCCCTATGCGGGCAGCGGGCGGTCGGCGACCACGTGCTTCATCACCAGCGTGGACGTCAGCCGCTGCACGCCCGGAAGGGTCGCGAGCCGGTCGTCGTAGAGCCGCTGGAAGGCGGCGAGGTCGGCGGTGGCGATCCGCAGCAGGTAGTCGGGCTCGCCGAAGAGCCGCTGCGCGTCCAGGACGTGCGGGATGTCGGTGAGGGCGCCCTCGAAGTCGGCGATCGTGTCGCGGTCCTCCTGGCGCATCGACACGAAGACCAGCGCCTCGAAGGTCAGCCCCACGGCCGCGGGGTCCACGACCGCGCGGTACCCCCGGATGGCGCCGGACCGCTCCAGCTCCCGCAGCCGCCGGTGGCACGGCGAGACGCTGAGCTGCACCCGCGCGGCCAGCTCCGTCACGGTCAGCCGCCCGTCCTGTTGGAGCTCGGCAATGATTTTCCGGTCAACGGCATCCATGGAGAAGATCCTGCCCCAGGAGTCGCGATCATGGGCAAACTTCAGGAACACCTTCGCCGCAATCGCGCCTAATGTCCCCCGCATGACTATGGGGATGGACCTGGGGATCGGCCTGGGCGGCGGCCCGGGGATGGATCCGGCGCGCGTGGCGGCCTTCCTCGCGCTGGACCTGCTGCTGGTGTGTGTGCCGGGCGCCGACTGGGCGTACGCGATGGCCGCCGGGCTGCGGGACCGCTCGGTCCTGCCGGCCGTCGGGGGCCTCGTCGCCGGCTATGCGCTGCACACGGTCGCGGCGGTGGCCGGTCTCGCCGTCCTGGTCGCCGGTTCGCCGCACCTGCTCACGGCACTGACGCTGGTGGGCGCGGCCTATCTGGTGCGGCTGGGCTGGGGGGTGCTGCGCAGGCCGGCCGCACCCGGGGCCGCGTCCGGTGGCGGGGACGGGGACGGCGACGGCCGCGGTTACAGTGACGGGGCCGCCGTCCCGCCCGTGCGCGCCTTCCTGCGCGGCGCCGGGATCAGCGGCCTCAACCCCAAGGGACTGCTGCTGTACCTCTCCGTTCTGCCGCAGTTCCTCGACCCCGCGGCCGGGCGTCTCCCGGTGGCCGCGCAGACCGGGGTGTTCGGCGCGCTCCACATGGCCGCCTGCGCCGTCGTCTACCTCACCGTCGGCGTCCTCGCCCGGGTCGTCCTGCGTGCCCGCCCGGCCGCGGCCCGCGCGGTGGTCCGCACGTCCGGTGCGGCCATGCTCGGCATCGGCGGATTCCTGCTGGTGGAGCAGCTGGCGGCGATGTGAGCGACCGGGCGCTCCCGGGCGGCCGGGGTGGCGGGGGGGGGCCGCCCCCGCGGTCATCGCGGCACGATCCGGAACAGGCGGATCTCCCGGCTGATCCGGCGCTGGTACGCGGCGTACGGCGGCCAGAAGTCCAGCGCCGCCCGCCATGCCGCCGCCCGCTCGTCCCCCTCCAGGAGGCGGGCGGTGACGGGGACGTCCCGGCCCTGCCAGCTGATCCCGGCGTCCGGGTGGGCCAGCAGGTTGGCGGTCCAGGCGGGGTGGTCCGGACGGCCGAAGTTGGAGCCGACGAGGACCCAGCTGCCGGGCAGCCCGCCGTCGGCCCGGCCCTCCGGCATGCAGGCCAGCGGCGTACGCCGGGGCAGCCCGCTCCTCGCGCCGCGCACCGTGAGGACCACCCCCGGCAGCATCCGCGCGCTGAGCAGCACCCGGCCACCGGTCATCCGGTGGACGGCACGGTCGAGAGCGGGGATCACGTGCGGCGCGATCCGGGCGAACGTCCTGGTCGAGGACACCTTCTGCACCAGCCGGACACCCGCGGCCATCAGACCGCCACCTCTCCCGCGCCGAACAGCCGCGCCGCCTCGGCCGCGTGCGCCCGCAGTCGGTGCACCGGCCCGAACAGCAACTCGTCGCCGGCCGCCCGCTTGAAGTACAGGTGCGCCTCGTGTTCCCAGGTGAACCCGATGCCTCCGTGCAGCTGAATGCCCTCGGCCGCCGCGCACCGCAGTGCCTCCAGTGCCTGCGCGAGCGCCAGCCCGCCCACCCGCTCACCTCCGGCGGCGCACGCCCAGGCCGCGTAGTACGCCGCCGACCGCGCCGCCTGCACCTGGACATGGACGTCCGCGAGCCGGTGCTTGACCGCCTGGAAGGAGCCGATCGGCCGTCCGAACTGGTGCCGCTGCCGCACGTACTCCACGGTGCGCTCCAGCGCGCGGTCCGCGGCTCCGACGGCCTCGGCGGCGAGTGCGGCGGCCGCCGCGTCCCCCACGGCGGCGAGCGTGCCGAGCACCTCGGCGTCCTCGCCGCCGAGCAACTCGGCTTCCACGTCCCGGAGTTCGATCCGCGCCTGGGGCCGCGTCGCGTCCAGCGCGGTCTGCCGCACCCGCACGAGCCCGCCGGAGCCGGCCGATCCGGCGGCCTCCGGCTCGATCCCCTCACGAGCGGCACCTCGTGAAGCGGGCGGTACGGGGCGTACGAGGAACAGCAGGGTCCGTGGGCGCGCGAACCCTCCGGTGCGCGCGGCCACCACGAGCAGCCCCGCACTGTGCCCGTCGAGCACCTGCGCGGCCTGCCCGTAGAGGCGCCACGCCCCGTCGGCGCGTCTCGCCTGGACGCCGCCCGCCCGGCCCCCGCCGGCCCAGTCCCCCCGGTGGTCGCCGACCAGCCCGAGGGCGGTGGCGAGGCCGGGGCCGGGCACCGCGAGGGCGGCCGTCAGGTCCCCGGCGGCGATCGGAGGCAGCAGAGCGGCGCGCTGGGCTCCGGTGCCGAGGGCCAGGATCAGCGGGGCGGCGAGCAGAGCCGTGGCCGGCAGCGGCGAGGGGGCCAGGAAGCGCCCCGACTCCTCGCAGGCGAGGGCCAGTTCCGTCACGGAGCACCCCACGCCTCCGTACGCCTCCGGAAGCGCGAGCCCGGGCAGTCCGAGCTGCCGGGCCAGCGCCTCCCACAGTGCACCGTCGTACCCGGCGAAGGCCCGCTCGGCGGCCCGCAGCTCCTCCGTACCGCAGCGTTTGACCAGCAACTCCCGCACGGTACGGCGGATCTCGTCCTGCTCGGCGGTGAAGCGGGCGTCCATGAGCGGGCTCCTCCCCCGGGCCGTTCCCCGGCCCCCGGATCTGACGGTCCGTCATGTTAGGCCCGTCCAGGGCAGAAGCACAGGGGCGCGGCGCCCTCCCGCGAGACCCCTGATCTGATGTACCGTCAGATTTGTGATCCCTCCCCCACGGAACCCCGGGATGTCCCGGACCTCCGCCCGCGCGGGCGGGCGCAAGGTCGCCGTCGTCGGCGCCGCACTCTCCGACTGCGGCCGGGTGGACAACGCCACCGCGTACGCGCTGCACGCCCAGGCGGCCCGCCGCGCCCTGGCCGACTCGGGACTGGACCGCACGGTGGTCGACGGCTTCGGCTCCGCGGGCCTCGGCACCCTGGCCCCCGTCGAAGTGGCCGAGTACCTGGGCCTGAAGCCCACCTGGGTGGACTCCACCTCGGTCGGCGGATCCACCTGGGAGGTGATGGCCGCCCACGCGGCCGACGCCATCGCCGCGGGCCACGCGAACGCGGTCCTGCTGGTCTACGGCTCCACCGCACGCGCCGACCTCCGGGCCGGCCGCCGCACCGGCACCCTCTCGTTCGGCGCCGGGGGGCCGCTCCAGTTCGAGGTCCCGTACGGCCACACGCTCGTCGCCAAGTACGCGATGGCCGCCCGCCGCCACATGCACGACTACGGCACCACCCTGGAACAGCTCGCCTCAGTCGCCGTCCAGGCGCGGGCGAACGCCGCGCTCAACCCGGAGGCGATGTTCCGCGACCCGGTCACGATCGACGACGTCCTGTCGGGGCCGATGATCGCGGACCCCTTCACCAAGCTGCACTGCTGCATCCGCTCCGACGGCGGGGCGGCCGTCCTGCTCGCGGCCGATGAGTACGTACGCGACTGCCGGACCTCCCCGGTGTGGGTCCTCGGCACCGGCGAGCACGTCTCCCACGCGACGATGTCCGAGTGGGACGACTTCACCGTCTCGCCGGCCGCGGTGAGCGGACGGCTCGCCTTCGAGCGGGCCGGCCTGCGCCCGGACGAGATGGATTTCGCCGAGATCTACGACGCGTTCACCTACATGACGCTCGTGACACTGGAGGACCTCGGGTTCTGCGCGAAGGGCGAGGGGGGCGCTTTCGTGGAGAAGGGGCGGCTGACGCTGCGCGGGGACCTGCCGGTCAACACCGACGGCGGCGGCCTCTCGGCCCAGCATCCCGGCATGCGCGGGCTGTTCCTGCTCGTCGAGGCGGTACGGCAACTGCGCGGGGAGGCGGGTGAGGGCCGCCAGGTGCGCCGACCGGACGGCGGCCCGCCACGACTGGCGGTGGCTTCCGGAACAGGGGGCTGGTTCTGCTCGTCGGGGACGGTGGTGCTGGGCCGGGACTGACGTCCCGGGACGGCCGGGCCGTCCCGGCCGGGGGCCACCGGCGATACTCGCTCCATGGAACCGGATCTTCATGAGCTGCTGAGATCGCTGCGGGTGTGGGACACCGACCTGCCCGGCTTCGCGCCGGACGAGGCGCCCGGGGACCCGCTGACCCTGTTCGGGCGCTGGCTCGCCGAGGCGGCGGCGGCCGGGCAGACCGAGCCGCACACCATGGCTCTGGCCACCGCGGACGAGGACGGCCTCCCCGACGTCCGCACGGTGATGCTGCACGGCGCCGACGCGGCCGGCTGGTCCTTCGCGACCCACGTGACCAGCCGCAAGGGACGCCAGCTCGCCGCCCGCCCGTACGCCGCCCTGCACTTCTACTGGCCGGTCCAGGGCCGCCAGATCCGCCTGCGCGGGCCGGTCACCGTCGCGCCCGCGGAAGAGGCCCAGGCCGATCTGCACGCCCGATCCACCGGTGCCCTGGCCGCGGCCCTGGTGGGCCGGCAGAGCGAGGTCCTGCCGTCGCGCGAGGAACTGGACCGCGCGTCCGAGGCGGCCTGGGCACAGGCCGAGCGCGAACCGGACGCCCCCGCCCCGACCTGGACCCTGTACCGGCTGCGGCCCGAGGAGGCGGAGTTCTTCCAGGGGGACGCCCGCCGCCGGCACCTGCGGCTGAACTACCGGCGTACGGACGGGGGCTGGCGCAAGGAACTGCTCTGGCCGTGACGCCCGGCGACGGTCCGCTGCCGGAGACGCGGCGCGGTCCGGTGGGGCCCGGTGACGGCCGGACCCGGTGGCGGCCGGTGGCGGCCGGTAGTCACCGGTGGTCCGGCGGTAGCCGGCGGTCCGGTGGTAGCCGGCGGTCCGGTGGTAGCCGGCGGTCCGGTGGTCCGGCGCTGATCGGTGCCCCGGTGGTGGCCGGTGCCCCGGTCACCCCACGTCGGGCTCCGGGTCCGTGGCGATCCGCGCGTGGAAGTGGACGTCCCGGAACGGGTCGGTCCGGCGGTCCGGCGGTCCGGTGGTCCGGCGCTGATCGGTGCCCCGGTGGTGGCCGGCGCCCCGGTCATCCCACGTCGGGCTCCGGGTCCGTGGCGATCCGCGCGTGCAGGTGGACGTCCCGGAACGCGTCGGTCCGCCCGGCCTCGAACATCGCCTCCCGCAGCGTCCCCTCGTACCGGAACCCGCACCGCTCGGCGACCCGGCAGGAGACGTCGTGCCCGAGCGCATGGCCGAGTTCCAGGCGGTGCAGGGCCAGTTCGGAGAAGGCGAAGCGGGCGGCCAGCGCGAGGGAGCGGGCGGCCACCCCTCGGCCCCGCGCCTCCGGCAGCACCCAGTAGCCGACGTGGGCGCAGCTCGTGACGTGGTTGATCTCGTTGACGCCGATGTGTCCGAGGATCTCGCCGCTCTCCGCGTCCGTGACGCAGAACGACACCCCGGTGCCGTCGACGGCGCTCTCCGTCCGCGCGCGCAGGGACTCCCGCGCGCCGTCGATGTCCCGGACCGCCTTGAGCGGCGTGTTCCAGCGCTGGAATTCCGGGTCGGACAGCCCCCGCAGCCAGGCGCCTGCGTCGGCGTCGGACGCGGCGTTCCAGGCCCGCAACCGCAGACCGTGACCGCGCAGCTCGCGGGTGGGATAGATGGTGTACTGCTCGTGGACCTCGGCCATCCAGCCATTGAAACCCGCCGAGCCGCCCGACTCCCACCCGGGTCCCGCCCGGGTGTCCGTCCGACTTCCTCCCGGGCCCGGCTCACCGCTCGCAGAGCTCCCATCCGGGTCGGCGCCCCCGTCGGACTCCCTCCCGGATCCGGCCCGACCGCCCGTCGAGCTCCGCGAGGACGGCATGATCACCCCACCCGCCCGTGACGGCCCGCCCCGGCTGCGTCCGGTTCCGTGATCCGCGGCGGACAGGACGCTCGCCTCTCGTCCGCCTCCCGACGCAGGGGCTCAGCCGCGAGGCCGGAAGACCGGTACCCGCAGGTCCGCCGGCGCCGACGGTCCGGCCCCCGGCACCGCACCCAGCGCCCGGAACGCGACCTCCAGCTCCATCCCGATCCGCAGCACGTCCTCCGCGCAGTCCACGACCTCGGTCATCATCCGGGGCCCCTCGGCGAGGTCGACCACGGCGGCCACGTACGGCGTGCGCCCGCCGAACGGCGGGAGGTCGTTGCGGTGGACGACGGACCAGGTGTGGAGCGCGGCGCGCCCGCTCGCCCGCAGCCAGTGCACGTCCTCGCTCCAGCAGTGGGGGCAGAACTCGCGCGGATAGTGGTGGACGCGCCCGCACGCGGCGCACCGGCGCAGCAGCAGGCGTCCCTCGGCCGCCGCCTCCCAGTAGGGACGACTGAACCCGTCGGTGTCCGGCACGTCGAACCGCACGGCCCCGGCACCGCCCGCGCCTCGCGTCGCGGGAACACGCACCGCCGGGTCGAGGGCGCCTCCCCGTGCCGGGCCGGCCGACGGCCCTCCGGCCGGGCGGGGTGCGTCCGCTTCCCCGGCGGGTCCGGTCGCTCCCGTCGACCCCGCCGCCCCCGTCACCGGAACAGCCCGAGCGCGTCGTCCAGCGACCAGGTCTGCCACGACATCGCGAAGAGGCCGACGACCGAGATGAGCGCCATCATCGCGTTCTGCCCCTGCTCGGCCCAGTCGTGGATCATCAGGACGAGATAGAGCAGGTTCAGGAGCAGACCGCCGACCAGTGCGACGGGGGTGAGGAAGCCGGCGACCAGGCCGAGGCCCAGGGCGAGTTCCGCGTAGACGACGACGTACGCCATCGTCCGCGGCCGGGGGGCGACGACCGCGTCGAAGCCGCTGCGCACCGCCTCCCAGCGGTGTTCGGACGCCACGTCCGCCGCCCACGCGATGCCGGTGCCCCGCTCGAACCAGCCCTTCTTGTCCTTGTGCCGCCAGCTCTCCAGCCACCACAGCCCGAGGCCGACCCGGAGCACGGCGAGCCATTCCGCACCGGTGAGCCAGATCGTGTCCATCGGCACCCACGCCTCCGCTCGGTATCTGACGGTACGTCAGTTCAGCGCACCGGAAGGCGCCCGCGCAAGAGGCGTACACGACCGCGGACTTCCACCCGATCCCGCGGAGCCCGATCCCGCGGGCACCAGATCCCGCAGCGCCCGATCCCGCGGGCACCAGGTCCCGCAGCCCCCGATCCCGCGGGCACCCGACCCCTTCCGGCCGCACCCCTCCTCCACAACCAGGTGACCTACGCCACCGGCCCCACCCACCCCTCCTACAGCCGTGATCAATTCGCAACCGATTGTGGCCTTGACCGAGACCCATCAAGTCAGGACGTGATTACGCTCGCGCTCATGGCCGACTCGACTGCTTCCTCGACACCCCGCTCGGTGCCGTCCCACGAAGACCGCCCCGTGTACGTGATCGGGGGCGGCCCCGGTGGACTGGCCGCGGCGTACGCACTGCGCGCCCGGGGCGTCCGAGCCGTCGTGCTGGAGAAGTCCGACCGCGTCGGTGCCTCCTGGCGGCGCCACTACGACCGGCTGCACCTGCACACCACGCGCCGCCTGTCCGCCCTGCCCGGCCTGGCGATGCCGCGCTCCTTCGGGCGGTGGGTGTCGCGCGACAACGTGGTGCGCTACCTGGAGAAGTACGCCGAGCACCACGAACTGGAGATCGTCACCGGGGTCGAGGTGTCCCGCATCGAACGGTCCGGTGACGACTGGCTCCTGCACGCCACCGGCGGCCGCCGCCTCACCGGCAGCGCCGTGGTCGTCGCCACCGGCCACAACCACACCCCCCGCCTGCCCGACTGGCCCGGCCGCGACGCCTACGCCGGCGAGCTCCTGCACGCCTCCGAGTACCGCAACGCCGCCCCGTTCGCGGGCCGGGACGTCCTCGTCGTCGGCATCGGCAACACCGGCGCGGAGATCGCCGTGGACCTGGCCGAGGGCGGCGCCTCGCGGGTGCGGCTCGCGGTGCGCACGGCACCGCACATCGTGCGCCGTTCCACGGCGGGCTGGGCCGCCCAGTTCACCGGCATCCTGGTCCGCCGCCTGCCGGTCGCGGTGGTGGACCGGCTGGCCGTCCCCGTCGCCCGGATCAGCGTGCCCGACCTCGCGGCGCACGGACTGCCCCGGCCGGACAGCGGGCTGTACTCCCGGGTGCGGCAGGGGGCGATCCCGGTCCAGGACGTCGGCCTCATCGACGCCGTGCGCAAGGGCCGGGTCGAGATCGTGGCCGCCGTCGAGGCCTTCGAGGACCACAAGGTGGTCCTCGCGGGCGGCGACCGCATCGGTCCCGACGTCGTCATCGCCGCCACCGGTTACCAACGCGCGCTGGAGGGACTGGTCGGACACCTCGGCGTGCTCGACGCGCGCGGCCGTCCGGTCGTGCACGGCGCCCGCACCCCGCGGGACGCCCCCGGCCTGTACTTCACCGGCTTCACCAACCCCATCAGCGGCATGTTCCGTGAACTTGCCCTGGACGCCCAGAAGATCGCGAAGTCCGTCGCCCGGGCCGCGGCCCGCCGCCGGTAGCGCGACCCCGGAGCGGCACGCCGGCCCACGGGGAGCGGTACACCGGCCGACGCGGCCTCCGGCGCCGCGGCGGCGGCCGGACTCGCGTCGGCGGCGATCACGCCGAGGGCGTCTTCCTCGCCGGAAGTCGAGCCGAGCCGCCATCGCCGCCCGCCCTCGGGCGTCAGGATCGCCGCGGCCCGACGGGGCGGGCACCCCGCTGCCGGGTGTCAGCTCAGACCAGAGTGAGGACGCGGGGGCCGTCCCGGGTGATGGCGACGGTGTGTTCGGCGTGGGCGGCGCGGCTGCCGTCGATCGTGCGCAGGGTCCAGCCGTCCGGGTCGGTGACGTAGTCGTTGCGCCCGCCCGCCATCAGCATGGGTTCGATCGCGAGGGCGAGGCCGTGGCGCAGGGGGAAGCCGCGGCCGGGCCGCCCGTGGTTGGGGACGTGGGGGTCCTCGTGCATCCGCCGGCCGATGCCGTGGCCGCCGAAGTCGGCGGGCATGCCGCAGTCGGCCTTGCGGGCGACCGCGCTGATGGCATGCGAGATGTCGCCGATGCGACGGCCGACGGTCGCGGCGGCGATACCGGCCTCCAGCGCCTGCCGGGTGGCGGCGATCAGCTCCAGGTCGGCGGGCCGGGGCGTGCCGACGGTGAAGCTGATCGCGGCGTCGCCGGTCCAGCCGTCGAGTTCGGCTCCGCAGTCGATGCTGACCAGGTCCCCGTCCCGCAGGTGCTGCTCACCGGGGATGCCGTGCGCGACGGCGTCGTTGACGGAGGCGCAGATGACCCCTGGGAAGGGGCGGGGGGCGAACGAGGGCTGGTAGCCCAGGAACGGTGAGCGCGCCCCGGCCTCGGCCAGGACGGCACGGGCGACCTCGTCGAGCTCGCGCAGGCGTACCCCGACGGCCGCCGCCTCGCGGACGGCCGCGAGGGCCCGGGCCACCACGCGCCCCGCCTCACGCATCGCGTCCAGTGCCGTGTCGGTCTTGATCTCCACCATCTGCCAGGACTCCCTGCACTCCACCGCTACCCAATACTTATACCGGTATTAATATCACGGCCTCGCGAACACCGGCACGACTTCCCGTGGACCCGGCGGGAGCGGCGGCGCGAAGGCCGGTTCGGGCCGCCGCCACGCGAGGTCCGGCCCGGCCGTCCCGCCCCCGCCCTGCCGGATTTGCGACTCACGCGGGCCCGTTTCCGGACGGTTCTCGTCCGCCGGGGTTCCCCTCCGACCCGCGCCGGGTACGAAGCCGGTGCACCAGGCGCGCCCCCTCGCACCTGCGCCGGACACGGCCCGGACCCCGCCCCTCCCTCACAGCCTTTGCCTGCACAACTGTTCCTGACAGGGCGTCAGTTAAGTAATCTGACACAGCGTCAGTTAATTGGCTGTCACACAGGAGCGGGCGGACCGATGCTTGGATCAACCCACGGCACCCTCACCACCGACTCCCGCCGGGCCCGCGTCATCGCCTGCGGCGAGCAACCCTCACCGGTCGTCCACGGCAGACCCGCCGAGGCCGACGACCTGGACGTCAGCGGCCGTCCGCTCTACGCCGCCGCACCCGATCTGGACCGCTTCTTCCGTCCGGAGTCCGTGGCCGTGATCGGCGCCTCCGACGCCGAAGGCCGGCCGAACGCCGGGATCACCCGGCAACTGGTCGCCTGGGCCGAGCGGGTCGGCGCCCGGCTCCACCCCGTGCACCCCACCCGTACGTCCGTCTTCGGCATCCCCTGCTCACCCTCCCTCGGCGACCTGCCCGAACAGGTCGATCTCGCCGTACTCCTGGTCGGCGACCCCGTGCCCGTCATCGAGGAACTGGCCGAGGCCAAGGTGAAGTTCGCGGTCGCCTTCGCCTCCGGGTTCGCGGAGACCGGGGCCGAGGGCGCGGCGGCGCAGTCCCGCCTCGCCGCCGCCGTCGCCCGCTCCGGCCTGCGGCTGCTCGGGCCGAACACCAATCTCAACGCCTTCGAACGGTTCCGCGACGACCTCGACGGTCCCGCGATCGCGCTCATCACCCAGTCCGGCCACCAGGGCCGACCGGTCTTCGCCCTCCAGGAACTCGGCATCCGCCTCTCGCACTGGGCCCCCACCGGCAACGAGGCCGACCTGGAGACCGCCGACTTCATCTCCTACTTCGCCGAGCAGCCCGAGGTGGGCGCCATCGCCTGCTACGTCGAGGGACTGAAGGACGGCCGTTCCTTTCTGCTCGCCGCCGACCGGGCCGTCCGCCGCGGGGTGCCGGTCGTCGCGGTCAAGGTGGGCCGCACGGAGGCCGGAGCCCGCACGGCCGCCTCGCACACCGGCAAGCTGACCGGCTCGGACGCGGTGGTGGACGCCGCGATGCGGCAGTACGGCGTGATCCGCGTCGACGGACTGGACGAACTCCAGGACACCGCCGCCCTGCTGGCCCGGGCCCGCGCCCCGCGGGCCGACGGCGTCGTCGTCTATTCGATCTCGGGCGGTACGGGGGCGCACTTCGCGGACCTGGCGACCGCGGCCGGGCTGTCGCTGCCCTCGCTCTCCCCCGCCAAGCAGGCGGAACTCCACACGTGGATACCCGAGTACCTGAACGTCGCCAATCCCGTCGACAACGGCGGCCACCCGGTGGGCGACCCGCGCGGCCGGAAGATCATCGACGCGATTCTCGCCGACCCCTCGGTCGGGGTGCTGATCTGTCCCATCACCGGGCCGTTCCCCCCGATGAGCGACCGGCTCGCGCAGGACCTCGTGGACGCGGCGGAGCAGACGGACAAGCTGGTCTGCGTGGTGTGGGGATCGCCGGTCGGCACGGAGGCCGCGTACCGCGAGACGCTGCTCGGGTCGTCGCGGGTCGCCACCTTCCGTACCTTCGCCAACTGCATCACCGCCGTACGCGCCCACCTCGAACACCACCGGTTCGCGGCCGCGTACCGCTCGCCCTTCGACGAGGCGCCCCGCACGCCCTCGCCCTCCTTCCGCAAGGCGCAGGCCCTGATGAGGCCGGGCCAGCAGCTGAGCGAACACGCGGCGAAGCAGCTGCTGCGGGCGTACGGCATCCGGGTGCCGCGCGAGCAGCTGGTGACCAGCGCCGCGGCGTCCGTGCGCGCGGCGAGCCTGGTCGGCTACCCGGTCGTCATGAAGGCGTCCGGCGCGCAGATCGCCCACAAGACCGAACTGGGCCTGGTGAAGGTGGGCCTGACCTCCGCGAGCCAGGTCAGGGACGCCTACCGGGAGCTGACCGACATCGCGCGCTACGAGGGGATCCAGCTGGACGGCATATTGGTGTGCCAGATGGTCGAGCGGGGCGTCGAGATGTTCCTCGGCGTCACCCACGACGCGCTCTTCGGCCCGACCGTCACCGTCGGGCTCGGCGGTGTCCTCGTCGAGGTGCTGCGGGACGCGGCGGTACGGGTGCCGCCCTTCGCGGAGGACCAGGCACGGAGCATGTTGAGGGAACTGCGGGGGCGGGCGCTCCTCGACGGCGTACGCGGAGGCCCTCCCGTCGACGTGGACGCGCTCGTCGAGGTGATCCTCCGGGTGCAGCGGATGGCGCTGGAGCTCGGCGACGACATCGCGGAGCTGGACATCAATCCGCTGATGGTGCTCCCCCGGGGGCAGGGTGCCGTGGCGCTGGACGCGCTGGCCGTCTGCCACTGAACACCGGCCCGGCAGCACACCCCGGACCGCCCGCATCCACGCGTGGACCGGCGAGGCGGGCCAGGTCCACCGCACCCGCGCCGCCACCACCGCGACCCGCCGTACGAAACGGAGCTCCCCCATGGCGTCCTCCCCCGACACGTCCTCCGCCGACACCCCTCCGAGCCGTGAGCACAAAAGCCCTCGGGAGCCCCATGACACCCAAGACGACCACAGCGTCCGAGAACCGAACGACCCGGAGAAATCCCTCGACTCATTGGTACTGCACGCCACTGACAACGCCGTCTCCTGGATCACCCTGAACCGTCCCGAGGCGATGAACGCCGTCACCCGCGACCAGCGCGAACGCGTAGTCGCGCTCCTCGGCGAGGCGTCCGCCGACCCCGGTGTCCGGGCCGTCGTCCTCACGGCCACCGGACGCGGCTTCTGCGCGGGCGCGGATCTGCGCGGCACACCGGCCGGCGGCGACCGCGTATCCGGCGACGTGGCCCGCACCATCCGGCTCGGTGCGCAGCGCCTCGTCTCCGCCGTCCTGGACTGCGAGAAGCCGGTGATCGCGGCCGTGAACGGGACCGCCGCAGGAATCGGCGCGCATCTCGCGTTCGCCTGCGATCTGGTCCTCGCGGCCGAATCGGCCACGTTCATCGAGGTGTTCGTACGCCGGGGACTGGTCCCGGACGGCGGGGGCGCCTATCTGCTCCCCCGCCTGATCGGCCCGCAGCGCGCGAAGGAGCTGATGTTCTTCGGGGACGCCCTCACCGCCGCGGACGCCGAGCGGTTCGGGCTCGTCAACCGGGTCGTCCCCGCCGAGGACCTCCACAAGACGGCGCGTTCCTGGTCGGAACGCCTGGCGACGGGCCCGACCCGCGCCCTCGCCCTCACCAAGCAGCTGGTCAACGCCTCCCTGGACGGCGACCGCGCCACCGCCTTCGCGGCGGAGGCGGCCGCCCAGGAGATCAACATGACGACGGCGGACGCCCAGGAGGGCGTGGCGAGCTTCGTGGCACGGCGGAGCCCCGACTACCGGGGGCGCTGAGCCGCCACCGAACCTCGTCGCGGCAATGGGCATCCGCTACCGCCGTGCAGCCATTAGGCTCCATGCCCCCGCCGCTGCCGGTGACGAACCGCGGCCAGGTGTTTCGAGCGCGCGGGCCACCCGACGGAAGGGCGTACCACGTGCGAGGCGGAGTGAGCGGATCCGAGTGCGTCTCGGCTCTGGCGGACGCGACGGAATCCGAGCTCGTCTCGGCCCTGGTGAACGTCTCGGACATGCCGATGGAGGAGCTGAGCAGTCTGCCGGACACCGTGCTCGCCCCTGTGCTCCGCGACGTGCGGCGCCTCTCGACGTAGCGCTTCCCCCGCCGTCCGTTCCGCGCCGCCCGGAAGCCTCCGCCGATTTTTCGGCCAACTTCCTTCCGTCGCTCCACGACGACTTGGCCCCGGGCCGCCCGGGTACGACGATGCCCCGTACGCCGACGCACCGGCCGGAGACGGATGCGGCGTGCCCGGGAGACGCGCGGCCACGGGCACCCGGCCGTCCGGCCCGTACCGGGTGGCAGGCGCCCCGGCTCCGACATTGAACGCCCTACCACCTGAACGGCGTAACAACCGGTGCCCGACGACCGGGCCGGCACCCGGATACCTAGGATTCGTGGACTCCTGGGATTCCGGGATCCGCCTCTCCACCGACATATCCGAGCGACGATGCCGATGCCGATGCCGATGCCCGCCAGCAACCCCCCGACCGCCGGACCGGACGGCCGTCAAAGGACCGTTCCTGCACGGCAGTCGGCGTTCACCGTGCGATCCTGGCCCGTCCGCGGACACGCCCTGGGCCGGGTCCCTGTCGTGAGCCGCGGGGACGAGTCGCCGGCGGTCGGAGCCGAGCGGCCCACCGCGCTGTCGGAGGCCGCCCGGTGAGCCCCGTCGCCGAGGGTCTCCGCAGTGCCCGGGGTTCCGCCGGACCCGCCCCGCACGTGATCGGCCCGGCCACCTTCGCCGATCTCGCCCGCGCCCGGGGCGGCGCGGACGCCGTGGCCCGGCTGCGTGCCGGGCAGCTCAGCAAGCGAATGCTGCTCGCGCAGGCGCTGCGGCGCACCGCAGCCGCGGGTCCGCCGGACGCCGGGCGCGGCGTCCAGGCGGTGTACGGGCGGCTGGTGGAGCTGAACGAGCGGGACCGGCGGGGCTGGCTCGCGGTGATGCTGCACCCGTTCCTCGACGAGGGGCTGGCCCGCGCCCTCGGTGCCCTGGACCGCAACGAGCACGTCGACCTGGGCTGGCTGGAGCGCCTCCTGGACGGCGACCGCCACGGCAGCTGGCCGGTGGTGCGCACGGTGTGCGACGGACACGTCCTCGAACTGCGGCTCGCCGACAGCGGCCCCCTCCGGGACATGCCCGGCCACGCCCTCGCCGACCCGCTCGACGACAAGCAGGTGCTGCGGTGGCAGGAGGCGCTGGAGGGCGCCTGGGAGGTCCTCGTCCGGCGCCACCCCTGGCACGCCGAGGCCGTGTCCGCCTGCCTCGGGGCGCTGGTGCCGCTGCGCCCCGGTCCCGACGGCACCGCGGTCGGTTCCGCTGCCCGCCGCGCCTACGGCGCCGTCGCCGCTTCGCTCCCCGACGACCCCGTCCTGCTCGCGCTCACCCTCGTCCGCGAGTTCCTGCGCGTCCAACTGGGTTCGCTGCTGGACCTGTTGCCGCTGCACTCCGCTGCGTCGGACACCCGTGACCGGGCGCCCCGGCGGTCCGAGGACCGACCGGCCGGCGCCCTGCTCCAGGACACGTACGCCCATCTCGGCGTCACCGATTTCTGGCGCGCCGAAGTCGCCGCGGGAACGGGCGGACGGCGGGCCCGGGAGGAGTACCGGACCTGGCGCGGGCACACCGAGGACGCGGCGGGCACGCTGCTGGGCAGCGGGGAACTGCTGCCCGCCGGCGAGCGCTTCGTGGGCGGACTGCGCGAGGCCGTACGGCGCGCACCCGTCGTCACCGGCCGGCTGCGCGAGCGGCGCGACCTCGTGGACGATCTGCGCGGGCTCGGGCTCACCGCGGGCGACACCGTCCTCGTGCACGCCTCGCTGCACGCCCTCGGGCCCGTCCGCGGTGGCGTCGACACCGTGGTGGACGCCCTGTGCGAGGTCCTGGGCCCCACGGGGACCCTCGCCGTCTACACCCAGACCCCGGACAACTCCGACCCGTCCCGGTGGCCGGGCACCCGGGGGTACGCGGTGCCGGAGGAGACCTGGGCGGCGGAACGGGACAAGGTGCCGGCGTTCGACCCGTCGAGCAGCCCGAGCTTCGGCGTGGGCGTCCTCTCCGAGCGGGTACGGAGCCGCGACGGTGCCGAGCGCAGCGCCCACCCGCAGAGTTCCTTCGCCGCCCTGGGCGCAAGCGCGCGGTACGTCACGGCCGGCCACGCCCCGGACTGCCATCTGGGGGAGGAGTCACCGCTGGCCCGGCTGGAGGAACTCGGGGCGCGGGTGCTGTTGCTGGGCGTCGGTTTCGACGTGTGCACCGCCTTCCATCTCGCCGAGTACCGCGTCCCGGGGCGTCCGCGGCACACGTACGCGTGCGTCGTCGCGGCACCGCCCCCGCAGCGGCGCCGCTGGTACCGGTACCGCGACGTCCTGCTCGACGCGTCCCCGTTCGCCGAACTGGGGGAGGCGTACGAGGCCGCGGGGGCGGTGCGCCGCGGCCGGGTCGGCAGCGCGGACGCGCGGCTGTTCGGGCTCGCTCCCGCGGTGGCCCACGCCGTGGGCTGGCTGGCGCGCGACGGCAGCGGCAGCGGCAGCGGCAGCGGCCCGAGCGAGGCATGACGGGGACCCGTCGGGCGGGGCTCCGGGTCAGGCGTCCCCTCGCCGCGTGAGGATCCGCAGCTCCCCGGCGTCGGGGTCCCCGAACAGCACGAACAGTTCGGGCTCCGCCTCGGTTCCGCCGATGGTCCAGAACGTGTCCCTGCCGCACCGGCCGCGGGCGCGGACCAGTACGCCGTCCCGTTCCGCGGGCCCCTCCTCCAGGTACGCGTCGTGGCGGCCGTCCCGGTCCAGGAGCCAGTTCCCGGTCCCGTCACAGGTCGTGAGGTCCTTGCGACCCAGGTCGCCGGATGCGGGCTCGGTCGGCAGGTCGGTGAACTCCACGCGGCCGTCCGGGCGCAGCCGCAGTTCGGCGCCGTCGTCGCCCCGCCAGACCCCGGCCACCTCCCGCGCGGACAGCACCGGCGGCTCGTACGTCCCGACGAGACCCGTGACGGACGCCGCCACGCCGCCCGCCGCGACCACCAGGACGAGCCCGAACGCCGCCACCCCGGCCCGCCACCAGATGCCCCAAACCCCCCACGTCCGCGCCGGCGTGCGGGCCCGCCCGCGCAGGTACGCGGCGCCCAGCACGGGCAGCACGCCGGACAGCGTGATCAGCGCGGCCGCGACGAGCCAGGTCCGGCCGCCGTACAGTGCGGCCGGGCTCGCCCAGAGCGCCCCGAGGAGGGCGACGAACCCGAGGTGCCAGGCCCACTCCCGGCCGCCGAGCCGCCGGAGCGCGAGCCGGGCGAGGCCGGCCGCGGGCATCGTGTACGCGGCGGCGTGGATCCCGCCCACGAGGAACAGGGCCGGCGGGGCGAAGACCGCCATGCAGAGGAAGCCGAGGGCCGCGAGCCCGCCTCCGTATCCGGCGCCGTAGTCGTCACCGCCCGAGGTCGCCACGTAGACGGCGAGCCCGGCCGCGGGCAGCTGTGCCGCGCAGAGGGCCGCCGCCGCGTTGACGGCGCCGATCGCCCGGACCGGACTCGTTCGCGCGGGCTCGTGCGCCGTGTTGTCCCACCCCATGGGGCGAACATACGGGGCGCCGCGAGCCGCCTGCGCAGGGGGTTCCCCCGGAGTGGACGGCCCGCGCCGCCCATGTGCCGCCGCCGCGGGGAGCCCGAACGTCGCCCGCCCACCCCTTCCCATCTGACGAACCGTCAGCTTCAATGGCAGGCGTGATGGGACACGCAGGGATGGCGGCCGCCGCCGTCCGCTACCTCAGGTCGGCCGGAGCCCCCACTGTCGCGAAGCCCGTCGAGGCGCTGCCGCGACCCGATCTGCGTGCGGTCGGCGACGACGAGCGGGCGCCGGTGGAGCAGTCCGAGTACCGGCGGGTCCTCGGCAGCTTCGCGACCGGCGTCACCGTGGTGACCGCCCCGGCCGCCGCCGGCGAGGAGGGCCCGGCCGGTTTCGCCTGCCAGTCCTTCTCCGCCCTCTCCCTCGACCCGCCGCTGGTCGCCTTCATGGTCGGGCGTACGTCGGCGACCTGGCCCCGCATCGCCCGCGCGGGCGTCTTCTGCGTGAACGTACTGGCCGCGGACCAGGGGGAGTTGTGCCGCGGCTTCGCGGTGAGCGGCGCGGACAAGTTCGCCGGCGTCGCGTACGACGCCGCGCCCTCCTCCGGCGCCCCGCGCCTCACGGGCGCCCTCGCGTGGATCGACTGCACGATCCACGCGGTCCACACCGGCGGCGATCATCTCGTGGTGGTGGGACGGGTGGCCGCGCTCGGCGCGTCCGCCGACGACCGCCCGCCGCTGCTCTTCCACCGAGGCCGTTTCCGCTAGGCCAGGCTCCGAACCGGCCGAGGACTCAGACCGCCGCCCCCGCGGGCGCCACGACCGGCCGGACCGGCCGCCGCCGGATCACCAGCGCCATCAGGGCCGCCGCCGCGCACAGCGCCCCGGAGGCGTACCAGACGACGTCGTACGAGCCGAAGACGTCGCGTGCCACGCCGCCGAGGAAGGCGACGAGGGCGGCCCCCACCTGGTGGGAGGCGAGGACCCAGCCGAAGACGATCGCGCTGTCCTCGCCGTACTGCTCGCGGCACAGGGCCAGGGTGGGCGGGACGGTGGCGACCCAGTCGAGGCCGTAGAAGACGATGAAGAAGAGCATCGGCGGGCGGACGCCCGGCGCCAGCAGCATGGGCAGGAACAGCAGCGAGACACCGCGCAGCGCGTAGTACACGGCCAGCAGCCGGCGCGGTTCGAAGCGGTCGGTGAACCAGCCGGAGGCCACCGTGCCGACCACGTCGAAGACGCCGATGACGGCGAGCAGCGAGGCGGCCGCCGTGATCGGCATGCCGTGGTCGTGGGCCGCGGGCACGAAGTGGGTCTGGATGAGGCCGTTGGTGGAGGCGCCGCAGATCGCGAAGCTGCCCGCCAGCAGCCAGAAGGGCCCCGTCCTGACGGCGGAGAACAGCACCGTCAGCGCCCGGCGCGCCGCGCCCGGCACGGGCGGGGGCTTCTCCACGAACTCCGTCGCGCCGTACGGCTTCATGCCCACGTCGGCCGGGTGGTCGCGGAGCAGCAGCCAGACGAAGGGGACCACCGCGAGGGCCGCCAGGGACACCGTCACGGCCGCGGGACGCCAGTCGTGCTCCGTGATGATCCAGGAGAGCAGGGGAAGGAAGATCAACTGACCGGAGGCCGAAGCCGCGGTCAGGATGCCGGTCACGAGGCCCCGGCGCTGTGTGAACCAGCGGTTGGTGACCGTGGCGGCGAAGGCGAGCGCCATGGAACCCGAGCCGAGGCCGACCAGGAGTCCCCAGCAGAGCAGCAGTTGCCAGGGCGCCGTCATCCACACGGTCGCGCCCGAGCCGAGGGCGATCACCATCAGGGCGATCGCGACCACCCGGCGGATGCCGAAGCGGTCCATGAGGGCGGCGGCGAAGGGGGCCGTCAGTCCGTAGAGGGCGAGATTGACCGACACCGCCGCGCCGATCGTGCCGCGCGACCAGTCGAACTCCTGGTGCAGCGGGTCGATGAGCAGGCCGGGGAGCGAACGGAAGGCGGCCGCACCGATGATCGTCACGAAGGTCACGGCGGCGACGAACCAGGCGCGGTGGACGCGGGTGCGGCGGGGCGGTCCGGCGGGTCCGGTCTCCGGTCCGGCGGCGGTGGCTTCGGATGTCTGGGTCACGTCATAGAGCTTCGGGGGTGCGATCCATGCGAACGAGTGGCCCGAAGGACAGCATTCGCTAGGATCGGGCCATGGCCCTCACCTCTCCGCGCCCCGGGGACAGCGCCCCCGCCCCGGACACCCCGGCCGCGGACACCGGCGCGGCAGACACCCCGGCCGCGGACACCCGCGTGCCCGCCCCGGACGCGGGAACCGGCGGCCCAGGCGTCGGCGCGGGGACCGGCAGTCCTGCCGCCACGACGGCGGCCGAGGGTACGGATACGGATACGGTCACCGCCTCCCACGCGCTTCCGGACGGCGCCGGACCCACCCCCCTGCGCCGGCACCGCGTCGTCGTCCTCGCGCTCGACGGGCTGCTGCCCTTCGAACTGGGCATCCCCCGGCGGATCTTCGGACTCGCCAGGGACGCCGGAGGGCGCAGACTGTACGACGTGATCACCTGCTCGGTCCGCCCGCCCGGGCCCGTCGAGACGGACGCCGACTTCTCCGTACTCGTGGAGAACGGCCCGGAGGCGCTGGCCACCGCCGACACCGTGGTCGTCCCCGCCTCCTACGAGCTCGGCCCGGTCCACGAGGAGGGCGTGCTGACACCCGAACTGGCCGCCGCCCTGGCCCGCATCCGGCCCGGCACGCGACTCGTCTCCATCTGCACCGGAAGCTACGTCCTGGCCGCCGCCGGTCTGCTCGACGGGCGCCCCGCCACCACGCACTGGGCCTCCGCCGAGCACTTCCAGCGGCTCTTCCCGGAGATCAAGGTGGACGCGGACGTCCTCTTCGTCGACGACGGCGACGTCCTGACCTCGGCCGGTGTCGCCGCCGGGCTCGACCTCTGCCTCCATCTCGTCCGCCGCGACCACGGCACCGCCGTCGCCAACGACGTGGCCCGCCGTACCGTGGTGCCGCCGCACCGGGACGGCGGTCAGGCCCAGTACGTCCACCGGCCCCTCCCCGAGCCGCAGGTGGCGACCACGACGGCCGCCCGCGCCTGGGCGCTGGGCCGCCTCCACGAACCGATCCAGCTGCGCGACATGGCGGAGCAGGAGAACATGTCCGTGCGCACGTTCACGCGCCGCTTCCGCGAGGAGGCCGGGATCAGCCCGGGGCAGTGGCTCACCCGGCAGCGCGTCGAACGGGCCCGTCACCTCCTGGAGTCCAGCGGTCTCTCCATCGACCAGGTGGCCCGGGACGCGGGCTTCGGCACGGCCCAGTCGATGCGCCAGCACCTACAGGCCGCCCTCGGCGTCACCCCCACCGCGTACCGCCGCACCTTCCGGGCCGCCAACGGGGGCGGGGCCGGCGGCGGGAGCGGCCGGGGAGGCGAGAACAGCACGGTCGCCGGGGCCGGTTGACCCCGCCGCCGCGGCGGACGCCGTCGAGCGCCCCTCCCCCACCGCACCGACCGCCGTGAGCACCAGCGTCAGGGCCACCCCGGCCAGCACGGCCGTCGAGGGCGCGACGAAGTGCAGCAGGGCGCCCGCGAGGGAGCCGGTGACCGCGTACCCCGCGCCGACCGCCGCGTACATCACCGAATAGCCCGCGGCCAGCGCGCTCGGCGGGAGCACCTCGCGCAGTGACAGGTTGCGGGTGAGCATCGCGCCGGCCTGCAGCACGCCGGCGACGACGAGTACGGCGGCCATCCCGCCGGCGGCCGGTATCAGCGCGACCAGCGCCACGCACGCCGAGACGCCGGCCATCAGCACGACACTGCGGGTCCGCAGGTCCCCGGGCCAGGCGCGCAGGCCGTACACGAACGCGCCCACGCCCGATCCCAGCGCGAACCCCGAGAGCAGCGGGCCCGACCAGCCGACGCCGATCCCGCGCTGCTCCAGGAGGGCGGGCAGGACGAGTTCGGCGAGGGCGAGCAGGGAGAGACTCGCCGCGCCCGTCACGTACACCGGCCAGGCGCGGGCGAGCAGCCGCGGCATCGAGACGCCGCCCCGGTCCCGCGCGTCGGCCGCCCACCCGGCGGGCAGCAGCCACAGGCCCGCCACGGACGCCCCCATCAGGGCGGCGCCCAGCAGCAGCGGCACCGCGGGAGCGACGCCCAGCGCGAGACCGGTGACCGCTGCCGGGGACAGCGCCCAGATGCCGGACATCAGCATCGACTCGGTCGACAGCGCCTGGGCGACGGCCCGCTTCGGGACGATGCCGGTGAGCAGGGTCCGCAGGCCGCCGGGGACCGCGGCGGGCGCGGCTCCGGCCAGGAACGCGAAGGCCGCGAGGACCGCGGCGTGCGCCTGCGGGAGCGCGCCGAGGCCCGCGAACCCGGCCGCTCCGGCCGCCAGGCCCGCGGCCAGGGCGAAGCGTGCGCGCTCCGGAGGCATCCGCATGCCCAGCAGGGGCGCGCCGACGATCTCGCCGACCACGTAGGCCGCCGCGAGGACGGCTCCCAGCGCGTAACCGCCGGGCCGCTCGCGGACCAGGAAGACCAGGGCCAGCGGGGCCATGGCCACCGGCAGCCGGGCGCCGACGGCCACGACCGCCCAGGCCAGGACCTGCCGGGAGGCGACGTCGCGATAGCTCATGCGACGACGTTAGGGGACCCCGCCGACACCGCCCACGGAATTTCCCGAGCCTGTGGACAACTCCGCGCCCGCCCCGTCCGAACCTGCCGGCGACGGGCGTACCGGACGGTCGCGCCGGGCCGAGCGTCCGGGGCCCTCGCGCGGAGCCGGCGGCCGGTCCGCCCGGCGAGGGCCCTGGCGAGCGCCCGGCGAGGCGTACCCGCCCGACCCTCGGGACGCCTGCCGCACGACCCGCGAGACGCGTGCCGCACGACCCGTGAGCCGTGTGCCGCCCGCCTCCCGAGGGGCGTCCGCTCCGCGGGGGAACGGCGGCCGCCGCCCGCTAGAAGGTCAGCACCGCCCGCGCCACCCGCCCCTGGTGGGCGTCGTCCGCCGCCTTCTCGAAGTCCTCGACGGGGTACGTCTTCGTCACCAGTTCGTCCAGCAGCAGGTGTCCGAGCCGGTAGAGCTCGGCGTACCGGGCGATGTCGCGCTGGGGGCGCGAGGAGCCGTAGCGGCAGCCGAGGATCGACTTGTCCAGGTACATCGACGACACGAGGAAGGACGCCTCGGCGGTCGCCGGCGGGACACCGAGGAGGACCGCCTGCCCGTGCCGGTCGAGCAGGTCGACGGCCCGGCGGACGAGTTCGACCCGGCCGACGCACTCGAAGGCGTGGTCCGCGCCGGTGGGCAGGACGTCGGTCACGCCGTCCGTGGAGGTGAGGAAGTCCGTGGCGCCGAACCGCCGGGCCGTCTCCTCCTTGGCCGGGTTGGCGTCCACCGCGACGATCCGCCGGGCGCCCGCGATCCGGGCCCCCTGGACGACGTTGAGCCCGATGCCGCCCGCGCCGATGACGAGCACGGTGTCCCCGTGCTCCACCCGCGCCCGGTTCAGCACGGCTCCCACTCCGGTCAGCACTCCGCAGCCGATCAGCGCGGCGGACGGCATCGGGATGTCCTCGGGGATCCGGACCGCCTGCACCGCCCTGACCACGGTCCGTTCCGCGAAGGCCGAGTTGGAGGCGAACTGGAAGAGCGGCCGGCCGCCCCGGGTGAACGGCTGCTGCGGCATCCCGATCGCCTTGCGGCACATGGTCGGCCGCCCCCGGTCGCACTCGGCACAGGCACCGCAGTTGGCGAGCGTGGACAGCGCGACATGGTCCCCGGCCCGTACGTGCGTGACGCCCGCGCCCACCGCCTCGACGACCCCGGCGCCCTCGTGCCCCAGCACCACGGGAACGGGGAAGGGGATGGTGCCGTCCACCACGGAAAGATCGCTGTGGCAGAGTCCGGCTGCGGAGATCGACACCCGCACCTCGCCGGGTCCCGGATCGCGTACCTCCAGGTCGTCCACGACCCGTGTCTGTTGCCCGTCGAAGATCACGCCTCGCATCGCACCGGCTCCCCTCTGCCCCGGGTCATCCCCGCGGCTCCTTCGGCAGGCCGAGCACGCGCTCGGCGATGATCGTGCGCTGGATCTCGTCCGAGCCGCCGTAGACGGTGTCGGCCCGGCTGAAGAGGAACAGGTGCTGGAGGTCGTCGATGCGGTACGGCAGCTCCGGCGACCAGTCCGCGGGTCCGACGGCCGCGGCGGCCCCCCGCACCTGCAGGGCCAGCTCGCCCAGCCGCTGGTGCCAGCGCCCCCACAGCAGCTTGGCCACGCTCGGCGCCCCCGGTTCGGCGTCTCCCGAAGTGCCCAGCGTGCGCAGGGCGTTCCAGCGCATCGTGCGCAGCTCCGCCCACTGGCGCACGAGCCGGTCGCGTACGACGGGGTCGTCGGCCGCGCCCGTGGCGAGGGCCGTCTCGATCACGCTCCCCAACTCCCGTGCGAACCCGATCTGCTGGGCCAGCGTGGACACGCCCCGTTCGAAGCCGAGCAGGCTCATCGCCACGCGCCAGCCGTTGCCCTCCCCGCCGACGACGTGCTCGGCGCGGGCCGAAGCCCCGTCGAAGAAGACCTCGTTGAACTCGCTCGTGCCGGTGAGCTGCCGGATCGGCCGGACCTCGATGCGGCCGGGCTGGTCCATGGGGACGAGCAGGAACGACAGTCCGTGGTGGCGGGCCGAGCCGGGCCGGGTACGGGCCAGGACGAAGCACCAGTCGGCCTCGTGGGCGAGGGACGTCCAGATCTTCTGCCCGGTGACGCGGTACGCGTCCCCCTCGCGTACGGCGGCGGTGCGCACGCCCGCGAGGTCCGAACCCGCGCCCGGCTCGCTGTAGCCCTGGCACCACAGTTCCTCGCCGCGGGCGACCGGGGGCAGGAAGCGGGCCTTCTGCTCCGGTGTCCCGTGGGCGATGAGGGTCGGGGCGAGCAGCTTCTCGCCGATGTGGCCCGTGCGGGCCGGCGCCTCGGCCCGGGCGTACTCCTCGGCCCAGACGACCTGTTGCGTGAGCGACGCCGTCCGGTTGCCGTAGCCGTCCTCGCTCCAGCCGAGGCCGATCCAGCCGGCCGCGCCGAGCCGCCGTTCCCAGCCCCGGCGGGTGGGCCGGGCCGGGAGGTTCTCCGCGAGCCAGGCGCGCACCTCGGCGCGGAAGACCTCGTCCTGCGGACCGAATCCGAAGTCCACGGTCACCGCCTCACATCGGGTACTTCCGCGGCCGGTTGCGCGTTGGGGCGTTCCTTCGCGGCGGCGGCCCGGGCCATCGCCTCGACCCGCTCCAGCAGCGGCATCGGATCCACTCCCACGGTGCCGGGGAGGAAGTCCGCGATCCTCTCCGGCGTCCAGGCGCCCTCGGTGTAGGCGGCCCGCAGCTCCCGCGGCTGGGCCCAGACCGCGATCTTGGGGCCGGCGATCGTGTAGACCTGGCCGGTGATCCGCTCCTCGCGGGCACGGTCGGACAGGAGGTAGACGACGAGCGCCGCCACGTCCTCCGGCTCCCCGATCTCGGCGAGTTCCACGGGGACGTTCGCCGACATCCGGGTCCGGGCGACCGGTGCGACCGCGTTGGCGGTGACCCCGTACTTGTGCAGGCCCAGCGCCGCACTGCGGACGAGCGAGATGATCCCGCCCTTCGCCGCGCTGTAGTTGGCCTGGGCGACGGACCCCTGGTGGTTGCCGCTGGTGAAGCCGATCAGCGTGCCGGACCCCTGCCGGCGCATCACGGCGGAAGCCGCGCGGAAGACCGTGAAGGTGCCCTTCAGATGGGTGGCGACGACCGGGTCCCACTCCTGCTCGGACATGTTGAAGAGCATCCGCTCCCGCAGGATCCCCGCCACGCACACGACGCCGTCGATGCTCCCGTACGACGCCAGGGCCGTGTCGACCACCCGCTGGCCGCCCGCCATCGTGGAGATGTCGTCGGCCACCGCCACCGCTTCGCCGCCCGCCGCCCCGATCTCCTTGACGACCGCGTCGGCCACCTCGCTGGTCGGTTCGGCGCCCTCGACGGACACCCCGTAGTCGTTGACGACGACACGCGCCCCCTGGGCCGCCGCGGCGAGCGCGACGGCGCGGCCTATCCCCCGGCCCGCCCCGGTCACGGCGATGACCTTGCCTGCCAAGAAGTTCCCCACGTCGGCCCCTTCCCGCGGTTTCTGACGGACCGTTAGATTCTATGACCCGTCAGACACCCGGAGACAAGCCCCGCGGAGGACCCATGTCACTGCCGACGCCGCATCCGGCGTTCCACGACATCGCCGAGCGCGTGAACAACTGGGGCCGCTGGGGGGCGGACGACGAGATCGGGACGCTGAATCTCGTCACCGACGCGGTCGTGCGGGAGGCCGTGGCGAGTGTCCGCACGGGCCGCCGGATCCCGCTCGCGCTCCCCCTGCAGCAGGACGGGGTGCAGACCGGCATGATCCCGGGACGGGTCAACCCCCTGCACGTGATGGTGCAGATCAACCAGGAGCTGTTCGGCCCGGGCACCGTCGCCTGCAGCGACGACGTGGTGACCATGGGACTCCAGGCGGCCACGCACTGGGACGCGCTCCCCCACGTCTCCCACTCGGGGAGGCTCTACAACGGCCGCCCGGCCGACTCGATCACCCCGCACGGCGGAGCGGCCTTCGGGGGTATCGACAAGCCGCGGCACATCGTTTCGCGCGGCGTCCTGCTCGACGTCGCCCGGGCCAGGGGCGAGGACCGCCTGGACGGGGGTCACGCCGTGACGCCCGAGGATCTCGACGCCGCCGAGGAACTGGCGGGCACTCGCGTGCGCGCGGGCGACATCGTCCTCGTGCGCACCGGCCAGATCCAGGTGTGCCTCGCGGGCGACAAACACGCGTACGGCTACCCCTCGCCGGGCCTGTCGGTCCGCACACCGGAGTGGTTCCACGCCCGAGACGTCGCCGCGGTCGCGAACGACACCCTGACCTTTGAGATATTTCCTCCGGAAATAGAGGACTTGTGGCTGCCCGTGCACGCGCTCCACCTCGTCGAGATGGGGATGCTGCAGGGGCAGAACTGGAATCTCGAAGAGTTGTCCACAGCCTGTGGACAAGAGAGGCGCTACAGCTTCCTGCTGTCGGCCACCCCCGAACCGTTCGTCGGGGGCACGGGTTCACCGGTGGCTCCGGTCGCCGTGCTGTGAGCCCCGGGCGGCCGTCGCGCTCGGCGCCGACCGGTGGCGGCCGCGGCGGGGGATCGGCTGGCGGCGCGTCACTGCCCGCCCCGAGCTCGGCACCGCGCGCCGCCATCCGGCTCCGGCGTACCCGCCCTGCCCCCTCCGGGCCCTCGGGGAACCGACGCCGAATCACGACCCGCACTCGCCGAGGGCTTCCGTCACCGAAACCCTCGGCGTCCCCTCGCGGCGAATCGCTCAACACAAGCGTGATCAAACGGACACGGCACGTCAACACCCGTCAGGGTATTCATCACCTACACCCCTTTTGCGACAGCGCGTACGGAAGCACTGCACGGCGCATTCAGCCGTGGAGCACGCCGCGGACGCCGCGCACGTGCATGTATGCACGTTTCACCGGCGGGCCCGCACCACGACAGGGGTGGGCTACACGGCCTCGTACGCGAATCCCTCACAGGCCGGGAACGCCACCGCTCTCGCGACACCCGGAGCGCAGCGGTCCACCTCGCACCAGATGCGCTTGCCGGCACCCTCGGGACTCCAGCCCCAGCGGTCGGCGAGGCCGTCGACCAGCTCCAGGCCCCGGCCGTTGGTGTCGTCGCCCTGCGCGTGGCGCGGCGCCGGGGGGCAGGCACTGGAGTCGGCCACCTCCAGGCGGACCGTGCCGGCCGGCGCACCGGCTGGCTCGTCCCGCGTCCCGTGCAACTGGAGGCGCAGCACGGCCGGACAGCCGGTGTGCACGACCGCGTTGGTGACCAGCTCGGACACGAGCAGGATCAGCGTCTCGGCCAGTGGTTCGTCGGCCTCTATACCGGACACCGCGAGCCGCGAACGGGCCCAGCGCCTGGCACGCCCCACCTCAGCGGGGTCGGGCCGGATCTCCAGCTGCACTTGAAGCACCTGCACCGCTCACACCATCCGAACCGGCGGACACATCGCCTCGCGCCTCACCAGGGCCACGATCGTGGCCATCGCCTGCATGGCCAGAACCAGGGTCACGGAACGTGATTCCCTTGAGAGACAGCATGGTTGACGTACAGTCACCCCAACAAGCGCTTCGGGCATATTCCAGCGCGAAGGAGTACGCATACGGCATACTGTGCGACGCTCGTAACGGGGAGTCGAACAGGCCCGGACGACGGTCCGTCCAGCCCTGCGAGCGGCGCGCATCGCCGGGTCCGGCGCCGCCTCGGGGGCAGCACCGGTATGGTCCGGCCTCAGAACCACTCGCATCCCACACAAGGTACCGGAGCGCGCCGCCGACTCCAGGCCGTGACGAGTCACGCATAGGACACGACCCGGTCTCGACGCTCTGTGATTCCGGTATGCCACAGTCCGCGACATTCCCGTCGGGCGCCTGCCCCGCGCCCCTGCACAGAGCCTCACCACGCCGATCCGGACAGCAGATCCGCGGCCAGCATCTCCTCACTCTCCGTAGCCGATCCCGTTCTTTGCGTGCGCACCCACGCCCGTTTCAGATACAGATGGACGTCGGACTCCCAGGTGAAGCCCATGCCGCCGTGCACCTGGAGGCAGTCCCGGGCGCCGCGGACGGCCGCCTCGTCGGCCAGCAGCCGGGCGGCGGCGACGTCCCGCGGGTCGGCGGTGACGGCGGCCGCGTAGACGGCCGCTCGCGCCGTCTCCACCCGGACCAGCATCTCGGCGCACAGGTGCTGCACCGCCTGGAAGGCGCCGATCGGCCGGCCGAACTGTTCGCGTGCCCGGGCGTGTTGCACCGCCAGCTCACAGGTGCGGGCGGCGCCGCCCAGCTGTTCGGCCGCCGTGAGGAGGACGACGACGGGATCGAGCGGCGCACGGACGGGCACCCGGTGCAGCGGGGTGAGCGGGTCGACGGACCGCAGCGGCACGGCCCCCGCCACCGGATCCATCGCCGGCGGTCCCGGATCGCCCACGACGTCCGCGTCGTCCAGCCACTCCACGAGTCCGCCGTACGCGGCCGTCACCACCGTCTCGCCGGTGGCCGCCCCGGCCACCGTCCCGGCGGCCAGGTGCGTGGCCACCAGCGGTCCGGGCAGCAGCACGCGCCCGGCCTCCTCGAAGGCGAGCACGGCCTCCGGCAGGCCGAGGCCGACCCCGCCGTCCTCCTCGGGCAGCCGCAGCGCGAAGAACCCCGCCGCGCCGAGTTCGCGCCACAGCGCCCGGTCCAGACCGCCGCGGTCCACCGCCGCACGCAGCGCCCCGCCGCCCAGGCGCCCTTCGAGCAGCGCTCGCACACCCGTCCGCAACGCCTTCTGGTCGTCGGTGAGTTGGAAGTGCACGGAGAGCCGTCACCGCCCCTTCGGTAGGCCCAGGATCCGCTCGGCCACGATGTTCCGCTGGATCTGCGAGGTGCCGGCGGCGATCGTGTACGACAGCGACGACAGCCGGTCGTGCGTCCACTCGTGCCCGGCGTCCAGCGCGCCGGGCCCGAGCACCTCCGCCGCCGCGTCGTACAGCTCCTGGCGCGCGTGGGAGTACCGCAGCTTGAAGACGGACCCGCCGACGCCCGGCACCCCGCCCGTCCGCTGCGCCTCGCTCACGTTCCACTGCGTGAGCCGCCACAGCGCTCGGAACTCGGCGTTCAGCCGGCCGAGGCGGCGGCGCAGCACGGCGTCGTCCCAGCGGCCGTCGCGGCGGGCCCGGCCGGCGAGTTCGCGGAGCACCCGGCGGCAGGCGACGACCTCGCCGACGAAGGCCGTACCGCGCTCGAAGGACAGCGTCACCATGGTCACGCGCCAGCCGTCGTTCTCGGCGCCGACCCGGTTGGCCACCGGGACCCGCACCTCGTCGAGGAAGACCTCCGCGAACTCGGTCGAGCCCGCGAGCGTGCGCAGCGGGCGGACGGTGACGCCCGGCGCGTCCATGGGCAGCGCCAGCCACGAGATGCCGCGGTGCCTGGGGGCCTCGGGATCGGTCCGCACCAGCAGCTCGCACCAGTCCGCCACCTCCGCGTGGGAGGTCCAGATCTTCGACCCGCTCACCACGTAGTCGTCGCCGTCCCGCCGCGCGCGGGTGCGCAGCGCCGCCAGGTCCGAGCCCGCGTCCGGCTCGGAGAAACCCTGGCACCAGACCTCCTCGCCGCGCAGCACGGGAGGCAGCCAGCGGGCCCGCTGTGCGGCGGTGCCCTCGGCGGCGACGGTCGGCCCGGCGTGCAGCAGCCCGACGAAGTTGGCGCCCACGTAGGGCGCACCCGCCTTCTCGGTCTCCTCCAGGAAGATCAGGTGCTGGGTCGGGGTGGCGCCCCGGCCGCCCGCGTCGACGGGCCAGTGCAGCCCCGCGTACCCGGCGTCGTACAGCATCCGCTGCCAGCCGAGGTCGTACGCGCGCCGCCCGGGCCAGTCGTCGGGCGAGGGCCTGGGGGGCAGGCCCGGCAGCACGTCGCCGAGCCACGCGCGCAGCCGGGCGCGGAAGTCCTCCTCCTCGTCGGTGCAGGCGAGGTCCATTACGTGTCGAGGTCCAGGTCGAGCATGCGGATCGCGTTGCCCCGCATCAGCTTGTGGACGGTCTCGTCGTCGAGGCCCTTCACGTGGTCGAGGGCGACCTCCTTGGTGTGCGGGAAGGTCGAGTCGACGTGCGGGTAGTCGGTCTCGAAGGTGGCGTTGTCGCGGCCGACCACGTCCAGCGAGGCGACGCCGTGCTTGTCGCGGAAGAAGCAGCAGAAGATCTGCCGGTAGTAGTACGTCGACGGCGGCTCCGGGATCAGGTCCCTGACCCCGCCCCAGGCTCGGTGCTCCTCCCAGACGTCGTCGGCGCGCTCAAGGGCGTACGGGATCCAGCCCATCTGCCCCTCGGAGTACGCCAGTTTGAGGCGGGGGAACTTCACGAGCACGCCGGAGAACAGGAAGTCCATCATCGAGGCCATGGCGTTGTTGAAGCTCAGCGAGGCCTGCACGGCGGGCGGGGCGTCCGGGGACGCCGCGGGCATCTGGGAGCTGGACCCGATGTGCATGTTCACGACCGTGCCCGTCTCCTGGCAGGCGGCGAAGAACGGGTCCCAGTAGCCCGAGTGGATGGACGGCAGTCCGAGGTGGGTGGGGATCTCCGAGAAGGTCACGGCCTTCACCCCGCGGGCCGCGTTGTGCTCGATCTCGGCGACCGCCAGGTCGATGTCCCACAGCGGGATCAGACAGAGCGGGATCAGCCGGCCGCCGCTGTCGCCGCACCACTCCTCGACCATCCAGTCGTTGTAGGCGCGCACGCAGGCCAGGGCGACCTCCTTGTCGTGCGCCTCGGCGAAGGTCTGCCCGCAGAAGCGGGGGAAGGTGGGGAAGCACAGGGAGGCCTCGACGTGGTTGAGGTCCATGTCCTTCAGCCGCTCGGCCGGGTCCCAGCAGCCGCGACGCATCTCCGCGCGCGTGATGCCCTCCAGCGTCATCTCGTCGCGGTCGAAGCCGACGGCGGCGATGTTGCGCTTGTACGGGAACCTGAGGTCCTCGTAGACCCACCAGTCGGTCGGCGGGCCGTCGGGGTCCATGGTGATCCGGTACTTGCCCGCCTCGTAGGCGAGTTCACCGATGCCGGCGGTGAGCGGCTTGGGGCCTCGGTCGCGGTACTTCTGCGGCAGCCAGGTCTCGAAGAGGTGCGCGGGTTCGATCACATGGTCGTCGACACTGACGATCCGCGGCAGTTCCGTCATGAGTCCCCTCCACCGTGGGGTGCACGTCCGCTGACGTATCTGATGACCCGTCAGATAGCAGGCTAGCCGCGCACCTCTGGACCGACAAGGCGGTGCGCCCTACGCTCTGGCCACTATCTGACTGTTCGTCAGATGGTGGTCGCCGCGCAGCCCGCGGTGACGGGCCGCAGGCAAGCCGGCAGTGAGGGGATCGCCGTGAACGACACCGCACACGCACTCGCCGCGTCGCACACACTCTGGGAACTGGTGAGCCGCCGCGCCGAGCTGACCCCCGACCGGCCCGTCCTGCTCCAGGGCGACCGCACCCTGACCTTCGACGGGTTGCGCGAGCGCGCGGAGCGGGTGGCGGCGGGCCTGCACGGCATGGGCGTACGTCCGGGCACCGTGGTCGCCTGGCAGCTGCCCACCCGGATCGAGACCGCGCTGCTGTCCTTCGCGCTGGCCCGGCTCGGCGCGGTGCAGTCGCCGGTGATTCCCTTCTACCGGGACCGCGAGGTCGGTTTCGCCCTGCGGGAGTCCAAGGCCGAGTTCTTCGCCGTGCCCGGGGTGTGGCGCGGTTTCGACCACACGGAGATGGCGCGCGGGCTCGGCGCGAAGGGCGTCTTCGAGGCCGGCGACGAGCTGCCGGACGGCGATCCGTCCGTGCTGCCGGCCCCGCCCGCCGACGGCACCTCGGTCCGCTGGATCTACTGGACCTCGGGCACCACCTCCGACCCCAAGGGCGTGCTCCACACCGACCGTTCGCTGATCGCGGGCGGCTCCTGCCTGGCGCACGCGCTGCATCTGACCGCCGACGACGTGGGCTCGATGGCCTTCCCGTACGCCCACATCGCCGGCCCCGACTACACGGTGATGCTGCTGCTCTACGGCTTCCCCGCGGTGATGTTCGAGCACTTCGCGATGCCCGCGGCCCTGGCGGAGTACCGCCGGCACGGCGTGACGGTGGCGGGCGGATCCACGGCGTTCTACTCGATGTTCCTCGCCGAGCAGCGCAGGCGGCCGGACGAGAAGGTCGTCCCGACGCTGCGGCTGCTGGCCGGCGGCGGGGCGCCGAAACCGCCCGAGGTCTACCACAGCGTCGTCCGCGAGATGGGCGTCCAGCTCACCCACGGGTACGGGATGACCGAGGTCCCGATGATCACGATGGGCTCGCCCGACGACACGGCCGAGAACCTGGCGACGACGGAGGGGCGGCCCCCCGAGGGCATGCGCATCCGGATCGTGGACGGGGAGGTGCGACTGCGCGGCGAGGCCGTCTGCCGCGGGTACCTGGACCCGGCGCAGACCGCCGAGGCCTTCGACGACGAGGGTTTCCTGCGCACCGGCGACCTCGGCCGGCTGACCGACAGCGGTCACCTCGTGCTGACCGGCCGCCTCAAGGACGTGATCATCCGCAAGGGCGAGAACATCTCGGCCAAGGAGATAGAGGACCTGCTGCACCGGCATCCGGCCGTCGGCGACGTCGCCGTGATCGGACTGCCCGACGCCGAGCGCGGGGAGCGGGTCTGCGCGGTGGTCGAACAGCCTTCGGGGGCGCCCGCGTTGACCCTCGCGGCGCTGACCTCGTTCCTGCGCGCGGAAGGGCTGTCCGTGCACAAGCTGCCGGAGCAGCTCGAGGTGGTGGACGCCCTCCCGCGCAACGAGACGCTGCGCAAGGTGCTCAAGTACCGGCTCAGGGAGCGCTTCTCGGCGTGAGCGGCGGCCGGAGCGCGGGCCTCACTCGGGCACCGTGAAGTAGCGGGCGAAGGCGGTCACGACCTCCGTCTCGCCGATGCGTCCGTCGGCGTCCGTGTCGAGGGCGCCGGCCGCGTAGGCGGCGACGTCCTCGGGCGCGCCGAGGGCCTGCAGCACGCGCGCGGTCTCCTCGACCGTGGCCGCGCCGTCCCCGTCGGTGTCCGCCACGGCGAGCGCCGCGTGCAGGAAGGGGCGGGCGATCTCGGCGAAGCGGTCGGGGTTGTCGCGCAGGCGCTTCACCGCGCCGTTGACGAACTCCTCGCGCGTGATGCGCTGGTCGCCGTCCCGGTCGGCGATGCCCGCCATGCCCTGCCAGAAGGCCTCGGCGCCGCTGTAGAGGGCCTGGCCCTTGTCCGACCGGGCCGCCGTGCCGAACTGGGCGAGGACCGACTTGGCCGCCGCGTTGAAGTCCTCCCGGTCGATGTAGCCGTTGCCGTCCTGGTCGAAGGTGGCGAACCGGGCGGCGATCCTCCGCTCGTACTCGGTGCTGACCATGGTGTTCGGACCGCCTTACATCTCAGCCGGACTCTCAGCCGGACTGCGGGTTCATCTGGCAGGGAGCGTACGACGCCGACGCCCTCGTGGGAGCGGGAAAACGGCGCTTGTACCAAGACCGCGGGAATTCCGGGACAACTGTGTGGCACGACGGGCCCGCAGGTGTGACACGGATCACGCGGACAGCGGACGGGACTCCTCGTCGAGGGCGGTGTCGAGATCCGGGAAGACGTCGAAGAGCCGGCGCACCCCGAGGGCGGCGAGCACCCGGTTGACGTGCGAACCGTCCTCCGCGCCCTCGGCGGGCAGTATCAGCCTGAGCCGCCCCTGGCAGGAGCGGATGAGCCGACGCGTCGCGATGAGCACGCCCACACCGCTGGAGTCGCAGAAGAAGACCTCCGAGAGGTCGAGGACGAGACTGTGGCGGCCGTCGGCCACCGCGTCGTGCACGCGCTGGCGGACCACCGGCGAGGTCACCAGGTCCATCTCGCCCGCCACCTGGAGCACGGCCCAGCCGCCTCGCTCCCCGTCGGTCACCTTGAGCGTCACCGCCACGCCTCTCGTCGCTCGCCGGAAACGGAATCCGCTCCCTCGGTTCTCCTGGGCGGCTGCCCGGCACCCCTTTCCATGAAACACCCGTGCGTGGCCGAAGAACCGTCCCGGTCGAGCCAAATCACTCCGGGGCGATCTGCCCCGATCAGGCCTGATCGGGGAGGAGACGGGTAGGCGCCGGCCCGACGGGCGCCCACTACCATCCACCGCTCGCCAGGGGGCGCACAATGCCGCAAAGGGGCGTGCGTTGTCGGACGTGCCGACTACATTCAAGACAGCGATGCACACAGGCTGGACCGAGGACAGGCGCCGGGACGGGCAGGGGTGAGGGCCGTATGGCGAAGAAGGACGCACCGCCCCGCTGGGACCGCAAGATGCAGCAGCGGCTCGCCCGCGGGGAGGCGGCGGCGCTCGGCGAGCTCTACGACCGGTTCGCTTCGCTCGTGCACGGGCTGGCCCATCGCGTGCTCGGGGACGAGCACGCGGCCGACGGCATCACCCGCGAGGTCTTCGTCCACGTGTGGGAGAACCCCGACGCGTACGACCCCAAGCAGGGTCCGCTGCGGTCCTGGGTCGCGATGCTGACCCACCGGCTCGCCGTGCAGCGGCTGCGCGCCACCGAGACCGCGGCCCTCGCCGGCAGCGGCCGGGACGGCACGGAGGAGCTGGAGCGCCGGGTGCGCCGCGCCTCGGTGGCCGCCCGCGCGGACTACATCGTCACGTCGATGCCCACGCCGCTGCGGGCCGCCCTGGAGCGGGCCTACTTCCAGCGCCGCGACTACCGCCAGACCGCCGTCGACCTCGGCATCACCGAGGACGAGGCCCGCCGCAGGCTCCGCCTCGGACTCCAGCTGCTGTCCACGGCGCACGACACCGGCCGCTCCGGGACGCCGCCCGAACCGGGGAGCGTGCGGTGAACGAGGACGCGGACCGTTTCGACACCTTCGGCCCGGAGGACCCGCTCGGGGAAGCCGCGGCCTCCGCGGGCGACACCCGGGGCGGGCACCCGGCGCGGGACCGGCACGCCGACGGCGACGCACCACTCGGGGACTCCGGCGGCGCGGAGGAGCCCGGCGACGCGCTCGGTTCCGGCCGCCCGGGCGAGGTCGGCGGGGCCGACGGCTCCGGGGGCTCGGAGGGCCCCGGCGGCCCGGGCAGTTCCGGTGAGCGCAAGGGGTCCGGCAGTTCGGAAGCCGGCGGGCCGGAAAGCTCCGGTGGCCCGGAAGGCGTCGGTGGTCCGGGCCATTCCGGTGGACCGGAAGAGGCCGGCGGACCGGAAGGGTCCGGTGGCTCGGAAGCCAGTGGGCCGGAAAGCCCCGGCGGTTCGGAAGCCGGCGGCCCGGACAGCTCCAGCGGACCGGACGGCTCCCGGTGGTCGCGGGGTGACAGTGGCTTCCCGGCTGGGGAAGGCGGGCCGGAGGGCGCGGGCGGGGTGCCGCCGCGGATACCGCCGCCCCGCGCCTCCGTCGAGGACACCGGACGCCCACTCCCCGAACCGGCCACGCCGGCCGTGCCGCTGTTCCTGGAGCACCGCGTCCTGAAATCGCTGCTCGGCGCGTGGGCGCTCGCCGCCTGCTCGGCGGAGGAGACGGCGGCCGTGGAGGACCACCTCGGCGCGTGCGGTGCCTGCGCGGACGAGGCCCGACGGCTGCGCGAGGCGGTCGGACTGCTGCACCCGGCCGAGAGCCTCGACCTCGACCCGACGCTGCGCACCCGGGTCCTGGAGGGCTGCCTCGACCGGCGTCCGCCGCGCATCCCGGTGCCCGACTGGGCGGCTCCCTACGACGCCGAGACCGCGCGCCTCGACGCGCTGCTCCAGGACATCGGCGGCGCCGAATGGCACGCCCCCGTCCGGCTGCGCTGGTTCGACGGCGAGGGACCCGTCAGCCGTCGGACGACCGTCGCCGGGGTGATCGCCCACCTGCTCAGCGTGGACGGCCTGGTCGCCGTCGCGCTGGGCCTCGACGACCCGCTGGGCGGAACCCGCCCGGACGAGGGGTCCCCCGCGGGGCGGACCGAGGCGTACTGGGCCGCGTCGCACTTCCCGCCCACCCGGGCGCTGCGCGGGCCCTGGCGGGAGCAGAGCCACAACCTGGTCCGTACGGTCGCGTTCGCCGGCGGCGGCTCGGGCCTGCTCCCCGTGCCCTACGGCGGCTTCGAACTGCCGCTGCGGGACTCCATGCTGGACCGGGCCTTCGAGTGCTGGGTGCACGCGGGCGACATAGCCGAGGCGGTGGACTATCCCTACGAGCCGCCCGCGCCGCGCCATCTGCACCGCATGATCGACCTGGCGGCGCGCATGCTGCCCGCCTCGCTCGCCGAGCGGCGCCGCGCGGGCCTGTCGTCCCCGCCGGCCCGGCACCTGGTGGCGGCCGGCGCGCCGGGGCGCAGCCTGCGACTGGAGATCGAGGGGTCCGGCGGCGGGGAGTGGCTCATTTCGCTCGATTCACCCGGCGCCGTCGCCTCCGCCGAGCGCGAGGTGGCCCATGTCGCGCTGGACGGGGTGGAGTTCTGCCGGCTGGCCGCCGGGCACGTGTCGCCGGAGGAGGCCGCCGCCGGGCAGGACGGGGACCGCGAGGCGATCAGGGACGTCCTGCGGGCGGCGGCGTCCCTCAGCCGTATGTAGGGGGCGGGGCCGGTCCGGGCCCCTCGCCCCCGCCGCCCGCCGGTGCGGCCGTCCATTCCGGGCCCCGGCCGCTTCCCGGGCGCGGGACGGGCCGGCCTGCCTGCCTCAGGCGAAGACGACCGTGCGGCGGCCGTTCAGGAGGATGCGGCGCTCCGCGTGCCACTTCACTGCGCGGGCAAGCGCCTGGCACTCCACGTCGCGGCCGATGGCGACGAGCTGGTCGGGGGTCACGTCGTGGCCGACCCGCTCGACCTCCTGCTCGATGATCGGGCCCTCGTCGAGATCGGCCGTCACGTAGTGCGCGGTGGCGCCGATGAGCTTCACACCGCGGGCGTGCGCCTGGTGGTACGGCTTGGCGCCCTTGAAGCTCGGCAGGAAGGAGTGGTGGATGTTGATGATCCGGCCGCTGAGCTGCTTGCACAGGTCGTCCGAGAGCACCTGCATGTAGCGGGCAAGGACGACCAGTTCCACGTCCTCGGCGCGTACCAGCTCCAGGAGCTGCGCCTCGGCCTCCGCCTTGGTGTCCTTCGTGACCGCGATGTGGTGGAAGGGGATGTCGTACGACGCCACGAGCTCGGCGAAGTCGGTGTGGTTGGAGACCACGGCGGCGATGTCGACGGGCAGCGCGCCGATGCGGGCGCGGAAGAGCAGGTCGTTCAGGCAGTGGCCGAACCTGCTGACCATGAGGACGACCCGCATCCGGTCCTCGGCCCGGTGGATCTGCCAGTCCATGTGGAAGGCGTCACCGATCGCGGTGAAGCTGGCGCGGAGCTTCTCCACCGTCACCGGCGCCTCGGCCGAGAAGTGCACCCGCATGAAGAACAGGCCCGTGTCGTGGTCGCCGAACTGCTGGCTGTCCTCGATGTTGCAGCCGGTCATGAACAGGTAGCTCGACACTGCGTGCACGATCCCCTGCTTGTCCGGGCAGGAGAGAGTGAGGACGTACTGCTCGGCGGGCGCGGCGGCGCGGACGGACTGCTCGTTCATGCACGCCAGGGTCCCATACCCGGCCGCTGCGGCGGGCGCGTGTCCCGCTAGGCGGACCGGGTCAGGATCCTGAGCACCTCGAGCGTGCGGGGCGGCACCTCGGGATCGTCGCCGTCGCTCGCCGCCAGGCGCAGATGCGCGTCGCGGGCGGCCCGGACGGCCTCCGGCCACGCGTGGTGGTCGAGGTAGGCGGAGACCGGCGCGTCGGGCCCGACCTGGTGCATGATCCGCAGGACGCGCAGCACGGCGGTGTCGACGAGCGCCGCCTCCTGCGAGTCGCGGAAGATCGTGCCGACGTACTTCTCGGCGGACCAGTTGTCCAGCCAGGTGTCCTCGACCAGGCGGTACACGGCGTCGGTGACGTCCCCGTACCCGTCGACGCCGGCGAGCCAGACGTCTCGCTGGAACCCGGGGTCGGAGAGCATGTGCAGCGCGGAGCGCACATTGCTGCGCCAGCGCCACCACGGCATGTCGTTCAGTGGCATGCCGCCCATGGTGGGGGAGCGACGGCCGCGACGGGAAGAGTTCTCCGAACCTTGCACGGTCATCGATCGTACGTTCCCCGCACGACTCCCCTCACCGCACCCCGTTTGTTCACCCGCGCGTCACCGAGGGTTGACCGCCGGTCACTCGCGGGTTGGCCGTGTGAGGGAATCGTGCATGGGCATGACCGGCAGGCGACGCACTCGCAGCTCCTCCCCCTCCGTTCCGTCCCGCCCCCTGAAGGCCATGCTGCTCTCAGCGGGCGCTCTGGCGGTGTGCGCGTCGATCGCCGTCGGCTGTGGGGTCGTCCCCGGTGTCACAGGGGGTTCCGGGGGCGACTCCATCACCGTCATGACGTGGGCGCCCGAGGAGACCGCCGCGACGAACAAGCCCGGCATGCCCGCGATGGCCCAGGCCTACGCGCGCTGGGTCAACTCCCGGGGCGGCATCAACGGCCGCGAGCTCAGGGTGCTCACCTGCAACGACCACGACGACTCCGTGGACGCCGCGAAGTGCGCCCGCCGCGCGGCCAAGGAGGACGTCGTCGCCGTGGTGGGCTCCTACAGCCAGCACGGCGGCTCCTTCCTCCCTCCGCTGCAGGGCGCCGGCATCCCGTACATCGGCGGCTACGGCCTGACCGACGACGAGTTCAAGAGCCCGCTCTCCTACCCGGTCAACGGCGGACAGCCCGCGCTGCTGGCCGGCCTCGGCGAGGAGCTCGGCCGAACCTGCGGTCCCGTCTCGTTCGTCCGCCCGGACACCATCGCGGGCGACGAGCTCCCGGTCCTGCTCAACGCGGGTCTGGAGAAGGGGCGGCACGCGCCGGCCGTGGACCTGCGGGCCGCCGAGGACTCCACCGAGTACGCCGGGCAGGCCGACCGGGCCCTCGCCAGGGCGAGCACGGACCCCGCGAAGCGCGGATGCGTGGTGTCCGCGCTCGGGGACCGCACGGCCGCCTTCATGGACTCCTTCCGCCACCACCGGGAGGACTACCCCAAGGTCCGCACCGCCTCCGTGCTCGGCAGCGTCGACCAGACGGTGATCGACACCACCGGCGGCAAGTCGGGCCCGTACGAGAGCGCGTACGTCACCAGCTGGTACCCGGCGTCGAGCGACGCGCGCTGGAACCCCATGAAGTCGGTCATCCGCGCGCAGGCCTTCAAGGACAACCGGATCGACCCCTCGGACGCCGGGGTGCAGACCACCTGGATCGCCTACCGGGTCCTGGAGCAGGTCGTCGAGGCCCTCGGTGACGGCGAGGTGAGCGCCCGTACCGTCCGGCGCAAGCTCGACGACGGCATGAAGGTCACCACGGGCCGGCTCACGCCGACGCTCAGCTGGCGTTTCGAGGACCTGCTCGCGGCGGTCGACTTCCCGCGCCTGACCAACGCCGACGTCACCTTCCAGGTGGTCCGCGGGGGCCAACTGGCCTCCGCGCGGCGCGGGTTCGTCAACGTGTCCAAGACGCTGGAGAGCGCGGCCTCCAACTCCCTGTGAGAGCGCCGGCCGCGCGGACCGCTCCCGCCGTCCGCGCGGCCGGCGGACTCAGAGCTGCGTCGCCTGACGCTGGGTCAGGCCGTAGGTGGTGGCGATGGAGTTCCACAGCTGCGCGGCCTTCGCCTTCTGCACGCTGGCGGTGCCGCTCGCACGGTCGCCGGCCTGGGACTGCGGCGTGGTGCGGGCACGGTGCTTGCGGCAGCCGTGCTTGGCGGCGGTCTGGTCGGCCCAGGCGGCGTAGTGGCTGTCCGCCGACGCGGACGCCTTCCAGGCGTTGGTGAGCGCGGTCGTCAGGTCCGCGTTGTTCGGCAGCTTGTCGACCTGGAGCTCGGAGAGCCGGGTGACGAGGTTGTTCCGCTGCCGGGCGGCGGCGCGCAGATCGGTGGCCGCCTGGCCCAGGTTGCTGCAGACCCGTACGTTGCCGACGGCCTTGATCACGGAGTCCCGGCTGTTGTTGCTGTCCGCCAGCAGCTTGTCGAGCGCGACGGCCTGCTCCTTCGCCGGATCGGCGGACGCCGAGGCCGACTCCGGGCCGCCGGACGCCGTCGCGGAGACGGGCGTGCTGTCGCCCTTGTCGTCGCTGTCGGAGCCGGTGCTGAGCAGCGCTCCGGCACCGATGCCGAGCACGGCGATGCCCACGCCGACGGCGGCGATCACCGGCACCCGCGAACCGGTGCGGCTGCGCCCGCTCCCGCCGTCGGCGGCGGCGCCACGCCGGGCGGCGGCCCGCCCGCCCGGTGCACCGGGGCCCGCGCCCTGCGCGGACTGCGGGTGCCGGGGGTCGATCCGGGGCAGTTGCTGCGTGGACGCGGGGCCTTCGGCCTCACTGCGGAAGAGGTTGTCGAACTCCGCGGGGGGCGTGCGGTCCTCCGGGCCCCCCGGCCGTATGCCGTACGAGGCGCCGGCCGGCTCCGCGGGCACGGGGGCGATGAACTGGGTGGCCTGGGCGTCCGGGTCCGCGGGGAAAGGCAGGGGTCCCGCACCCGCCCGGGGCGCGCGCCCCAGATACCGCGTCGCGTCGGCGGGCACCTCGGGCGGCAGCGCGCCGGGTCCCGCGGGTCCCGCACCGGGGCCCACCGGCGGCAGGTACTGGGTGGCACCCTCGTCCGGCGCCGCCGCGACGGGCGGCAGGTACTGCGTGGCGCCCTCGTCGGCGGCGGACGGCACCGGCGGGATGTACTGGGTGGCACCCTCGTCCACGGAGGCGGCGGGCGGCAGCGGCGACGCGGGCGCGCCGGGGGCCTGCGGGGCGGGGCCGGTGCCGTAGCCGGGTTGCGTGCCCTCCGGCGGCAGCGGCTGCGGCTGCGCCGGAGCGCCGTCCCAGCCCTGCCCGGCACCCGACGCGTTCCAGCCCTGCGCGGCGCCGGGCCCGTCCCAGCCCTGGGCCGCCGGGGCCTCGTTCCATCCCCGGCCCGGACCGGACTCGCTCCAGCCACCGGACCCGGCGGCAGCCGAGGGGGTGCCCCAGTCCGCGGCCGGGGCGGACCCCGGCTGCTCGGACGCTCCCCAGGCCGGGGGCGGGGAGGCCGCACCGCCGGCCGGTGCCCCCCAGCCGGGCCGGGCGGGCTGTCCGGGGTCGCCCTCGGGACCCTGGTCCGCGCCCTCACCGGGCTGCGTGCCCTGCTCCGCCGACGCGGCGGGCCCCCACGGGCGGTCCCAGGCCTGACCGCCGGCCGGGACCGTACGGTCGCCCGTCATACCCGGCAGGAGGGGTTCCCCGCCGTCGGAGGGCAGCACGATGCCTTCGCGCGCGGGCCGCGCCGAGGGCGAATCGCCCTGTCCACTCTGCGTCACCGGGACTCCTACGAATGGGGGACCTTCGGAATCGTCGGCTCACGCTACCGGGTCACGACAACCCGGTGCCACGCAGCACATGACCTGACCCCCTGCCCCGGTGGCACGCAGGCCGAAGCGGGTCCCCGGTGCGCCCACCCGCCTCCTCCTCTCGCGCGCCCGCCGGTTCCCCGCCTGTTCACGGCCCCGCCCCCCGTACGTTCACCTCGCGCGCGCCGCATCTCCACATGCGGCGCGCCGCACCCGTCTAGGCCGCCGCCTGCAGGTCCATCCGCGCCCCGAACTCCCTTACCACGGGCTCGTCCCGGTACGGTTCGAGCCGCTGCTGGAGGTCCTCCAGATATTCCGCCCCGCGGTTGGACCGCAGCGTGCCGAGGAGCTCGACCGCGCGCAGACCCGTGTGGCAGGCCTGCTCGATCTCGCGCTGCTGCACCTGTGCGGTCGCCAGCAGTACGAAGCCGATCGCCCGGCGCCGCGCCCGCGACTCGGGGTGCCCCGCGAGGGACTCCTCCGCGCACCGCGCCGCCTCCGCCGCCTGGCCCAGGTCCCGGTGGCAGTGCGCCAACTCGTCCGCCAGATAGGCCTCGTCGAAGTGGGCGATCCACGTCGGATCGTCCCCGGAGGCCGCGTCCGCCGATTCCAGGGCGGTGATCGCCCGGCCCGACGCCAGCTGGGCCGCCCGGGCGTCGCCCATCAGCGCGTGCCCGCGGGCCTCGGCGGCGTGGAACATCGACTCCGCGCGCGGGGTCACGCGGCCGCGGGCACCCTCCTGGGCCGCACGGGCCAACTGCGCGATCTCCCGCGGGTTTCCGAGCTGGGCGGCCAGGTGACTCATGGAGGCGGCCAGCACATAGCCGCCGTAGCCGCGGTCGCCCGCCGCCTGCGCCAGCCGCAGCGCCTGGATGTAGTACCGCTGGGCCAGGCCCGGCTGACCGGTGTCGACGGCCATGTACCCGGCCAGCTCCGTCAACCGCGAGACCGCGGCGAACAGTTCGCGCCCGACCGCCTCCCGGTAGGAGCCGGCGAGCAGCCCGGAGACCACACTGTTCAGGTAGTGCACGACGACCGGCCGTACGTGACCGCTGCCGTACTGGTGGTCCAGCTGCACCAGCGCCTGGGTCATCGCCCGCACCGCCGCCACGTCCGCCTGCCCGACCCGGGGTCCCGCGGCGCGCGCGACCTGCGAGTCCGGCGACGAGATCAGCCAGTCGCGGCTCGGCTCGACCAGCGCGGAGGCGGCGACCGACGACCCGGAGAGGAAGTCCCGGCGCCCCACGTCGCTGCGCCACAGCTCGCAGACCTGCTCGATGGCGCCCAGCACGGTCGGCGAGAACTGCAGCCCGACACCGGACGCGAGGTTCTTGCCGTTGGCCATCCCGATCTCGTCGATGGTGACCGTCCGGCCCAGCTTGCGGCCCAGCGCCTCGGCGATGATCGCCGGTGCCCGCCCCCGCGGCTGCTGCCCGCGCAGCCAGCGCGCCACCGACGTCTTGTCGTAGCGCAGGTCGAGTCCGTGTTCCGCGCCGCACATGTTGACCCGGCGGGCCAGTCCGGCGTTCGAGCAGCCCGCTTCCTGGATGAGCGCCTGCAGTCGTTCGTTCGGCTGCCGCGCGACGAGAGGCCTTGCGGCCATGGCGTACCCCCTGCTTTGCGGTGCCTGCCCACGCACCGAGTTGACGTGTCCTCAGTGGCCGGCCCCGGTGGACGAAGCCGGCCAGGAAGATCAATGCCCCGTCGAGATACGGAAGATGCGAGGCATGTGAGGATTGCCGGGGTAAGGCCGATTGCCCGACCCCACAGGTGGTTACCCACGCCCCGCTGCCGCTGCCCGTGCGCGCCCCCGCCCGTGCATCCATGCGCCCCGGATGCGGAATCGATGCTCCTCCCCCGCGCGCGCGTCGCCCGTAACCCGAGGTGGGTGCGGGAGTTGTGTTCACCGTGGACGAGACCATCGCAGGCACCGAGACCGCCCAGATCCCCGCCCAGCGCGGCGAAGCGCTGCTGGACACCGCCGTGCGCTATGCCGAGGAGCGCCACTGGGACGTGTTCCCCGGCACCTGGCTCGAAGCCGTCGACGGGACGCAGCGCTGCTCCTGCGGCGAGCCCGCGTGCGCCCTGCCCGGCGCACACCCGGCGCGCGAGGACTGGGCGACCCAGGCGACCGGCAGCGCGACCGTCGCCCGCCGGATGTGGTCCAAGCAGCCCACCGCGTCGATCCTGCTGCCCACCGGGCGCACGTTCGACGCCATCGACGTACCCGAGACGGCCGGGTTCCTGGCCCTCGCCCGCATGGAACGCATGGAACTCACCCTCGGCCCGGTCACCTGCACCCCGGACCGGCGCATGCAGTTCTTCGTGCTCCCGGGAGCCGCGGCCAAGCTCCCCGACCTCGTCCGCAAGCTCGGCTGGCCGCCCGCCTCCCTGGACCTGGTCGCACTCGGCGAGGGCACGTACGTGGCCGCCCCGCCCACGCGGTACGGGTCCCGGGGCGCCGTGCAGTGGGCCTGCCGGCCGACCCCGGCGAACCGGTGGCTGCCCGACGCGGAGGAGCTCGTGTCCCCGCTCGCCTACGCGTGCGGACGGGACGGGCGCCGGTAGTCCCGCGCGGGCCGAGGGCCCGGCCTGGACCCTCGGCCCCTCGGCGCCGGGGGCGCTCCCCCTTAGGGTGCTTGCATGACCGAGGCAGCAGGGGCGCATGTGCCCGCCGTACGCGTGCGGGGGCTCTGGAAGCGGTTCGGGGAACAGATCGCCGTCGCCGGGATCGATCTGGAGCTCCCCGCGGGGCAGTTCATCGGACTCGTCGGACCGAACGGAGCCGGGAAGACCACCACCCTCTCGATGGTGACCGGCCTGCTCAGGCCCGACCAGGGCACCGTCGAGGTCGTCGGCCACGACGTGTGGCGGGACCCGGTGGAGGTCAAGGCCCGGATCGGGGTGCTGCCCGAGGGGCTCAGGCTCTTCGAGCGGCTCTCCGGGCGCGAACTCCTCGCGTACACCGGCCGGTTGCGCGGCCTGCCCGGCGCGGAGGTCGACAAGCGGGCCGGCCAGCTCCTGGACGTCCTGGACCTCGCGGGTGCCCAGCACAAGCTCGTCGTCGACTACTCGACCGGCATGCGCAAGAAGATCGGCCTGGCCTGCGCCCTGCTGCACAACCCCGAAGTCCTCTTCCTGGACGAGCCGTTCGAGGGCGTCGACCCCGTGTCCGCGCAGATCATCCGGGGCGTGCTGGAGCGCTACACCGCCTCCGGCGCCACCGTCGTCTTCTCCTCCCACGTGATGGAGCTCGTCGAGTCGCTGTGCGACTGGGTGGCGGTGCTGGCGGCCGGGCGCATCCGCGCGCACGGCCCCCTCGCCGAGGTCCGCGGCGCCGCCCCCTCGCTCCAGCAGGCCTTCCTCGAACTCGTCGGCGCGCACGGCCGCGCCACCGGCTCCGACCTCGACTGGCTCGGCGGCGGCGCGCGATGAGCACGACCACGGCACCAAGGCCGGCCGCGCCGGTGGCGCCCGCCGCGTCCGTCACCGCCGTCTTCGTACGCCTGAAGCTCTCGCTCCTGCGCAACGGGCTGCGGCAGTCGGCCGGACGGCGGGCCGCGTACATCGCCTCGACCGTCCTCGTGCTGCTCGTCGCCGCGCTCCAGCTGCTCGGCCTGATCGCCCTGCGCGGCAACGCCCATGCCGCGGCCGTCACCGTGCTGCTGGTGTCGGTCCTCGCGCTCGGCTGGGCCGTGATGCCGCTGTTCTTCCCCAGCGGCGACGAGACCCTCGACCCCACCCGGCTGGTGATGCTGCCGCTGCGGCCCCGGCCCCTGGTGCGGGCCCTGCTCGCGGCCTCCCTCGTCGGCATCGGTCCGCTGTTCACGCTCTGCCTGCTCACCGGCTCCGCGATCGCGGTCGCGCACGGTCCGGCGGCGTACGTCACCGCGGTCGCGGCCGTGGTGCTCGCCCTGCTCGTGTGCGTGGCCCTCGCCCGGGCCGTCGCCGCCGCCAACATCCGGCTGCTGACCAGCCGCCGGGGACGGGACCTCGCGGTGCTGAGCGGCCTGGTCGTCGCCGTCGGGGCGCAGCTGGTCAACTTCGGTGCGCAGCGGCTCGGTTCGGCCGGCGGCCTGTCCGCGCTCGACCCCGTGGGCGACGTGCTGTGCTGGGTGCCGCCCGCCTCCGCGATCGGCGCGGTCCACGCGGTGAGCGAGGGCTCGTACGGCGTCGCGGTCGCGCGGTTCGGTCTCGCCGCCGCGGCACTGGCGGGCCTGCTGGCCCTCTGGTCCCGGAGTCTGACCCGGCTGATGACCTCGCCGGACGGGTCGACCCTCCAGGCGGCGGAGCCCGCCGCCCGGGAGCGCGGCTCCACGGGCCTGAGCCGGCTGCTGCCCGCCGGGCGCACCGGGACCGTCATGGAGCGGAGCCTGCGGTACGTGTGGCGCGACCCCAAGACCAAGGCGGCCTGGGTGACCTCGCTGGCCATCGGGCTCATCGTGCCGGTGTTCAACGCCCTCCAGGGCACCGGGTCGATCTACTTCGCCTGCTTCGCGGCCGGGATGCTCGGCATCCAGATGTACAACCAGTTCGGGCAGGACACGTCCGCCTTCTGGATGGTCGCCATGACGGTCTCCTCCTCCAGGGACGCCTACGCGGAGCTGCGGGGGCGGGCGCTGGCCCTCCTGGTGATCACGCTGCCGTACGCGACGCTCGTGACCGTCCTGACCACCGCGCTGCTCGGCGACTGGCCCCGGCTGCCCGAGGTGCTCGGGCTGTCCTTCGCGCTGCTCGGCTCGATGCTGGCGACCGGTGCCTGGTCGTCGGCGCGCTTCCCGTACTCGATCCCCCAGGAGGGCTACAAGAACGTGGCCCCCGGTCAGGCGGGCCTCGCCTGGATCTCGATCTTCGGCGGGATGGTCGCGGCGGCGCTGCTGTGCGCCCCCGTCATCGCGCTCACGATCTGGCTGAACGTGGCCGCGGACGGCGACGGATGGAGCTGGCTGCTGCTGCCGGTGGGCACCGCGTACGGCGCACTGATCACCCTGCTCGGCCTGCGGCTGGCGGCCCCGCGCACGGCTCGGCACCTGCCGGAGATCCTGGCGGCGGTGAGCAGGGGCTGACGGGGCCGGGCAGGTCCGAGCGGGAGCCGCGCCCTGGCGACTGCGGGACCGGCCGGGCGGGAGCCCGCGCCCCGACAGCTGAGGGACGGTCCGGGCAGGCGCTACGCCCCAGCGACTCAGGGCCGGCCGGGATGGAGCCGCGGCCCAGCGACTGCGGGTCGGCCGGGCTGGAGCAGCGGCCGGCGACGGTGCGCACCGCCGGGCATCGCCGTGCAGCGGGCAGGCCGCCGACAACATCCCGGCCTCGACCGCCAGCGACCCACGCCCGGCACCGCAGGGCACGGCCAGGCACCGGAGTAAGGGCGCACGGCCCGAGTGCCGGGGGCAGGGGGATGCCGTGGGTCACGTAGACGCCCGTCGAGGGCAGGCGGGCGGTCGGCCGCCGGGGGCGCACCCCCGCGCGTCGAGCGCGGAGTTCGCGGCCCGGCCGTGTGCCGCGTCGGCGCCCGCCGAGCGCCTGTCCGGGGGGCGCCGGGTCCCCGCGTCTCGCGGGCCAGGAGCGGCCGACGGTAGGCGGGCGGGCCCGCCCCCGCGGACCGCTCAGGTCGTGAGGACGCTGTCCATGAACGGCTCGATCGCCGCGCGCCAGGCGTCCGGCTGGTCGTAGTGCACGAGGTGGCCCGCGTCGGCGACCTCCGCGTACTGCCCGCGCGGCAGGACGCGGACCATCTCCTGGGACTCCGCCCGGCCGAGCTCCCCGTCGAGGCCGCGGACGACCAGCGCCGGGCACTGGACCTGGGTCAGCTCCTCCCAGTGCGCGTCGTACACCCAGGTCTCGCGGGACTTGAGCATCTGGTGCGGTTCGAAGACCGGGCGCCAGCCGTCGCCCGACTCGGACATCACCTCGGCGTAGAACTCCCCGCGGGCCGGGTTCGGGCGCTCCACCCAGGGGTCGTCCTCGCCGAACCACTTGCGCACGTCGGCGAGCGTCGCGAACGGGACGGGCCAGGCCTTGAACCAGTCCTCCCACTCCCGCTGCGACGCGGCGCCTAAGGCCGAGGCGCGCATGTCGCAGATGACCAGACCGCAGACCAGGTCGGGACGCTTGGCGGCCAACTGCCAGGCGGTGAGCGCCCCCATGGCGTGGCCGATCACGACGGCCGGGGCGAGACCGAGCTGTTCGAGCGCCGCCTCGGCGTCCTCGACGTAGGCCTCGCGGGTGTACGAACCCTCCGGCGGCTTGTCGCTCCGGCCGTGGCCACGCTGGTCGAGGGCCACGGCTCGGTGCCGCTCGGAGAGCCAGCGGGCGGTCGACGCCCAGTGGGAGGCCCGGCCCATCAGGCCGTGCAGCAGGAGCACGCCGGGACCCCGCTCGGGCCGCTCCTGCGCGGATCGCTCCGGCCCGCCCTGCGCCGGCACGGTCCCGGCCGCTTCGGCCACCCCCGCCGGATCACCCTTGGGAGGGTCGCCGAACTCCCAGGCCGCGAGCCGTACGCCGCCTGCTCCGGTCACGTCGATGCGCCGCACCATAGGTCCTGGCACCCCCCTGGCTCACTCGGACCGCTCACTCCCGCCGGTCCACTCTCGTACCGCTGGTCGTCCCGCTGCTCGTGCCGGGTACCGCCGCGCGCGCCCCTCACCCCGTCACCGTGCTCCCGGTGATACAGCGCGCGCCCTTCAAGATCCGTCACCCCCCACGCTATCGAATAGGGATTCGAAAATGGGCCGTTGGGCGACAACACCCCTCATTCGAGTGACCTCCCTCAGGGATTGGCCGCCGCTGCCGAGGGGAGATCTTCAACGGGGGACGGACCGCTCGGGGAAACCGGTCCGGAGGGAATGACCCTGGGAGCTCGGGGCTCCGGGTCAGCACAGGGGAGGACAGGCCCCGGCGCCGCACGGCGCCGGGGCCCTCTCCACGTCTGCGGCACATCTCCCGCTCCCTCCCCGGCCGCGTGACATCGCTGTCGGACGACGGCCAAGAGCCCCTCGGTCATATGCCTCACGCGACAGCGTCGCACGCAAACGGTCGCGGCGCTGCGATTCGGCGCACTGAATCTCGAAATCGGCGGGATCGAAAGCGGCCCACAACTGCCTCTGATGTCCCGGCAGTTGACACACCGCCGGGCCCCGGACGCGGCTCCCGCGGAGGTCAGCGCTTGGCGACGAACACGTGGGAGGCGACGTCCGCCTCCAGCTCCGCGGCCTCGCCGCCGCTGCCCACCAGCACCCCGCCGGGCGACTCCGTGACGCTCACGACCGAGCCGGGCTGCACACCCGCCCGCCGCAGCGTGTACATCAGCTGCGCGTCGGTCTGGATGGGCTCACCGATCCGCCGGACGACGACGGTCTTGCCGTCCACGCCCGGGTCGAGGTCGGCCAGCGACACCATGCCCGCGTCGAGGAACGGGTCGGCTCCGTCCTTCTCGCCCAGCTCCTCCAGGCCCGGGATCGGGTTCCCGTACGGCGATTCGGTGGGGTGGCGCAGCAGCTCCAGGACGCGGCGCTCGACCGCCTCGCTCATCACGTGCTCCCAGCGACACGCCTCGGCGTGCACCTGCTCCCACTCCAGACCGATCACGTCGACGAGCAGGCACTCCGCGAGCCGGTGCTTGCGCATCACGCGGGTGGCGAGCCGGCGGCCCTCCTCGGTGAGCTCCAGGTGACGGTCGCTGGCCACGGCCACCAGGCCGTCGCGCTCCATCCGCGCCACCGTCTGGCTGACCGTCGGTCCGCTCTGGTCGAGCCGCTCGGCGATCCGGGCGCGCATGGGGACCACACCTTCCTCCTCCAGCTCGAGGATGGTGCGGAGATACATCTCCGTGGTGTCGATCAGTCCGGACATACGTGCCCCTCGATTTGCTCTGCCGAGAGCTGGACCGCTCTCCGGCGCGTGCGCTGGCCCTGGCCTCAATTCTGACGCATACCACCGACAACCGTGCCGCGCCGGGGGAACCGCACGGTGACGCGTGCCCCGGCAGCCGCCCGGCGGTGCCCGCGCGGGCCGTATTGACACGGCACTGGTCCAGACCGCAACGTGATCCGCGACACGACGGCCCGCGGTCCGCCGGGCCGCGGGTTCCGCCGGCTCCGGCCCGCCGCCGACCCGGCGTGCCGCCACCGACGCGACTTCCAAGGGGCTTCGCCGATGAGCGAGAGCAAGCTGGCCGGACAGTTCTTCGACGCCGCCATCGGCCTGCTGCAGCGGGTGCGGGACGAGGACGCCGAGTCCATCGCCGCGGCGGGCGCGCTCGTCGCCGACACCGTCGCCGACGGGGGCCGGCTGTTCGCGTTCGGTGCCGGGCACTCCTCGCTCGCCGCGCAGGACGTGGTCTACCGCGCCGGCGGTCTCGCCCTGATGAACCTGCTCGCCGTGCCCGGTGTCGTCGGCGTCGACGTCATGCCCGCCACGCTCGGTTCCGCGCTGGAGCGGGTCGACGGCCTCGCGAGCGCCGTGCTGGACTCCAGCCCGGTCCGACCCGGCGACCTGCTGGTGATCGTCTCGCTCTCCGGGCGCAACGCCCTTCCGGTCGAGATGGCGATGAACGCCCGCGCCCTCGGTCTGAAGGTCGTCGGCGTGACGTCGGTCGCCTACGCCGCCGAGACCAAGTCCCGGCACGTCTCCGGCACGTACCTCAAGGACCACTGCGACATCGTGCTCGACTCGAAGATCGCGGTCGGTGACGCGGAGCTGAGCGTGGACGCCATCCCGGCGCCCTTCGCCCCGGCGTCCACCGTGGTCACCGCGGCGGTGCTGCAGGCCGTGATGGCCACGGCGGCGGGCGCCCTGGCCGAGCGCGGCATCGAACCGCCGCTGCTGCGTTCCGGGAACGTCGACGGCGGACACGAGTGGAACGGCCGGGTGCTCAGCGAGTACGGGGACCGGATCTTCTACCGGCACTGAGGCGGGCCGCCCCCGGACCGGGGCCGCTCAGTCCCGGTCCGCTGCCAGCAGTCCCGCCAGGTCCAGCGACGTCGCGATCCGGACGGCCACGTCCTCCGCGTACGTCGCGTCCGAGCGCTCGAACTGGCTGCGGCCCGCGCCGCGCAGGAACGTCACGACACCCAGCGTCCGGCCGCGGCTGCGCAGGACCGCGCACAGGGCGTGCACGGAGTCCGGCGGCCACTGGCGGGCCACCGCCCAGTCGCGAGCCGCCTCGGGGGCGGCGGTGCCCGCGCCGGCCCGCACCGAGCCGGACCGCTCCACGCACTGCAGCGCGGGGTGGCTGTCCGCGTACCTGACAGGGATGCCGGCCTTGCCGGACGGCAGGCTCGGTCCCGGCGCGCCGGACGGTGTGGCCGCGTCCCGCACCAGCCGCACCGGCCCCTCGCCGTCGGCCACCGGTCCGCCCGCCACGAGGTCGATCAGCGCGTGGTCGGCGAACCCGGCCAGGGCGAAGTCCAGATGCACGGAGGCCGCCTCGGCGGGGTCCTCGCACTCGGCGGCGGCCCGCGCGGCCCGGTGCAGCTGGTTGGCGCGGAACCGCAGCTGCGCGGCCTCCTGCTCGGTCTGCTTGGACTCCGTCACGTCCTGGAAGAGCCAGCCGACGCCCAGCGGCACCGGCTCCTCCGCGAGCGGGGAGGCCAGACGCAGGAAACCGCTGCGCCAGCAGCGCCGCTTCTCCCCCTCCGCCGCGCGCACGCTCACCCACATCTCGGCCGGCGCGGGCGGCGCCCCCTCGGCGAGTACGTGCGTGAGCGCGCTCTCCAGCTCCTCGACACCCTGGGCGAGCAGCTCGCCGAGCGGCCGCCCCAGCACGGCGGTGCGTCCGATGCCGAGGGCCCGGGCCGCGTGGGCGTTCACCACGGCGGGCCGCAGGTCGGCGTCGACGAGCACGACACCCCAGCTGGCGTCCTCGAAGAGGGCCTCGCTCAGGGCGATGGAGCGCTCCAGGTCGATCTGGGTGTGCACCTCGCTGAAGGCGCAGTAGACCCCGGCGGGCTTGCCGTCGGGGCCGCGGACGGCCGCCGACTGCGTCCGGACGAGGACGCGTCCGCCGTCCTTGGTCACCAGCGCGAACTCGTGGACCTGCCGTCCGGGCGCGTCCATCGCGGACATCAGCCGCTCCTGGACCTCCGCCGCGTCCGCGGTCCGCACAGCCCAGCCGGCGAAGCCGGGCCGGCCTACGGCCTCCCCGGCGGTCCAGCCGAGGATCCGCTCGGCCTCGCGGTTCCAGTGCGTGACCACGCCGTCGGCGTCGAAGGCGCACAGCGCCGCGTCCATCCCGTCCAGCAGCGCGGCAAGAAGATCCGAGCCGTCGTGCTCGGGCTCGTCGGGCCCCAGCTCGTCGGTGGTCCCACTACGCCGGGAAGCACTCACCTGAACCCCCTGCAGGCTGCGTCCGCACGTACGGCGCGTCGGTTCGCTCACTCGTCATCATTCAACTGGAACGTGACCCAGCCCACACCACGTTCCCCGAAGTTCGGACGAACTCGTCGTGGATGGACCTCCGTCTCCCTGCTCCTCGGCGGCCCCGGGTCGCGCACTTTCCATGGTCCCTCGCGTTCCCCGGATGCCCAACCGCAGGCGTCCCGAAAAACCGGTTGAGCCGCGCCGGGACCGTTCTTAGGCTGGGCGCACGCTGAGAAAGGAGGTGATCCGGCAGATGTATGAAACCCGGACGAGCGAGGTGGCTGCGGGCTAGCGGCCCGCCACCACAAGCAGTGCGGTGCCGGACCAGCGCGCGAGCTCAGCGTGCAGCCGGCCGAATTTCCACGCAGTCACCCGACCCGCGGGCTCGCCGGCACGTCCGGCCGCCCTCCTCGCCCCAGGCGAGGGGACCAGAGCCCGCGGGTCGCCTGCGTTCACGGCGCGTGCCGCGGAACCGCGGCGGGAGTGACCCGCATCACATCCGGCTCGGGGGTCTCGCAGTACTCTGGGCGCATGCTTTCGCTCGTACGGCGCCGCCACGTGGACTACGTCCGCGTCACGAGCATGGGCTGTCGACGGTCCGTCTGACCCCAGCCCCGCGTTCCCTCCCGGTTCTCTCCGGGACTTCTCCGCCCTTTCCTCCCCGCCCACTCGGCACCCGTGGCTCCGCCCCACCCCCGGCGGTGCCCGGGCACCCGTAGACCCCTGCGGACGCATCCCATGACGAATGCCGCGACGAACCCGTCGTACCAGCAGCTCCCGATCATCGATCTCTCGGCCGCCGACCGCGGCCCGCAGGCGCGTGCGCTGCTGCGCGCGCAGTTGCACAGCGCCGCCCACGACGTGGGCTTCTTCCAGTTGGTCGGGCACGGGGTGACGGAGGCCGAGACCTCCGCCCTGCTCGGCGCCATGCGCCGGTTCTTCGCGCTCCCGGAGGCCGACCGGCTGGCCCTCGACAACGTCAACTCCCCCCACTTCCGCGGCTACACCCGCACCGGCGACGAGCGGACGGGCGGCAGCCGGGACTGGCGGGACCAGCTCGACATCGGCCCCGAGCGGCCCGCGCGGGCACCCGGCCCGGACGAGCCGGCGTACTGGTGGCTGGAGGGCCCGAACCAGTGGCCGGCCGCGCTGCCCGAACTGCGGACCGCGGCCCTCGGGTGGATCGACCGGCTCGCCTCGGTAGCGGCGCGGCTCCTGCGGGAGCTGCTGGCCTCCATCGGGGCGCCCGCCGACTTCTACGAGCCGGTCTTCGGTGAGCGGGCGCATCCGCAGCTGAAGCTGGTGCGGTATCCGGGCAGCGCGGGCGACGGCGCCGACCAGGGCGTGGGCGCGCACAAGGACTACGGGTTCCTGACGCTGCTGCTCCAGGACGAGGTCGGCGGGCTGCAGGTGCAGCGCGCGGACGGGCTCTTCCACGACGTGCCGCCGATCCCCGGGGCCTTCGTCGTCAACCTGGGCGAGCTGCTGGAGGTGGCGACGAACGGGTACCTGCTGGCGACCAACCACCGGGTGGTCAGCCCGCCCGGCGCCACCGAGCGGTTCTCCGTGCCGTTCTTCTACAACCCGCGGCTCGACGCGCGGGTGGAGCCGCTGCCCTTCCCGCACGCCTCGGCCGCACCGGGCGTGACGACGGACCCGGCCAACCCGCTCTTCGCGGAGTACGGGCGCAACGAGCTGAAGGGCAAGCTCCGCGCGCATCCGCTGGCCGCCGCCCGCCACCACGCGGAGCTGCTGGTGCCCGCGTGAGGGCGGCCGGCGGCGTGCGGAGCGCGGTTCAGGACGCGATGTCCCCGTAGCCGCCGATCTCCTGGGGGCGGCGCGAGCCGGGGCCCACATAGCGCGCGGACGGCCGGACGAGCCGTCCGGTGCGCTTCTGCTCCAGGATGTGCGCCGACCAGCCGGCGGTGCGGGCGCAGGTGAACATCGAGGTGAACATGTGCGCCGGCACCTCGGCGAAGTCCAGGACGATGGCCGCCCAGAACTCGACGTTGGTGGCCAGCACGCGGTCCGGGCGGCGGGCGTGCAGCTCGGCGAGGGCGGCCTTCTCCAGCGCCTCGGCGATCTCGAAGCGGGGGGCGCCGAGTTCGCGGGCGGTACGGCGCAGGACGCGGGCGCGGGGGTCCTCGGCGCGGTAGACGCGGTGCCCGAAGCCCATGAGGCGCTCGCCCTTGTCGAGGGCCTGCCGGACGTAGGCCTCGGCGTCGCCGGTGCGCTCGATCTCCTCGATCATGCCGAGGACGCGGGAGGGGGCGCCGCCGTGCAGCGGGCCGGACATCGCGCCCACAGCGCCGGACAGCGCCGCGGCCACGTCCGCGCCGGTGGAGGCGATGACGCGGGCGGTGAAGGTGGAGGCGTTCATGCCGTGTTCGGCGGCGGAGGTCCAGTAGGCGTCGACGGCGGCCACGTGCTTGGGGTCGGGCTCGCCGCGCCAGCGGATCATGAACCGCTCGACGACGGACTGCGCCTTGTCGATCTCGCTCTGCGGGACCATGGGCAGGCCCTGGCCGCGGGCGGACTGGGCGACGTACGACAGGGCCATCACGGCGGCGCGCGCGAGGTCGTCGCGGGCCTGCCGCTCGTCGATGTCGAGGAGCGGTTTGAGGCCCCAGACGGGGGCGAGCATGGCGAGCGCGGACTGCACGTCGACGCGGATGTCGCCGGAGTGGACGGGGATCGGAAAGGGCTCGGCCGGGGGCAGTCCGGGGTTGAAGGCGCCGTCGACGAGGAGGCCCCAGACGTTCCCGAAGGAGACGTGACCGACCAGGTCCTCGATGTCGACGCCCCGGTACCGGAGTGCGCCGCCCTCCTTGTCCGGCTCGGCGATCTCCGTCTCGAACGCGACGACTCCCTCAAGCCCGGGTACGAAGTCGGACATCAGGCGGCTCCTCGTGATGGGTGCGACAGATGGTGTGCGGGGTTCGGCGACCATGTGTCGGACGTGGGCGGGGTGGGACCGGTCCGGTTCCACGGCCGTGCCCGAAGACTCGTGCAGGACTGCCCGGAAGTCTGCGGCGGCTCGCGGTCCGAAGCGGTCACTCCGGTGATGCCCCGTGCGGTCGGCGGTCACCCAACCGGAACGGCAGCAGCACGATATCTCCGAGTGCCACCGTTGGGGAGGGTGTGCGGCACTCAGTGCCACACAGTGATGAACCGCACCCCGCCGGCCGGACGGGCGCATACGGCAGGATGGCCGCGTGAGAGACCGCTTCCCGGATGAATCCGCCGCAGAGCCCCTCGTCCAGCGCGCGGCGCAGGCCGCCGAGCCCGCCGCCGGGGAACCGGCCGCGGACCCCGCCGCCATGCGCGCGCACTACCGCGCGGAGGGGCTCGCCGAGCCGGACCTCGCCGCCCACCCGATGGACCAGTTCTCCCGCTGGTTCAAGCAGGCGGCGCAGGCCGCCGTCCAGGGCATGGTGTACGAGCCGAACGCGATGATCGTCTCCACGGCGGACGGGGACGGCCGCCCCAGTTCGCGGACGGTGCTGCTGAAGCAGTACGACGAGCAGGGCTTCGTCTTCTACACCAACTACGACTCCCGCAAGGCGCGCGAGCTGGCCGCCAATCCGCACGTCTCGCTGCTGTTCCCCTGGCACCCGATGGCCCGGCAGGTCATCGTCTCGGGGGTGGCGCGGCGCACCGGCCGCGACGAGACGGCGGCGTACTTCCGCACCCGCCCGCACGGCTCCCAGCTCGGCGCCTGGGCCAGCGCGCAGTCCACGGTGATCGCCTCGCGCGTGGAACTCGACGCCTCGTACGAGGAGCTGAGCGCCCGCTATCCGGAGGGCGAGCGCGTGCCGGTGCCGCCGCACTGGGGCGGATTCCGGGTGGCTCCGCGGTCGGTCGAGTTCTGGCAGGGCCGCGAGAACCGGCTGCACGACCGGCTCCGGTACGTGGCGGAGGCGGACGGCGGCTGGCGGGTGGAGCGGCTCAGCCCGTGACGTGACGCGGCGCGCCCGTCCGGGCGGTCAGCCGAGCGCGTCGTCGAGGAGGGCGGCCCACTGCGCGACGACCCGCTCGCGGCGCACGGCGTCGTCCGTCAGGAGGTTCGCCAGGCCCAGTCCGCGGGCCATGTCGAGCAGCCCCTGGACGGTCTCCCGGACGCCGGGGCGGGACTCGTCGGCGGCCAGCAGCTCGACGGCGATGCGGTGGGTCTCCCGGCCGACGCGGCCTTCCAGCTCGGTCACCCGCGGGCGGAGCTGCTCCTCGTCGGAGGCGGCGACCCACAGGTGCAGGGCCGCGCGGAAGAGCGGGCCGGTGTAGAGGTCCACGAGTGCGCCGACCACGGCGCGGCGGTCGGCCGCGCCCTGGGGGAAGAGGGCGCGCAGGGCCGAGGAGCGCTCCTCGGCCACGTACTCGACGGCCGCGGTGAACAGGTCCTCGCGGGTGGGGAAGTGGTGCTGGGCCGCGCCCCGGGAGACACCGGCCCGTTCGGCGACGGCGGAGACCGTGGAGCCCGCCCAGCCGTGCTCGGCGAGACAGGCCACGGCGGCCTCCAGGAGCCGCTGCCGGGTGGCCCGGCTGCGGTCCTGCTTCGGGGCGCGGTCGGCGCCGGTCGCGGTCACAGCACCCATGCGGGATCCCGTCGTTCCAGAAAGGCCGTCATCCCTTCGTGGGCGTCGGCGGTGGCGAACAGCCGTGCCGAGAGCGCGGTCAGCGCGGCGGTGTCCCGGTCGAAGGTCTCCAGCACCCTAGCCGTGAGCAGCCGTTTCGTCTCCGCCAGGGCCCCCGGGGAGGCTCTGCGCAGTCCGTCCAGGATGGGGGCCAGGACCTCGTCGACGTCCTGGGCGGCCTCCGTCAGGAGCCCGCTGCGCGCCGCCTCGGCCGCGTCGAAGCGTTCCCCGGTGAGGTAGTGGCGGGCGGCGGCGCGCGGGTCGAGGCGGGGCAGCAGCGGCATGGAGATCACGGCGGGCGCGACGCCGATACGGACCTCGGTGAAGGCGAAGGAGGCCGCCGGTCCGGCCACCGCGATGTCGCAGGCGCCCACCAGCCCGAGCCCGCCGGCCCGGACGTGGCCGGTGACGCGTGCGAGGACCGGCCTGGGCAGCTCCACGATCTGCCGCAGCAGGGCCACGAAGGCCGCCGGGTCCGGAGGCCGCCGGAGGTCCGCGCCGGCGCTGAAGGTGTTCCCCGTGTGGGTGAGGACGACGGCCCGCACACCGGGGTCCTTGCCGCAGTCGGTCAGGGCGCCGGCGAGGCCCGCGACGAGCGGGGCGGACAGGGCGTTGCGGTTGCCCGGGGAGTCCAGGGCCAGCGTCGCCACCCCCCGCTCGTCGGTACGGACGACGGCCGTCACGACGCCTCCCGCAGGGCCCGCAGCTCGCGGCGCAGGATCTTGCCGGAGGCCGCCCGCGGCACGCCCTCGACGAAGGTGACCCCGCGCACCCGCTTGTACGGGGCGACGCGCTCGGCGACGTACATCATGACCTCGCCCTCGGAGAGGTCCCGGGCGGCCTGCTGGCGCACGACGTAGGCGTGCGGGACCTCGTTGTGGTCGTCGTTGTAGACCCCGATGACGGCGGCGTCGGCTATGCCGGGATGGGTCAGCAGCAGCGCCTCCAGCTCGGCGGGCGCGACCTGGAAGCCCTTGTACTTGATCAGCTCCTTGACCCGGTCCACGACGAAGAGCCAGCCCTCGCGGTCCACATGGCCGACGTCGCCGGTGTGCAGCCAGCCGTCGGCGTCGATCATCGCGGCGGTGGCGTCGGGCCGCCCGAGGTAGCCCTTCATCACCTGGGGGCCGCGGATGAGGATCTCGCCGGGCTCCCCGGCACCGAGGTCCTTGTCCGGATCGTCCAGGGAGACGATGCGCATCTCCGTGCCCGCGACGAGTTTGCCGACGGTTCCGGGCGGCGGGTCCGCGGCGTCCAGGGGGACGACGTGGGTGCCGGGCGACAGCTCCGTCATGCCGTAGGCCTGGCCCACCGGCGGCAGTCCGAGCCGCCGCGAGCAGGCGGCCGCGAGGCCGGCGTCCAGCGGGGCGGCCGAGCACAGGACGTGGCGCAGCGAGGACAGGTCGTACCGCGCGACCGCCGGATGCTTGGCGAGGGCGAGGACGATCGGCGGCGCCACGTACAGGCCGGTGATGCGGTGTTCCTGGATGGCCGCGAGGAAGGTGTCGAGGTCGAAGCGGGGCAGCACGACCACGGTGGCGCCCTGCCGCAGGGGCGCGTTCATGAGGGCGGTCAGCCCGTAGATGTGGAAGAACGGCAGCACGGCGAGGATGCGGTCCCCGGGACCCATGGGGAGGGTCGGCGAGAGCTGCGCGAGGTTGGTGGCGATGGACCGGTGGGTGAGCATCACCCCCTTGGGGACGCCGGTGGTGCCGGAGGAGTACGGGAGCGCCGCTATGTCCTCGGCCGGGTCGATGTCGACCCGGGGCTCCGGCGCGGTCGAACCCAGCATGTCGATGAGCGACCGGTGGCCGGGCGCGCTGTCGCAGACGAGGATCTCCCGCACCCCGCCCGCCTGTTCGGCCGCGGCGCGCGCCGTCGCGAGGAGCGGTGAGACGGTCACGATCCAGCGGGCGCCGCAGTCCCGCAGCTGCTTGGCGAACTCCTCGGCGGTGGCGAGGGGGTGGACGGTGGTGACCGACGCGCCCGCGCGGGTGGCGGCGTAGAAGGTGGTCGGGAAGGCGACCGTGTTCGGGCTGTGCAGGGCGAGGACGTCGCCCTTGACGACGCCCGCCTCGGCGAACGCGGCGGCGAGCCTGCGGTGGAAGCGGTCCACCTGCTCGTAGGAGAGGGTGGTGCCGTCCACGCCGTCGATGAGCGCCGGGGTGTCGCCCCGCTCGGCGGCCCGGCCGAGCACGGCCTCGTGGATGGGGAGTTCCACGGCCGGGACATCTGCGTACTCGCTGCGGAACACGGTTCCTCCTAGTACGACTTGGGCAGGCCCAGGGTCTGGTGGGAGACGTAGTTCAGAATCATCTCCCTGCTGACCGGCGCGATACGAGCCACACGCGAGGCCGTGATGAGCGAGGCGAGGCCGAACTCCCGCGTGAGGCCGTTGCCGCCGAGGGTGTGCACGGCCTGGTCGACCGCCTTCACGCAGGCCTCGGCGGCGGCGTACTTGGCCATGTTGGCGGCCTCCCCGGCGCCGATGTCGTCCCCGGCGTCGTAGAGGAAGGCCGCCTTCTGCATCATCAGGCGGGCCAGCTCGATGTCGACGTGGGCCGCCGCGAGGGGATGGGCGACGGCCTGGTGGGCACCGATCGGCTGCTTCCAGACGGTGCGGTCGCGGGCGTACTCGACGGCCCTGCCCAGCGCGAAGCGGGCCATGCCGATCGCGAAGGCGGCCGTCATGACGCGTTCGGGGTTCAGCCCGGCGAACAGCTGGAGCAGCCCCGCGTCCTCCGACTCGCCGACGAGCGCGTCGGCGGGCAGCCGCACGTCGTCGAGGGTCAGCTCGAACTGCTTCTCGACGCTGTGGAGTTCCATCTCGATCTGCCGCCGCCCGAAGCCCTCGCTGTCGCGCGGGACGATGAACAGGCAGGGCTTGAGTCGGCCGGTGCGGGCGTCCTCGGTGCGCCCCACGATCAGGGTGGCGTCCGCGATGTCGACGCCGGAGATGAACACCTTGCGTCCGGTGAGGAGCCAGTCCTCGCCGTCCCGGCGGGCGGTGGTGGTGATCCGGTGCGAGTTGGACCCGGCGTCGGGCTCGGTGATGCCGAAGGCCATGGTGCGGGTGCCGTCCGCGAGGCCGGGCAGCCACTGCCGCTTCTGGGCCTCGGTACCGAAGCGGGCGATCACCGTGCCGCAGATGGCCGGGGAGACGACCAGCATCAGCAGCGGGCAGCCGGCCGCGCCCAACTCCTCCAGGACGATCGAGAGTTCGGCTATGCCGCCGCCTCCCCCGCCGTACTCCTCGGGGAGGTTGACGCCGAGGTAGCCGAGCTTGGCCGCCTCGGACCAGAGCTCCACGGGGTGTCCCCCGTCGGCGAGGGTCCGGGTGAGGTACTCGCGGCCGTAGCGCCTGCCGAGGGCGGACACGGCGGCCCTGAGGGCTTTGTGCTCGTCGGATTCGATGACGGGGCTCATGCGGCTCCTTCGTCTGCGGGCTTCGTCGTGGCGGGTCGAACTCACGCGGTGGGGCCGCGTGTTCCGTGCGGCTCCGTGCCCTCGGCCGGCCGGACCACCGCCAGCAGCGAACCCACCGTCACCTGCTCGCCGGGGGCGACGCACAGGTCGGAGAGCGTGCCCGCCGCCGGGGCGGTGATCCGGTGTTCCATCTTCATCGCCTCCAGCCACAGCAGGGGCTGTCCGGCCTCCACGGCGGCTCCCGGGGCCAGGCCCTCGGCCACCCGGACGACGGTCCCGGGCATCGGCGCCAGCAGGGAACCGGGGGTGCGGTCCGCGACCGGGTCGGGGAAGCGGGGCAGCGCGGTCAGGGTGGCGGCGCCGACATGAATCCGGTCGCCGTACCGGCTGACGTCGAACTTCCTTCGTACGCCGTCGATCTCCAGGACGACGAGCCGGGCGTCGGCGTGGACGACGCGGACGCCCTCGGCGGCCAGGCCGTCGCGGGTGTGGTGGTAGCGGACCTCGTGCTCGGTGCCGTCCATCAGGTACCGCTTGGTGTGCGGCCGGGAGGGGAGATTGCGCCAGCCGCCGAAGCGGGAGCGCCCGTGGGCGTCCGCGAGTGCGGCGGCGAGCGGTGCGTACGGGTCCGGGGCCGGCGTGACGAGACCGGCCAGGTGCCGTGCGTAGAACCCGGTGTCCATCCGGCCCCCGGTGAACTCCGGGTGCCGCAGGGACCGTACGAGGAGGTCCCGGTTGGTGACCGGGCCGTGGACGTCCGCCGCCGCCAGGGCGCCGGCGAGCTTGCGGACGGCCTCCGCGCGGGTGGGGGCGTGGGCGACCGCCTTGGCGAGCATCGGGTCGTAGTGGATGCCGATCAGGTCGCCGTCGGAGTAGCCGGTGTCCAGACGGATGCCGTCCGGGACGGCGAGGCGGTGCAGGACACCGGTCTGCGGGGCCCAGTCGCGGGCCGGGTCCTCGGCGTAGAGGCGGGCCTCGACGGCGTGCCCGTGGGCGCGGGGCGGGTCCGCGTCCAGGGCCGCGCCCTCCGCGACCCGGATCTGCAGCGCCACGAGGTCGATGCCGAAGACCGCCTCGGTGACCGGGTGTTCGACCTGGAGGCGGGTGTTCATCTCCAGGAAGTGGGCCCGGCCGCCGGCGACCAGGAACTCGACCGTGCCGGCGCCGGTGTAGTCGACCGCGCGGGCGGCCCGCACCGCCGAAGCCGCCAGCTCCGCACCGAGTTCCGGTGTCAGCCCGGGCGCCGGCGCCTCCTCGATCACCTTCTGATGGCGCCGCTGCAGCGAGCAGTCCCGGGTGCCCAGCGCCCACACCGTGCCGTGGGTGTCGGCCAGGATCTGCACCTCGACGTGCCGGCCGCCCTCCAGGTACGGCTCGACGAACACTTCGCCGTCCCCGAAGGCGCTCAGCGCCTCGGCCCGCGCCGCGGTCAACTCGGCTTCAAGGTCGGCGAGTTCGCGTACGACACGCATGCCGCGGCCGCCGCCGCCCGCCGCCGCCTTGACCAGGACCGGCAGGTCCTCCTCGGTGACCTGCTCCAGGGTGCCGAGCCCCATGAGCTTCTTGGCCCGCGTCTTGGACGCCATCGCCTCGATCGCCTCGGGCGGCGGGCCGATCCACACCAGGCCCGCGTCGGTCACGGCCCGCGCGAAGTCCGCGTTCTCGGAGAGGAAGCCGTATCCGGGGTGCACGGCGTCCGCGCCGGCGTCCAGCGCGGCCTTCACGATCAGCTCACCGCGCAGATAGGTGTCCGCGGGCGCCGCACCCGGCAACCGCACCGCCAGGTCCGCGATGCGGGTGTGCAGAGCATGTTCGTCGGCGTCGGAGTGCACCGCCACGGTCCGGATGCCCAGCTCGCGGCAGGTGCGGAAGACACGGCAGGCGATCTCGCCGCGGTTGGCGACGAGGACTGAAGTGATCACTCGGGGGGACCTCACATCCGTCATGGCCGTCACATCCGGAAGACGCCGAAGCCACCGCGCGCGCCCTCGAAGGGCGCCGTGTGGATCGCGGACAGGCACAGACCGAGCACGGTGCGGGTGTCGCGCGGGTCGATGACCCCGTCGTCGTACAGCCGCCCGGACAGGAACATCGGCAGGGACTCCGACTCGATCTGCTGCTCCACCATGGCGCGCAGCGCCGCGTCTGCCTCGTCGTCGTACGGCTGACCCTTGGCCGCCGCCGACTGCCGGGCGACGATCGACAGGACGCCGGCGAGCTGCTGGGGGCCCATGACGGCGGACTTGGCGCTGGGCCAGGCGAACAGGAAGCGCGGGTCGTACGCCCGGCCGCACATGCCGTAATGGCCGGCCCCGTAGGACGCGCCCATGAGGACCGACAGGTGCGGGACCCGGCTGTTGGAGACCGCGTTGATCATCATCGCGCCGTGCTTGATGATGCCGCCCTGCTCGTACTCCCTGCCGACCATGTAGCCGGTGGTGTTGTGCAGGAACAGCAGCGGGATGTCGCGCTGGTTGGCGAGCTGGATGAACTGGGCGGCCTTCTGGGACTCGGCGCTGAAGAGCACGCCCTGGGCGTTGGCCAGCACCCCGACGGGATAGCCGTGCAGGCGCGCCCAGCCGGTGGTGAGGCTGGTCCCGTAGAGGGGCTTGAACTCGTCGAAGTCGGAGCCGTCGACGATGCGGGCGATGACCTCCCGCGGATCGAAGGGCTGCTTGAGGTCGCCGGGGACGATGCCGAGGAGCTCGTCCGCGTCGTACTTCGGCGGCTCGGCCGCTCCCGGATCGGCGTACGCCTTGCGGTGGTTGAGCCGGGCGACCACCCGCCGGGCCTGCCGCAGCGCGTCCCGCTCGTCGACGGCGAAGTGGTCCGCGAGGCCGGACACGCGCGCGTGCATCTCGGCGCCCCCGAGCGATTCGTCGTCGCTCTCCTCGCCGGTGGCCATCTTCACCAGCGGCGGCCCGCCGAGGAAGACCTTCGCCCGCTCCTTGACCATGATCACGTGGTCGGACATCCCGGGGACGTACGCGCCGCCGGCCGTGGAGTTGCCGAAGACGACCGCGACGGTCGGGATGCCGGCCGCGGAGAGCCGGGTGAGGTCGCGGAAGATGGCGCCCCCGGGGATGAAGATCTCCTTCTGCGACGGCAGGTCGGCACCGCCCGACTCCACGAGGCTGATGCAGGGAAGGCGGTTGGCGAGGGCGATGTCGTTGGCCCGCAGCGCCTTCTTCAGGCTCCACGGGTTGCTGGCCCCGCCGCGCACCGTCGGGTCGTTCGCGGTGATCAGGCACTCCACGCCCTCGACGACCCCGATGCCGGTCACCAGGGAGGCGCCCACCGCGTAGTCGCTGCCCCAGGCGGCCAGCGGCGACAGCTCCAGGAAGGGGGTGTCGGGGTCGAGGAGCAGTTCGATGCGCTCGCGCGCGAGCAGCTTGCCGCGCTTCCTGTGCCGGGCCACGTACTTCTCGCCGCCGCCCGCGAGGGCCTTGGCGTGCTCGGCGTCCAGTTCGGCGAGCCGGGCCAGCATGGCCTCGCGGTTCGCCCGGTGCTCGGGGCTGTTGATGTCCAGGGCGGACGGAACGACCGTCACAGCAGGGCCTCCGGTATGTCCAGGTGGCGGGCGCGCAGCCACTCGCCGAGGCCCTTGGCCTGCGGGTCGAAGCGGGCCTGCGAGGCGACGCCCTCGCCGAGAATCCCCTCGACGACGAAGTTGAGCGCGCGCAGATTCGGCAGCACATGGCGGACGACGGTCAAGGGCGCCGTCTCCGGCAGGAGTGCGCGGAACAGGTCGGCCGTGAGGGTGTGGACGAGCCACGGCCAGGCCTCGTCGGAACGCGCCCACACCCCGACGTTGGCGTTCCCGCCCTTGTCGCCGCTGCGGGCGCCCGCCACGAGGCCGAGCGGGGCGCGGCGGCCCGGGGCACCGGCGGGGGGCGGCTCGGGCAGGGGCGGGGCGGGCGGTGCCTCCAGGGCGCGGGTGTCCCCGGGCGGCGCCACGGGGATCCGGCGTCCGTCGTGGAGGACGGCCACATGGTCCACGGCGCCGTGGGTGACGTACACATCCTCGAAGACGCCATAGGGCGCGCCCTTTCCGGGGGGCGCCACCACATGGAACCCGGGGTAGCTCGCCAGTGCCAGCTCCACGGCCGCCCCACTGAGCGTCCGCCCCACCGCGTCCTGGTCCGCGTCCCGCACGACGAGCCTGAGCAGGGCGCTCGCCGTCTCCTCGGTGGGCGCGTCGGGGCGGTCGGTGCGCGCCAGGTCCCAGCGCACCTCGGCGGGGCGGGACTTGGCGGCGTCGAACGCGGCCTCCATCTGGTCCCGCACGAGCTCCGCCTTCCGCTCGATGTCGAGGCCGGTCAGCACGAAGACGATCTCGTTGCGGAAGCCGCCGAGGCGGTTGAGTCCGACCTTGAGGGTGGGCGGCGGGGCCTCTCCGCGCACGCCGTCGATCCGCACCCGGTCCTCGCCGTCCCGGGTCAGCCGGACGGTGTCGAGGCGGGCGGTGACGTCGGGACCGGCGTACCGGGCGCCGGAGGTCTCGTACAGCAGCTGCGCCGTGACGGTGCCGACGTCCACGACGCCGCCGGTCCCGTCGTGCTTGGTGATGACGGCGCTGCCGTCGGCGTGGAGTTCGGCGAGCGGGAAGCCGGGGTGGCGGAGCCGGCCCGGGTCGTGCTCGGTGAAGAACGCGTAGTTGCCGCCGGTCGCCTGGGTGCCGCACTCCAGGACGTGCCCGGCGACGACGGCGCCCGCGAGCCGGTCGTACTCCTGCGGCCCCCAGCCGAAGTGCGCGACCGCGGGCCCGGTGACGAGCGCCGCGTCGGTCACCCGGCCGGTGACCACGACGTCGGCGCCCTCGCGCAGGCAGGCGGCGATGCCGCCGCCGCCGAGGTAGGCGTGCGCGGCGAGGCTCGCCGGGTGGCTCGCGGCGAGGTCGTCGCCCTCCACGTGGGCCACCCGGACCGGGATGCCGAGCCGTGCGGCCAGTTCCCGGACCGCCCCGGCGAGTCCGGCGGGGTTCAGGCCGCCGGCGTTGGAGACGATCCGGACCCCGCGTTCGTGAGCCAGCCCGAGGCACTCCTCCAGTTGCCGCAGAAAGGTCTTCGCGTAGCCCCGCGAGGGGTCGCGCAGGCGGTCCCGGCCCAGGATGAGCATGGTCAGTTCGGCCAGGTAGTCGCCGGTCAGCACGTCGAGGGGGCCGCCGGTGAGCATCTCGCGCACGGCGTCGAAGCGGTCGCCGTAGAAGCCGGAGGCGTTGCCGATCCGCAGCGGTGCGGCCGGGGCCGCCGTCACCGGGCGCCGTCCCGCCGGGGCCGTCCGGTGCCCGGCGGGCCCGCGAAGGCCTGCGCGATGTCGAGCCACCGGTCGGCGTCCGCACCCTCGGCCCGGACGGCGAGGTCGGCGCGGTGGGCCCGCTGCGTGACCAGCAGGCAGAAGTCGAGGGCGGGTCCGGTGACCCGCTGGGCGGCGTCCGGCGGCCCGTACGTCCACAGGTCCCCGGACGGCGCGGCCACCTCCACCCGGAACTCCTCCTCCGGCGCCCGCAGTCCGTGCGCGCCGAACGCGAAGTCGCGTGCCCGGACGCCGATCCGGACCACGTGGCGCAGCCGGTCCGTGGGGGCGCGGACCACGCCCAGCGCGTCGGCGACGTCCTGCCCGTGCGCCCAGGTCTCCATGAGGCGTCCGGTGGCCATGGACGCGACCGACATGGGCGGTCCGTACCAGGGGAAGCGGGTCCCGGCGGGCGCGGCCCGCAGGGCCTTGTCGAGCGCCGCGCGCCCCTGCCGCCACTCGGCGAGCAGGCGGGCGGGCGGCAGCGCGGCCCCCGTGTCGGCGCCCGCGTCCACGAAGGTGTCGGGCGCCGCCAGTGCCTTCTCCACCTCCGCCGCGAAGGCCGCGGCGTCGGTCACGGCGAGCAGGGCCGAGTGGTCCGTCCAGGCGAGGTGCGCGATCTGATGGGCCACGCTCCAGCCGGCGGCGGGAGTGGCCCGAGCCCACTGCCCCTCGTCCAACTCCCCCACCAGCCGGTCGAGTTCCTCACTCTCCCGGCACAGATCGTCGATCACGGACGACGGATCGGACACGGTTGCGCTCCCCTCGGGGACGACGGCGTGCAGGGAGCATGGCAGCGCCGCCAGAAACAATCAAGCGTGCTTGCATGAATTCATCGGGACCCGAGCGGGCCGACGGGAACCTGGGGGCGCGAGCGGGTCGGCGCGGGCACGACAGCGCGCCGCCGCCCGCCTCCGTGGCGGGGGCGGGCGGCGGCGGGCGGCCGGACTTCCGGCGTCGGCGGCGTGGGGCTGTGGCGGTCAGGACCCCGGACCCTTGGCCGCGCCGCGGCCGATCTGGGTCCGTACGGCGCCCATGCTCGCGGCGATGACCAGGGCGATGGCGAGGGCCTCGAAGGCGGAGAGCGCCTGGTCCAGGACGAGGAAGCCGGCGGTGGCCGCGATCGCCGGTTCGAGACTCATCAGGATCGCGAAGGTGGAGGCGGGCAGCCGGCGCAGCGCGAGCAGTTCGAGGGTGTAGGGCAGGACGGAGGACAGGACGGCGACGGCCGCGCCGAGGGCGACGGTGGTCGGCACCAGCAGCCGGGAGCCGGACTCGGCGATGCCGAGCGGCAGGAAGAGGACGGCGGCCACCACCATGGCGAGCGCCAGCCCGTCGGCCTGCGGGAAGCGGCGTCCGGTGCGCGCGCTGAAGACGATGTACGCGGCCCACATGGCGCCCGCGCCGAGGGCGAAGGCGGCTCCCGCCGGGTCGAGGCTGCTGAAGCCGCCGCCGCCGAGCAGGAAGACGCCGGCGAGGGCGAGACCGGCCCACAGGAGATTCACCGCGCGGCGGGACGCGAACACGGAGAGGGCGAGCGGGCCGAGCACCTCCAGGGTGACGGCGGGGCCGAGCGGGATGCGGGCGATCGACTGGTAGAAGAGCCCGTTCATCGCGGCCATGGTGGCGCCGAAGACGACGACCGTGCCCCAGTCGGCCCGGGAGTGACCGCGTAGGCCGGGCCGGCACACCGCGAGCAGCACGATCGCGGCCACGACGAGCCGCAGGGTCACGACGCCGAGCGCTCCGACGCGCGGCATGAGGCCGACCGCGAGGGCTCCGCCGAACTGCACCGAGATGCCCCCGGCGAGGACCAGCCCCACCGGACCGAGGGCACCCCAGCCCCGGCGGCCCGTCTCGGTCGCGGACCCGGCCGCCGCGGCGAGCGACGGTTCGCTCGCGGTCGCGGCGGCGGCGACCGCGGGGGACCGGTCGGCGCTGGGGAGTGTCACGGGGGCCGTCCAAAGCTTGAGGGTGTTCGTCTATCTCGCTGCACTCTGAAGTCCACAATAGTGGACCACGTCAGGGTTGTGAACCCCTTTTGCAGCTTACGACCTGTCGCGGTGCCCCACCTCCGGGGGCCGCCGCTCAGCGCTCCTCCCGCAGTGCCTGCGCCAGCACCTCCGCCAGATGCCGCCCCTCGCGCCCCGCCAGCTGCTCCAGCTGCGTACGGCAGGAGAAGCCGTCCGCGAGGACCACCGCGTCCCCGGGGGCCGATCGCACCGCGGGCAGCAGCTGCTCCTCCGCACACCCCGCCGACACCTCGTAGTGGCCCCGCTCGAAACCGAAATTGCCGGCCAGGCCGCAGCAGCCGCCCGCGAGGGAGCCGGTCAGGCCCGCCGCCTCGCGCAGCCGCCGCTCCGCCGCGTCACCGAGGACGGCGTGCTGGTGGCAGTGGGTCTGACCGACGGCAGGGCGGTCCACGCGGGGCGGGGTCCAGTGCGGCGCGTGGCGCTCCAGTGCCTGCGCGAACGTGACCACCGAGGCGGCCAGCCGGGCCGCCCGCGGGTCGTCGTGCAGGAGTTCCGGGAGGTCGGTGCGCAGGGCGGCGGCGCAGCTCGGTTCCAGGACCACCACCGGCAGACCGGCGTCCAGGACCGGCTCCATCAGGTCCAGGGTGCGGCGCAGCACCGCGCGGGCCCGGTCCAGCTGGCCGGTGGAGAGGTACGTGAGACCGCAGCAGACGCGTCCTCCGCGGCGCCCCGCGAGGACGCCGGGTCGGACCGGGCCCCGCGTCACCCCGTCCCCGACCGGTGCCGGACGGGGGCGGGTGCGGGGCGGCAGCAGGACGGTCAGTCCGGCCGCCTCCAGGACGCGTACGGCGGACCGGCCCACGGAAGGCGACAGGTGCTCGGTGAAGGTGTCCGGCCACAGCACCACGGTGTCCCGCCCCGCTGCGGGGAAGGGGCCGCGAGCGCCGCGCCGCGGCTCCCGCAGCGAGCGCCGCACCCGCCGCGACCACCACCGGCCGAACGGCTCCACGGCCACCCTCGGCAGCCCCCGCTCGGGCGCGACACCGCCGAGCCGCTTGCCGAGAGCCGCCAACGGCCCTACGCCAGCGAGGGAGTTGACGAGCCGGGCCGAGCGGGTCCGGGCGACGAGTTCCAGCCAGACCGGAAGCCACCCCATCGCGTAGTGCGCTGCGGGCCGCCGGCGCCCCGCGTAGTGGTGGTGGAGGAACTCGGCCTTGTAGGTGGCCATGTCGACCCCGACCGGGCAGTCCGTGCGGCATCCCTTGCAGGACAGGCACAGGTCCAGCGCGTCCCTGACCTCCGTCGAGCGCCAGCCGTCCGTCACGATCTCGCCCGCCAGCATCTCGTGCAGCAGCCGCGCCCGGCCCCGCGTGGAGTGCTCCTCCTCCCCGGTCACCCGGTACGACGGGCACATCACCCCCGGACCGGGCTCGGGCGTGCGGCACTTGGCCACGCCCACGCAGCGCCGTACGGCCGCCGAGAAGTCTCCGCCGTCCGCCGGATAGCCGAACACCACGTCCACCGGCTCGCGCGGCAGCACCGCGAAGCGCAGGTCCGAGTCCAGCGGGCGGGGCCGCACCAGCATCCCCGGGTTGAGCAGACCGTCCGGGTCCCAGACGGTCTTCGCCCGCTCGAACAGCGCGACCATCTCGTCGCCGTACATCCTCGGCAGCATCTCCGCGCGCGCCTGCCCGTCCCCGTGCTCGCCCGAGAGCGAGCCGCCGTGCGACACGACCAGCTCGGCCAGCTCCTCGGAGAAGCGCCGGAAGCGGCCCACCCCGGCGGGCGTCAACAGGTCGAAGTCGATGCGCACATGGATGCAGCCGTCGCCGAAGTGCCCGTACGGCGTGCCGCGCAGACCGTGGGCCGAGAGCAGGCCCCGGAAGTCCCGCAGGTAGGCGCCGAGCCGGGCGGGCGGCACCGCGCAGTCCTCCCAGCCGGGCCAGGCCTCCCCTCCGCCCGGGGCGGAACCGTCGTCCGGCATCCGGGTGGCGGTACCGCTCGCGTCCTCGCGGATGCGCCACAGGGCGCGCTGTCCGGCCGGGTCGGTGACCACGCGGGCGTCCAGGACGTCGGCGGCCCGCACGATCGCGTCGGCACGGGCGCGTGCCTCGCGCGGGTCCGCGCCGCCCGTCTCCACGAACAGCCAGGCCCCGCCCCGGGGCAGACCCGCGTCGGAAGGGACCAGGTCCGCGGCCATGCCCTCCACGGTGAGCGGTCCGTACGGCAGCAGGCCCGCGGCGGCCTCCGCCGCCGCGCTCTCGTCCGGGTACGCCAGGACCGCCAGGGCACGCGCGCGAGGGGGCTCCACCAGGGCGACGACCGCCTCCGTCAGCACGGCCAGCGTGCCCTCGGACCCGCACAGCGAGCGGGCGACGTCCGCGCCCCTCTCGGGGAGCAGGGCGTCCAGCGCGTAACCGGAGATGCGGCGCGGGAGGTCGGGGAAACCCGTGCGCAGCCGCGCCAGTTCGCCCTCCACCAGGGTGCGCAGGCCCGCCGGGGCGCCCGCCCAGTCGCGGCCGGGCCGCAGGGCGTCCCCACGCGCCGTGAGCACCGACAGCTCGCGCACGCTGTCCGCCGTCGTGCCCCAGGCCACGGAGTGCGAGCCGCACGAGTTGTTGCCGATCATCCCGCCGAGCGTGCACCGGCTGTGGGTGGAGGGGTCGGGGCCGAAGCGGAGGCCGTGCGGGGCCGCCGCGGCCTGGAGCCGGTCCAGGACGACTCCCGGCTGGACCACCGCCGTGCGCGACACCGGATCCACCGACAGGATGCGGTTCATGTGACGGGTGAAGTCGAGGACCACGCCGGTGCCGGTCGCCTGCCCGGCGATGGACGTGCCCCCGCCGCGGGGCACGACCGGCACGCCGTGCGCACGGCACACGGACAGGACGGCGGCCACGTCGTCGGCGTCGCGCGGGGAGACGACGCCGAGCGGGACACGGCGGTAGTTCGAGGCGTCCATCGTGGTGAGCGCCCGGGCCGTGGCGTCGAAGGCGACCTCGCCGCGCACCGCCCCGGACAGCGCGGCGCGCAGCTCCCGCCGGTCCGCCGCGTCCCGGTCGCCGGGGCTCCGCCCGCCCCGCCCCGCGAGATCCTCCGTGCCCTGCCGCCCGAGATCCGTCATGTCTCCAGGATGCATCCGGCCACCGCCGGCGGGCGTCCGCGAGCCCGCCCGCGCGTGCCATGGTTCCGGCAAAATGCGGCCGGATTCTGAGACCGAGAACGGAACCTTTCCAATTCGATCACGAACTCTCATATAGTGACCGGCTGTTGGGCATCAGGTGTCGCTTCCCGCGCAGAAACATGACTCTCGCCCAGAACACGACCGAGGCCCCGACCGAGGACACGATTCATGACCGCGCCCCTCCCCCCAGGCGATCGGCCCACCTTCCGCACGGTCGCGCCCGCTCCGCTGCTCACCGCCGCCCTGGCCGCCCTGGCGGTCGCCGGCTCGGTCGCCCTGGCACCCGGCTCCGTACGCGCACCCCTCGCCTGGGGTGCCGGCGCGGCCGCGGTGCTGCTGGTCGCGGCCGTCGCCGTGGCCACCCGCGCCGCCCAGACCTCCAGGGCACTGCGGCGCCGGCTCGACGCCGTGACGGCGGACGCCGGCCGGCTCCTCCAGGAACGGGCCCGGCAGGCCGAGGAGTTCGCGCACGAACGCGGACGCCTGGCGGGCGAGCTCGCCCAGGACCGCGCCCGGCTCGCCGAGGAGGCGGCCCGCGAACGGGTGCGCCTCACCGAGGAGTTCGCGCAGGATCGGGCCCGGCTCACCGACGAGGCCGCCCGGGAGCGGCAGCGGCTCACCGAGGACCGCGCCCGGCTCGCCGACGAGAACGCCCGGCTGACCGAGCGCGCCCGGCAGGCCGAGAGCGCCCGGGACGCCGCCGTCTCCGCCACCGCCAACGCGGCCGGCCGGATGCAGGCCCTGGCCACCGGCATGCTCGCCGACCTCCGCGCGATGGAGGAGCGGCACTCCGACGAGGAGGTCCTCACCGACCTCCTGCACCTCGACCACCGCACCGCCCAGGCGGGCCGTCTCGCCGACTCCGTGGCGGTGCTCGCCGGTGCCCGCTCCGGACGCCGCTGGGCCCGCCCCATCGTCATGGAGTCGATCCTGCGCGGCGCGATGGGCCGTATCAGCGGCTACCAGCGCGTCCGGGTCCACTCGGCCAGCGAGGCCGCCGTATCCGGGCACGCCGCCGAGGGCGTGATGCACGCGCTCGCCGAACTCCTCGACAACGCGGCCAACTTCTCGCCGCCGACCGCCGAGGTGCACGTCTACGTCGAAGAGGTGCCGGCCGGCGTCATCGTCTCCGTCGAGGACAGCGGCCTGGTGATGGGCGACGTCCAGCTGCGCCGCGCCGAGAACGCGGTGTCCGGCGAGGTCGCCGGGCTCGGCGGACTCACCGGCACCCGGCTCGGACTCGCCGTGGTCGGCAGGCTGGCCCGCAAGCACGGTCTCAAGGTGTCCTTCCGGCCGTCCGCGCGCGGTGGCACCGGCGTCCTGGTGCTCATCCCCCAGGAACTCCTGACGCCGCCCGCCACCCCGCGGCCCGCCGCGGCCGAGCCCGCCGCGATCTCCGCATCCGCCGTGCCGGGCACACCCGAGGCACCGGCCGCCCCGGTGCGGGCGGACGCCCCGGCGGCCGCCTCCGGGCACGCCCCGGCCGAGCCGGCCGCGGCCCGCCCCGCGGTGTCCTACGCCGCCGCCCGAGCCACCGGCGACCTCGACCCGGACCCGCTGCCGACCCACGAGTCGCCCGCCCGTGCCGGACAGGAGGCCGGACCGAGCGCCACCGGCGGCCTGCCCAAGCGCCGCCGGGGCCGCACCCTCGCGGCCGCCGAGCGCCGCGCCCGCGGTGCGGGCGCCCCGGCCGGAGCCGACCGCGAGGCCCCCTCCGCCGACGACACCAGGGCCCGGGTCGCCCGCTTCGGCAGCTTCCGCCAGGCCGTACGCGGCACGGTGCCCGGCCAGGACGGCGGTGCCGAGGACGGCGGGCGCACCCTGAGCACGGCCACCGGCCTCCCCGCGCAGGCCGCCCCGGCCCCCCACGGGGACGCGGGCCGGCCCCCGGCCGATCGCACCACCGCCCCCGACGAGGCCGTACGGGAGACCGTGCCCGAGTCGGCCGAGACCCCCGCAGATCCCTCGCACGCGCACTCCCCCTCGCACCCGGAAGGCGACACCACTCCATGACCGGCACCACCACCGCCGACGAGAAGCTCACCTGGCTCATCGAGGGCCTGCTGGAGCGCACCCCGGGAGCCCGGCACGCACTCGTGCTCTCCCGCGACGGCCTGAAGCTGTGCCGTACGCCGGAGCTCTCCGTCGACCAGGCCGACCAGCTCGCCGCGATCGCCGCCGGCATCCAGTCCCTGTCCCACGGGGCCTCCGTCGAGTTCGGCGACGGCAGCGGAGGCGTGCGCTCGGCCATGGCCGAGTTCTACGGCGGCGTCCTGTTCATCGTCGAGGCGGGCGAGGGCGCGCACCTCGCCGTCGTCACCGGCGAGGACGCGGACGCCGGCCTGGTCGGGCACAACATGAGCGAACTCGTGGAGCAACTCGGCGAACACCTGAGCGCGCAGCCGCGTACGTCATGAGCCGCCCCGGCAGGGACGACGCCCCCGACCGGCTCTACACCCTCACCGGAGGGCGTACCCGGTCCGGGCCCGACACCCCGTTCGACCTGGTGACGCTGGTGGTCGCCGAGTGCGATCCGGTCACGGGGATGCAGTCCGAGCACGCCGCGATCCTGCGGCTGACCGAGCGGCCCACCGCGGTCGTGGAGGTCGCCGCCGAACTGCGGCTGCCGGTGAGCATCACCCGGATCCTGCTCTCCGACCTCCTCGCCGCGGGCCGCATCAGCGCCCGCCACCCGCAGCAGGCCGCTCTTCCCGATCCCGACATCCTGGAGCAGGTGCTCGTTGGACTCCGTAACCTCTGACGCGCGGACCCCCCTGGGGGCCACCGCCGACAACGGCCTGAAGATCGTGGTCGTGGGCGGCTTCGGCGTCGGCAAGACGACCCTGGTCCGCTCGGTCAGCGAGATCCGTCCCCTCAACACCGAGGAGACGATGACGCAGGCCGGCGAGGCCGTCGACGACATCAGCGAGGTGCGCGGCAAGACCGCCACCACCGTCGCGTTCGACTTCGGCCGGATCACCCTGGACGAGCACAACGTCCTCTACCTCTTCGGCGCGCCGGGGCAGGAGCGGTTCTGGTTCCTCTGGGACCGGCTGTTCTCCGGCACCCTCGGCGCCGTCGTCCTCGTCGACACCCGCCGCATCGACGACTCCTGGTACGCCATCGACCGCCTGGAGCACCACGGCACGCCGTTCATCGTCGCCTGCAACGACTTCGGCGGGCCCGCCCACACCCCGGGCCAGATCCGCGAGGCCCTCGACCTCGACCCGCACGTTCCCCTGCTGGACTGCGACGCCCGCTCCCGGGCGTCCAGCAAGCAGGTGCTGATCACCCTCGTCGAGCACATCCAGACCCTGTACGCGGCCCGGCCGGCCGGCGGCGGCACCGCCACCGCAGCGTCCGGCGACGCCTTCCCTTCCCCGGAGTTGGCCCTGTGACCTCCGCCCCCGTGCCCCTGAGCGGGCCCAGGTTCCAGACCGATCCCGCGGCGCTGTACCGGGAGATGCGCCGCGAACACGGCGCCGTGACGCCCGTGGTCCTGGACGGCGACATCCCGGCCTGGCTGGTCCTCGGCTACCGGGAGCTGCACCAGGTCACCGGCGACCCGGCGCTGTTCAGCCGCGACTCGGAGCTGTGGAACCAGTGGGACCGCATCCCCGACGACTGGCCGCTGCTGCCGATGATCGGCCGCAAGCAGCCCTCGATCCTCTACACCGTCGGCGAGCGCCACCGCGAACGCGCGGCGATGATCAGCAACGCCCTCGAAGGCGTCGACCCCTTCGAACTGCGCGGCCACGCCGAGAAGTTCGCCGACGAGCTGATCGACGCGGTCTGCGCCAAGGGCGAGACGGACATCGTCGCGGACTACGCCGCGCTGCTGCCCGTCCGCGTGCTGGCCCGGCTGTACGGCTTCTCCGACGCGGAGGGGCCGGGCCTGGTCACCGCCCTGAACGACATGATCAACGGGCGCGAGGGGGCGCTGGCGGGCCAGCAGCACCTCGCCTCCTCCATGGCCCGGCTGCTCGCCGAGCGCAAGGCCGAGCCCGCGCACGACGTGGTCTCCCGCATGCTCGCGGACCCATCCGGGTTCACGGACGAGGAGATCATGCAGGACCTGATGGTCATGATGGCCGCCGGCCACCAGCCGACCGCGGACTGGATCGGCAACTCGCTGCGCCTGATGCTGACGGACGCGCGCTTCGCGGCCTCGCTGTTCGGCGGGCGCAACAGCGTCGCCGAGGCCATGAACGAGGTCCTGTGGGAGGACACCCCCACCCAGAACGTGGCGGGCCGCTGGGCGGCCCGCGACACCCAGCTCGGCGGCCGCCGCGTCCGGGCCGGCGACCTGCTGCTGCTCGGTCTCCAAGGGGCCAACTCCGACCCGCAGGTCCGCACCGACGGCTCCGCCCTGACCGGCGGCAACAACGCCCACTTCTCCTTCGGCCACGGCGAGCACCGGTGCCCGTTCCCGGCCCAGGAGGTGGCCGAGGTCATCGCGCGGACCGGCATCGAGGTCGTCCTGGACCGGCTGCCGGACATCGACCTCGCCGTTCCCGCGGACTCCCTCTCGCGCCGCCCGTCGCCCTGGCTGCGCGGGCTCACCGAGCTCCCTGTGCGGTTCACCCCGACCCCGGCCCTTGGAGGCACGCCCGCATGACCACCCAGACGAGTCCCGCCGACGCCGCGACCACGCGTATCGCGCTCGACCCCTTCGTCACCGACCTCGACGGCGAGAGCACCCGGCTGCGCGCGGCGGGACCGCTGGCCGCCGTGGAGCTGCCCGGCGGCGTCCCGGTGTGGGCCGTCACCCATCACGCCGAGGCCCGCGCCCTGCTCACGGACCCCCGGCTGGTGAAGGACATCAACGTCTGGGGTGCCTGGCAGCGCGGCGAGATAGCCCCGGACTGGCCGCTGATCGGGCTCGCCAACCCCGGCCGCTCCATGCTCACCGTGGACGGCGCCGACCACCGGCGGATGCGCACGCTCGTCGCGCAGGCGCTGACGCCCCGCCGCGTGGAGCGGATGCGCGAGCGGATCGCCGAGCTGACGGAGGGTCTCCTCGACGGGCTGTCCCGCACCGGGGACGACGTCGTCGACCTGAAGGCCGCCTTCGCCTACCCGCTGCCCATGTACGTCGTCGCCGACCTGATGGGCATCGACGAGGCGAAGCTGCCCCGGCTCAAGGTGCTGTTCGAGAAGTTCTTCTCCACGCAGACCCCGCCGGCGGAGGTCATCGCCACGCTCACCGAGCTGGCCGGGATGATGGCGGAGACGGTCGCGGCGAAGCGGGCGGCGCCCGGCGACGACCTGACCAGCGCGCTGATCCTCGCCTCCGAGGACGGGGACCACCTCACCGACGAGGAGATCGTCTCCACCCTGCAGCTGATGGTCGCCGCGGGGCACGAGACGACCATCTCGCTGATCGTCAACGCCGTGGTGAACCTCTCCACCCACCCGGAGCAGCGCGCGCTCGTCCTGTCCGGCGAGGCCGACTGGTCGGCGGTCGTCGAGGAGACCCTGCGGCACTCGACCCCCACTTCGCACGTCCTGATCCGCTTCGCCACGGAGGACGTCCCCGTCGGGGACAAGGTCATTCCGGCCGGGGACGCGCTGATCGTGTCGTACGGCGCCATCGGGCGGGACGAGAAGGCGCACGGGCCCACGGCCGGCGAGTTCGACATCACCCGCACGTCCGCGAACCGGCACATCTCCTTCGGCCACGGGCCGCACGTGTGCCCCGGCGCCGCGCTCTCCCGCCTGGAGGCGGGGGTCGCCCTGCCCGCCCTCTACGAGCGCTTCCCGGACCTCGACCTCGCGGTCCCCGCCGGCGACCTCCGCAACAAGCCGGTGGTCACCCAGAACGACCTCTTCGAACTGCCGGTGCGGCTGCGCGCGCACTGACACCTCGGACACCCGGCCGGGCCGAAGGGACCTCCCCGGTCCCGCGGCCCGGCCCCCGTCTCACCCGACGGACGACGTTTCACCCCGGTTTCGGGAAACGGCTAGGCTCCCGTCGTGGCTGAGATCCAGATTCCCTCCGACATCAAGCCCGCTGACGGACGTTTCGGCGCGGGTCCCTCCAAGGTGCGGACAGAGGCGCTGGACGCCCTGGCCGCCACCGGCACCTCACTGCTGGGCACCTCCCACCGCCAGGCTCCGGTCAAGAACCTGGTCGGCAAGGTCCGCGAGGGCGTGAGCGAGCTGTTCTCGCTGCCCGAGGGCTACGAGGTCGTCCTCGGCAACGGCGGCTCCACCGCGTTCTGGGACGTCGCGACCCACGGCCTGATCGAGAACAAGTCGCAGCACCTGACCTTCGGCGAGTTCTCGTCGAAGTTCGCGAAGGCGTCGAAGCTCGCCCCCTGGCTGGCCGAGCCCACCGTGATCAGCAGCGACCCCGGCACGCACCCCGAGCCGGCCGCCGAGGCGGGCGTGGACGTCTACGCGTTCACCCACAACGAGACCTCCACCGGTGTCGCGGCCCCGATCAAGCGGGTCGCCGGCGCCGACGAGGGCTCCCTGGTCCTCGTGGACGCGACGAGCGGCGCCGGCGGCCTCCCCGTCGACATCGCCGAGACCGACGTCTACTACTTCGCCCCGCAGAAGTCCTTCGCCTCCGACGGCGGCCTGTGGATCGGCGTCTTCTCCCCCGCCGCGATCGAGCGCGCCGAGCGCATCCACGCGAGCGGACGGCACGTGCCGGAGTTCTTCTCGCTGCCCACCGCGATCGACAACTCCCGCAAGAACCAGACGTACAACACCCCGGCGCTGGCCACCCTGTTCCTGCTCAACGAGCAGCTGGAGTGGATCAACGGCCAGGGCGGCCTCGACTGGTCGACGGCCCGTACGAAGGACTCCTCCAGCCGGCTGTACGGCTGGGCCGACGACTCCAAGTACGCCACCCCGTTCGTCACCGACCCGGCCAGGCGCTCGCAGGTCATCGGAACGATCGACTTCGCGGACGAGGTGGACGCCTCCGCCGTCGCCAAGGTGCTGCGCGCCAACGGCATCGTGGACACCGAGCCCTACCGCAAGCTGGGCCGCAACCAGCTCCGTGTCGCCATGTTCCCGGCGATCGACCCGGCGGACGTCGAGGCGCTGACCAAGTGCATCGACTACGTCATCGAGAAGCTCTGACCTCCGCGTGACGACGACGAGGGGCGCCCGGCATCCGCCGGGCGCCCCTCGTCGTAGACCCATAGATATTGATCACGAGAACGCCCGCCA
>NZ_JBVHPY010000024.1:115816-131805 GCF_055567695.1 Streptomyces sp. NPDC026417
CCCCTCTCGTCTCCCCCCCCACCCCCCCCCCCCCCCCCCCCACCACCCCCCCCCCCCCCCCCCCCCCCCCCCCCCCCCCCCCCCCCCCCGCGGTCAGTTCCGGCGCCGCAGCCGCTGGAGACCGAAGACCACGGCCAGCAGAGCCACCACGGCGAGGCCGCCGACCTTGACGTCGCCGCTCAGCCCGGCACCGTCGCCGGCGTCCTCACCGCTCCGGCCGGACGCCGAACCCCCGCCCTCGGACGGCGACTTGCCGTCGTCGTACCCCGGCACGCCGCCCGCCTGCACCGTGCTCCGCTCCCCCTCCGTGCCGTACAGCAGCTCGGAGCCGTCGGCGGTGTAGGTGACCGACTCGCCCTGCCCCTGCAACGGCACGTTGAGCCGCGCCTGCCGTTCGGGCTTCCCCCCGTTCCACCGGTAGGCGATGCCGCCGAGGTAGCCGCGCACGGCGAGCTGCCCGCCGTCCGGGGAGAACGCGCCGTCCGTGGTCCACAGGTCGATGTCGGCGACCCTGCGGAAGACGTTCGTGCCCGAGGCGGAGAGCCGGGCGGGGGCCTCGTACAGGCCGCCCCCGTCCTCGTTCTTCGAGACGATGTAGACCCGGCCGCTCTTGGGGTGCACCATCATCGCCTCGGCGTCCCGGGGCCCGTCGGCGTACTTCACGACGTACTGCGTGGCACGGACGGTCTGGTCCACCAGCTTCGCGGGCTCGGGCAGCTTGTAGATCCACACGTGGTCCCACCTGCCGCCGAAGTTGTCTCCGATGTCGCCGACCCAGAGCTGGTTGCCGGGACCGACGGAGATGGCCTCGACGTCCCGGGGCGCGCCGATGCCGCTCAGGGTGACGGTGGCGACCGTCTTCCCGGTCCGGCTGTCCACCGCGTACAGGTACGGGCCGTCGTCGCTGTCGTTGTGGGTCCAGTAGACGCCCGGGTGCAGACGCGAGGCGGCCAGCCCGCTGGACTCGGTGATCCGCGGGTCCTCGATGGTGAACCCCCCGTCGTCGGCCGCCGCCGGCGCGGCCGGCCCCACGGCGAGCAGGGTGCCGGAAGCGACGAGGAGGGACCCGGCGAGGAGAGAGAACGGTCGGCGCATGCGCCAAGCCTGCCATCCGCACCCGCAGTTCACTCCGCGTGGCCATCCTCACACCCCACCCCCCACCGTGATCGACGATGATGAGCGGATGCTCAGGTTCATGCCCGTCGGTGATTCGATGACGATCGGAAGCTCGGGCGAACACACGTGGCGCTACCGGATGTGGCAGCACCTGCGCGCGGCGCACGGGGGCCCGTTCCGCATCGTCGGCCCGCGCGAGACGCTGTACGACCCGGCGACCGGCTCGCCCGGCTCGTACGCGTACGCCGACCCCGACTTCCCGCGCGCCCACCTGGCCGGCTGGGGCGAGGGCTGGCTCCACATGGCGCCGCTGATCGGCGACACGGTCCGCGCGCACCGCGCCGACGTGCTGCTGGTCTCCCTCGGCCTGATCGACCTCGGCTTCTACACGAACGCGGAGCAGACGGCCGCGAACGTGCGCCGCTTCGTCGCCGGGGCCAGGGAGGCGAACCCGCGCGTCCGGATGGCGGTGATGCCGGTGATACCCAACGTGCGGGCGGAGTCGGACGCGCCCTTCGCCGCCGAGGTCGCGTCCTTCAACGAGCTGCTCGCCAAGGCCGTCGCCGACCTCGACGAGGCCCGCTCGCCCCTGCTGCTGGCGTCCGCGCCGCCGTCGTACGACATCCACCTGGACACGTACGACGGCACCCACCCGAACGCGAGCGGCGAGCACAAGATCGCGCAGGGCTTCGCGAACGCCCTGCACCAGGCGTGGGGGCTGGGCGCGCCCTACGCCGACGGCTGACCGACGCCCGGCGGCAGGACGGGCGGCTCCCCGCGGGTCCAGACCGCCTCCACGGCCAGGTGCCCGAAACGCCAGCCGTCAGGGGTGCGGCGCACCTCGGCCCGGTAGCGGCCGCCCACCGTGAACAGGGGGTCGGCGCCCGGGCCGCGGTCCTGCACGGTGCGGTCGTGGTGGACGTGGGTCATCAGGGCGTTCCAGGACACGGTGGCCGTCGCTCCGTCCGGCGCGGTCTCGCTCACCACGTCGGTGGCGATGTGCTGGGTCCTGGCATACCGGCCGAGCGCCTCGGCCGTGTGGCGCGCCAGGAACGCACGGCCCCGGCCCGCGCCGATCGGGCTCTCCCCGCGGACGTCGTCGGTGAAGAAGGCGCGGGCCCACTCCTCGTCGAGCCGGCGCTCGTCCAGGGAACGGAAGAAGCGGCTGACGAGCAGGGCGGCGTCGAGGCGGTCCGTTTCGGTGGTCATGTGAGCAGCCTCGTACCTCAACCGTTGTCGAGGTCAAGGGAGTGGGCCGCCGGGCGGGCGGGTTCGGGCCCGTCGCCCTTGCCTAGAGCGCACTCCACGCCGTTGGCTGAGAGTCATGGAGTACACGCAGCTCGGACGCACGGGACTCAAGGTCAGCCGGCTCGTCCTCGGCACCATGAACTTCGGCCCGCAGACCGACGAGGCCGACAGCCACGCCATCATGGACGCGGCCCTGGACGCGGGGATCAACTACTTCGACACCGCCAACGTCTACGGGTGGGGTGAGAACAAGGGCCGCACCGAGTCGATCATCGGCAGCTGGTTCGCCCGGGGCGGCGAGCGCCGCGACAAGGTCGTGCTCGCCACCAAGGTGTACGGCAACATGGCCGCCGACGGCGTCGTCTGGCCCAACCACGACAAGCTCTCCGCGGTCAACATCCGGCGGGCCGTCGACGCCAGCCTCAAGCGCCTCGGCACCGACTACATCGACATCTACCAGTTCCACCACGTCGACCGCAGCACTCCCTTCGAGGAGATCTGGCAGGCGATCGACACGCTCGTCGCGCAGGGCAAGATCCTCTACGCCGGGTCCTCCAACTTCCCCGGCTACAAGATCGCCCAGGCCAACGAGACGGCAGCCCGGCGCGGCAGCTACGGCCTGGTCAGCGAGCAGTGCCTCTACAACCTCGCCGAGCGCCGCGCCGAGATGGAGGTCATCCCGGCCGCGCAGGAGTACGGGCTCGGGGTCATCCCCTGGTCACCGCTGCACGGCGGGCTGCTCGGCGGTGTGATCAAGAAGGAGACGGAGGGCGGGCGCAGGGCGAGCGGGCGGTCGGCGGACGCGCTGGCCAACACGTCGGTGCGCGCCCAGATCCAGGCGTACGAGGACCTGCTCGACAAGCACGGCCTGGAGCCGGGTGAGGCGGCCCTGGCCTGGCTGCTGACCCGGCCGGGGGTCACCGGGCCCATCGTCGGCCCGCGTACCGCCGGTCAGCTCGAGTCGGCGCTGCGCGCCGTCGAGCTGGAGCTGTCGGAGGAGGTGCTGACGTCCCTGGACGAGATCTTCCCGGGCCCGGGGCCCTCTCCCGAGGCGTTCGCCTGGTAGCACCGGGTCCCCTCGGGGGGCCTGCGCGGCGGCCCCGGGGCACGGCACGTCCGGCGGTGGCGGTCTACTTGACCGCCGCCGCCAGTGCCACGACGACGAACATCAGCACGAGCACACCGGCCATGATCCGGTTACGGGTCTTCGGGTCCACAGGGTCGAGGTTATCCGGCCGCTCCCGGCAGGACTCAGCCGCCCGCCCCACCGGCCTCCTCGCCGGCCGCCGCCCGTCCGCCGGCGCCCAGGTCCCACCGGGCCACCGTCTCGTAGCGCGGCCGCTCCCCCGGCACCCCCGACACCGGCAGATTGCTGCGGACCAGGCTCAGCTCGCGCACGGTCCACTCCTGCCCGGCGAAGGCGTCCAGTGCGGTGAGGTGGGGGCCGAAGTCGGCCGTGTCACGGCTGCGGGCCAGGGTCAGGTGCGGCCGGTAGCGGCGGTGCTCCTCCGTCGGCAGCCCCGCCTTCCGCGCCGCCGCCTCCGCGCGCCCGGCCAGCAGCCGCAGCGCCCCGACGTCCCCCGCGGCCCCCGCCCACAGCGCCCGCCCGCCGAAGTGGCCGCCGCCGCGCAGGGCCAGCGGGAAGGGCTCGGTGCGGCGGGCGGCGCGGGACAGCCGCTCGGAGAGTTCCGGGAGGGCCTCCGGCGCCACCTCCCCGTAGAAGGCGAGGGTGAAGTGCCAGCCGGGGCGGCCCGTCCAGCGCAGCGCCTCGGCGCCGGGCAGCCGCCGCAACCCGTCCACGGCGTCCGCGAGTTCGCGGACCGCGTCCTGCGGGGGCAGCACCGCCGCGAAGAGTCTCATGCCGTCCACCCTGGCAGGGAACGGCCCGGCGGGCGAGCGGCTCCCGGGCGGACGCCCTCGCCAGGGGAGAGCGGCCCGCTCCCGCACGGAGCGGCGTCCGCGCGGGAGGCGTCACGCCGCCGCGGTGAGCTGCTCCTTCGGCACGAAGCGGACCTGGGGGTGGCCGCGGTGCCAGCCGACGGACAGGCGCAGACCGCCGACCCGGGCCAGCGCAAGCCCGACGCCCGCCGCGGCGAGCGCCGACACCAGTCCGCCGAGCGCGAAGCCGATACGGGGCCCGTAGGCGTCCGTGACCCAGCCGACGAGCGGTGCGCCCAGGGGGGTGCCGCCCATGAAGACCATCATGAACAGCGCCATCACCCGGCCGCGCATGGCGGGGTCGGTGGCCATCTGGACGGAGGTGTTCGCGGTGACGTTGACGGTCAGTCCGAAGATGCCGATCGGGACCATGAGCAGCGAGAACAACCACAGGGACGGCGCCAGGGCCGCCACCATCTCCAGCAGGCCGAAGGCGAGGGCGGCGCCGATCAGCACGCGCAGCCGGGCGGTGCCGCGGCGGGCGGCGAGCAGGGCGCCGGCCAGGGAGCCGATCGCCATCAGCGTGTTGAAGAGGCTGTAGGCGCCCGCGCCCGCGTCGAAGACGTCGTCCGCGTAGGCCGACAGCCAGACCGGGAAGTTGAAGCCGAAGGTGCCGATGAACCCGACCAGGACGATGGGCCAGATCAGCTCCGGGCGGCTCGCCACGTAGCGCAGGCCCTCGCGGAGCTGGCCCTTGCCGCGCGGGGCCCGCTGCACCTGGTGCAGATCCCGGCCGCGCATGAGCAGCAGGCAGGCGATCGGCGCGATGAAGGACAGGCCGTTGGCGAGGAACGCCCAGCCGGTGCCCACACCGGTGATCATCAGGCCGGCGACGGCGGGGCCGACCAGTCGGGCGGACTGGAAGTTCGCCGAGTTCAGGCTGACCGCGTTCTGGAGCTGGCCGGGTCCGACCATCTCGGAGACGAACGACTGGCGGGCCGGGTTGTCCACGACCGTGGCGAGGCCGACCGCGAAGGCCGCCAGGTAGACGTGCCAGACCTGGACGTGGCCGGAGAGGGTCAGCAGGGCGAGGGCGAGGCCGGTCAGGCCCATGGCCGTCTGGGTGGCCAGCAGCGTCGGCCGCTTGGGCAGCCGGTCGACCAGGACCCCGCCGTACAGCCCGAACAGCAGCATCGGCAGGAACTGCAGGGCGGTGGTGATGCCGACCGCGGCGGAGGAGCCGGTCAGGCTGAGCACCAGCCAGTCCTGGGCGATGCGCTGCATCCAGGTGCCGGTGTTGGAGACGACCTGGCCGGTGAAGAACAGGCGGTAGTTGCGGATCCTCAGCGAGCTGAACATCGAGGACTTCGCGCGGGTCGGGTCGGGCGGGGAGTCGTGGGTGGCTGGTGCGGGGGCGGAGTCTGCTCCGGGTCCCGAACTCAAAAGCGTTCGCCTCCTCGGGCGGGGTCGTACGGCATCGTCCGGCGGACGCGGCCGGTCACAGGTGCGCGAGCTTCTCCAGGACGGGGGCGGCGGCGCGGAGCTTGGCACGCTCGTCCTCGTCGAGGGCCTCCACGAGGCCGGCCAGCCAGGCGTTCCGCCGGCGGCGGCTCTCCTCGAGCATGGCCTCGGCCTGCTCGGTCTGCGTGACGACCTTCTGCCGCCGGTCCTCGGGGTGCGGCTCCAGTCTGACCAGGCCCTTGGCCTCGAGCAGCGCCACGATGCGGGTCATCGAGGGCGGCTGGACGTGCTCCTTGCGGGCGAGCTCGCCCGGGGTCGCCGATCCGCAGCGGGCCAGGGTGCCGAGCACCGACATCTCGGTGGGGCTCAGCGACTCGTCGACCCGCTGGTGCTTGAGTCGGCGCGACAGGCGCATCACGGCGGAGCGCAGGGAGTTCACGGCGGCAGCGTCGTCGCCATGGGTCAGGTCAGGCATGTTCTTTAGCGTAACTCATTACTCTGACTAAAGACCACTCCAGTGCCCGTGAAACGGACCACTGAACCCCTGAGTCACTCGTACGAGTGAGCCGACCACGGAAAGCGACCCGCGGTCCTCCGGAGTGCCGGGAACCTCGTCGGCATGGGGACCAGCGTGCTCAGCCTGCGGATAGACGGGGAGCTGCTCGACCGGCTCCGACACCACGCCGCCAAAAGAGGAATGAGCGTCCAGGACTATGTCGTCCGGACGCTCATTCGCGACGACTTCGACGAGCGGTTCCAGACCGCCGTCGAAGAGACGGAGAAGTTCTACGGGGTCACCTGACCCCGCCGCACGGGAACGGGGTCACGGGGACTCCGCAGCCGTGCGCGAGGGTGCGGCTCAGGTCAGTCCGAGCGCCGGCATCAGGTAGTAGAAACCGAAGACCGCCGCCACGACGTACATGGCGACCGGGATCTCGCGGGCGCGGCCGACCGCCAGCCGCAGCACCACGAAGGTGATGAAGCCCATGCCGATGCCGTTCGTGATCGAGTAGGTGAACGGCATCATCAGCATCGTAATGAAGGCCGGGATCGCGATCGTGTAGTCCGCCCAGTCGATGTCCTTGACCGAGTGGGACATGATCAGGAAGCCGACCGCGAGCAGCGCGGGAGTCGCGGCCTGCGACGGGACCATCGTGGCGATGGGCGTCAGGAACAGCGCCACGGCGAACAGCGCGCCCGTGACGACGTTCGCGAAGCCGGTGCGCGCGCCCTCGCCGACACCGGCCGTCGACTCCACGAAGCAGGTGGTGGCCGAGGAGGAGCTGGCGCCGCCCGCGGCGACCGCGATGCCGTCCACGAACAGGACCTTGTTGATGCCCGGCATGTTGCCCTGGGCGTCGGTCAGCTTGGCCTCGTCGCTGACGCCCATGATCGTGCCCATCGCGTCGAAGAAGCACGACAGCAGGACCGTGAAGACGAACAGGACACCGGTCAGCACGCCGACCTTGCCGAAGCCGCCGAACAGGCTGACCTCGCCGACGAGGCCGAAGTCCGGGGTGGAGACGGGGTTGCCGGGCCACTTCGGAGTGGTCAGGCCCCAGGACGGGACCTTGGCGACGGCGTCGACGACGACCGCGAACACCGTCATCGTGACGATCGAGATGAGGATCGCGCCCGGGACCTTGCGGACGATCAGCGCGAGGGTGAGCAGCGCGCCGAGGACGAAGACCAGGACGGGCCAGCCGTTGAGGTGGCCGTCGGCACCGAGCTGGAGGGGCACCGTGGTCTGCGCGACGTCCGGGATGCGGGAGACGAAGCCGGAGTCCACCAGGCCGATCAGCATGATGAACAGGCCGATGCCGATCGAGATGCCCTTGCGCAGGCCGAGCGGCACCGCGCTCATCACGCGCTCGCGCAGACCGGTGGCGACCAGCAGCATCACGACGAAGCCCGCGAGGACGACCATGCCCATGGCGTCCGGCCACGACATCCGGGGCGCGAGCTGGAGCGCGACCACCGTGTTCACGCCGAGTCCGGCCGCGAGCGCGATCGGCACGTTGCCGATGACACCCATGAGCAGCGTGGTGAAGGCCGCGGTCAGGGCGGTCGCGGTGACCAGCTGGCCGTTGTCGAGCTGGTGCCCGTACATGTCCTTCGCGCTGCCCAGGATGATCGGGTTGAGCACGATGATGTAGGCCATCGCGAAGAAGGTGGCGAGACCTCCGCGCACCTCGCGCCCCAGGGTCGAACCCCGTTCGGAGATCTTGAAGTAGCGGTCGAGGGCACCGTGGGCGGGCCGCGGGGACGGCTGCTTTTCCGGGGCGGGGGCCGTGGTGGCCGACGTGGGCATGCGGGACCTCATACGTACGGGGCCCTGACGGGCCAGGACGGGCGCCGGGCGGGGGTGCCCCGGCCGGGCGGAGCCGGGACGCGGGCGCGCGGCGGAGCATGACGAGTCTGGCCTTCCGATGATCACCGGGAGGTTTCATCGACATGTCCGTTGGAGTTTCGTACGAACAGAAAGAGCCAGCATCAAGCCGTTTCAGTATGAACATATGAGGCCGAAATCGCTATCTCCGCGCGTAGACCCTTGGTATACGGGGGAAGCGGAGGTTCCGGCCCCACCGGCGGACGCACCGGCCGGCCCCGCCACGCGTACTCGTAAGCTGTGCCCATGGCGAAGTGGACCCCCAAGCACGAGGCGCCGGAGCCCCTGGAGGGCCCCGTCGTCGCCACCATCACGGGCGGCACGATCCTCTGGTTCGTCCTCTTCCTGGTGCAGCTCCCCTTCTACGGCTGGTTCGACGACCACGGGCACACCTGGTGGGTGTGGACCTGTCTGGCCGGCGCGGGGCTCGGGCTGATCGGCATCTGGTACGTCCGCAGGCGCGACGCGGCGATCAAGCGGGAGGCCGCGGCCCGGGACACCGCCCCCGCGGAGTAACCGGGGACCGCGTACACCCACGGCATCACTTCGCGGCGTCCCCGTCCTCCCCTGGTCGGATCTTTGGCGCACTCGGCGGGTGAAGCCGTATGTCCGCACGTACCGTCGAATCCATGACGCACATCGACGCGGGCGCCGAACTCGACCCTGTGCATCCCGTGCCCCCGCCCGGACGGGCGCGTGGACTGAGTGCCGCCCAGGTGGCCGAGCGGGTCGCGCGCGGCGAGGTCAACGACGTCCCCGTGCGCAGCAGCCGCTCCCTGCGCGAGATCGTCCGGGCCAACGTCTTCACCCGGTTCAACGCGATCATCGGCGTCCTCTGGCTGGTGATGCTCTTCGTGGCGCCGTTCCAGGACAGCCTCTTCGGCTACGTGATCATCGCCAACACCGGCATCGGCATCGTCCAGGAGTGGCGGGCCAAGAAGACCCTGGACTCCCTCGCGGTGATCGGCGAGGCCAGACCGACGGTCCGCCGGGACGGGGTGGCCTCGGAGATCAGCACCTCGGAGATCGTGCTCGGCGACGTGATCGAGATCGGTCCCGGCGACAAGATCGTCGTCGACGGCACCTGCATCGAGGCCGACGGCCTGGAGATCGACGAGTCCCTCCTCACCGGCGAGGCCGACCCGGTGGTCAAGCACCGGGGCGACGCGGTGATGTCGGGCAGCTTCGTGGTCGCGGGCGGCGGCGCGTTCACGGCGACGAAGGTGGGCCGGGAGGCGTACGCGGCACAGCTGGCCGAAGAGGCCTCCCGCTTCACGCTCGTCCACTCCGAGCTGCGGACCGGCATCTCCACCATCCTCAAGTACGTGACGTGGATGATGATCCCGACGGCGCTCGGCCTCGTCGTCAGCCAGCTGGTGGTCAAGCAGAACAACTTCAAGGACTCCGTCGCGCGCACCGTGGGCGGCATCGTGCCGATGGTCCCCGAGGGGCTCGTCCTGCTGACCTCCGTCGCCTTCGCCATCGGCGTCATCCGGCTCGGCCGGAAGCAGTGCCTGGTCCAGGAGCTCCCTGCCATCGAGGGACTGGCCCGCGTGGACACCGTCTGCCTCGACAAGACGGGCACGCTCACCGAGGGCGGCATGGACGTCACCGAGCTGCGGATCCTGGACGGCAGCGACGAGGCGTACGTGCGCAAGGTGCTCGGCTCGCTCGGTGAGTCGGACCCCCGTCCGAACGCCTCCCTCCAGGCGATCGTCGCCGCCTATCCGGACACCGAGGAATGGCGGTGCACCGAGTCCCTGCCCTTCTCCTCGGCCCGCAAGTACAGCGGGGCGACCTTCAGCGAGGGCGACGGGGAGAGCAGCACCTGGCTGCTCGGCGCCCCCGACGTCCTGCTGTCCCCGGGTGACCCGGCGCTCGCCGAGACGGAGCGGCTGAACGAGGAGGGGATGCGGGTGCTGCTGCTCGTCCGCGCCTCCCGGGACCTGGAGGACCCCCGGGTCACGGAGGGCGTGCGCCCCACGGCCCTGGTGGTCCTGGAGCAGCGGCTGCGCCCGGACGCGGCGGACACCCTGCGGTACTTCGACGAGCAGAACGTGCGGGCCAAGGTCATCTCCGGCGACAACGCGGTCTCGGTCGGCGCGGTGGCGGCCAAGCTGGGGCTGAGCGGCGAGGCCGTGGACGCGCGCCGGCTGCCCGCGGAGCGCGACGAGATGGCCCGGGTGCTGGACGACGCCACGGTGTTCGGGCGAGTGACCCCGCAGCAGAAGCGCGAGATGGTGGGGGCCCTGCAGTCCCGGGGCCACACGGTGGCGATGACCGGGGACGGCGTGAACGACGTGCTCGCCCTCAAGGACGCGGACATCGGGGTCAGCATGGGCTCGGGGTCCGAGGCGACCCGGGCGGTGGCGCAGATCGTGCTGCTCGACAACAGCTTCGCGACGCTTCCCTCGGTGGTCGCCGAGGGCCGCCGGGTCATCGGCAACATCACCCGCGTGGCGACGCTCTTCCTGGTCAAGACCGTCTACTCGGTGCTGCTGGCGGTGCTGGTGGTGTGCTGGCAGGTGGAGTACCCGTTCCTGCCGCGCCACCTCACCCTGCTGTCGACCCTGACGATCGGCATCCCGGCGTTCTTCCTGGCCCTCGCCCCGAACAAGGAGCGGGCCAGACCCCATTTCGTCCGGCGGGTGATGCGGTACTCGATCCCGGGCGGGGTGCTGGCGGCGGTGGCGACCTTCGTGACGTATCTGGTCGCCCGGCACTACTACCGCGGCGAGGGGGCCCTGGACGCGGAGACGAGCGCGGCGACCCTGACGCTGTTCCTGATCTCCATGTGGGTGCTGGCGATCATCGCCCGGCCCTACACCTGGTGGCGGATCTGCCTGGTGGCGGCGATGGCGGGGGCGTTCGTGCTGGTGCTCGTCGTGCCCTGGCTCCAGCACTTCTTCGCGCTGAAGCTGGTCGGCTCGGTGATGCCGTGGATCGCCGTGGGTGTCGCGGCGGTGGCGGCGGTCGTCCTGGAGTTCCTGTGGAAGTGGGTCGACCGCCGCTTTCCGGCGTGACTCCCTCGCGGGAGCTACGGACTACTGCACGTCGACGAAGTCACCCGTGGCCTTGACGGCCGGGGTCGTCGAGGTGCCCGCGAAGTTGTAGCGGAAGTAGCCGTCGGTGGCCGCCGTGACGGTCGTCTTCAGGCTGCCCGTGGAGGACGAGGTGACGGACTTGACGGTGGTGTAGGTGTCCGAGCCCTTCTTGCGGAACTGGAGCTGGACGGACTGGCTGGTGTAGCCGGCGTACTTGTGCGTGTCCCAGTTGGCGCGGGTCAGCGCGCCGGTGACCGTGATGGTCCGGCCCTTCTTGACCGGCTCCGGGGAGGCGTTGACGGTGAGCTTGGAGTAGCGCTGGAGCTTCGTCGTCGCCAGGGCGTCCTGCTCGACGTAGCCGACCTTGCTCCAGTCGGCGTTCTCGTCGTCCGGGTTCACGCCGTTGAGGGCGACGGCGTAGCCGATGGCCTTCCAGGAGGCGGCGTCGGCGTTGGCCAGCTCGAAGTCCGGGTAGACGTCGATGGTGCCCTTGCAGGTGGCCACGGTGGCCGAGGTCGCCGTGCAGGACGGCCAGCCGTCGCCCACCAGGACGTTGGCGGGGTCGGCGTAGGAGCCGCGGTAGATCTCGACGTCCATCAGGAAGTCGTCGGCGGTCAGGTCGACGCCGGCGCCGTGCGTGACGGTGTAGGTGACCGGGGCGGTGACCTGCTTGCTGGTGCCGGCGACGATCGGCTTGCCGTCGTTGATCTTGACGTTGGAGAACGAGAGGTCCAGGAGGTACGGCTCGCCGTCCTCGCCGGTCGACCCGGTGAAGGCGGTCTTGCCGGACTCGGCCTGGCGCGCGACCTGCGTGGCCTTCACGAGGTCGTCGTGGTCGAACGAGGGGCCGCTCGCCTGTGCGGCGGGCACGGCGAGGGCGGAGAGGGCCAGGGCGCCGGAGACGGCGGCCACGGTGGCTCGTATGCGCATGCGTTCCCCATGTGGAGAAAGGGGCCCGACGGTTGTCTGCACGTGGGGCCCACGTTGGTGGTGAGTCTGTTGACTCCGGTGATCAGATCCGCCGGGGGGACGAATGGTTGTACGAGGTGTGAAGTTTTTATGTGTGCTTGGCCAAGATCACGGATGCGGGCGGACGAACGGGGCGGAACGGACGCCGTCCGTGCCGCCCCGCCCGCCCCGGGGTCAGTCGAACCAGCGGTCGCGCGCCAGCTCCTCGGTGCGTGAGGGGTCCTCCAGCAGGGCCGCCACCTCGAACCGGCGCGGCCACTGGCGGGCCGCCCAGGCGAGGCCGGCCGCGACGCCCTCCAGGGTGGAGGCGTGCAGCACCCCGTCCCGGGTGCGGCGCCAGTCGAGTTCGGTGCCGTCGACCACCAGCTCCTCGTGCTCGACGTACGACGCGGGGGCCGAGGGGCCCAGCAGCACCCGGACCGATTCCGGCACGTCGTGCTCGGTCCCCTCGGACGTCACCTCGCCGGTCACCGACTCGCTCAGCCGCCGCACCTGGAACAGTTCGGCGAGTTCGGCGGCCCGCGACGGCCGCACCGGGAGCAGCGGCATGCCGGCCGTGAAGGGCAGCAGGTCGGGCGAGTCGACGACCACGGCGTCCGCCGCGTCCACGACACCCACCCGGCCGTCGACGACGGCGCGCAGCTCCTCCGGCAGGGTCACCTTCTCCGGGTCCAGGTCGGCCAGCGCCCCGTAGAGGGCGTGCAGTTGGGCGGCGGACACCTCGCGCTCGGGGTCGGCCAGCCGGTCCAGCAGCTCGGCCGCACCGCCGGGCTCATCGAGCAGGGCGGCCACCGACGTCCGTACACCCAGGGCCCGCAGGACCTGCTCGTCGTCGAAGCCGCTCGCGTCGGCCTCGTCGTAGAGACCGTGCAGCAGCGGGTCGCCGCCCGCGGAGCGCAGACCCGCCGGCCGGCGCCCGTCGAGCACCGGATGTCCGCGCAGCCACCAGGCGGTGTACGGGCGCACGATCTCGTGGGTGCCGTCCGGCAGCAGGATCCGGACCGGCTGGGTGAGCGCGTCCCGCAGCGGCGGCTGCGACAGCAGGGCCAGCGCCTGCGGCCAGCGCTCGTCGTCCACCAGGTCCAGGTCCCGTACGGCGACGATCTCGGTGGCGACGGGCGGTACGGGCGTGTCGGGCAGCTGGTCCAGGACGTCCTCGCACCACACGTCGACGGCGTCGAGCAGCCCGGCGTCGTCCGGCTCCGCGAAGTCACCGTCGCGCGGCTCCAGTTCGTCCGGGTCCAGGACCACGTCGGTGGTGCGGACCAGGGCGAAGCCGGCGAGCACACCGCACGCGGCGAGCGGCTGATCGCCCCAGCGCTCGGCGAACCCGGCGTCCACGAAGGCGAGTTCACCCTCGCGCATGACGTCGGCGAAGGGACTGCCCGGCAGGACCAGTTCGCCCGCGGGGGCGAGTTCGCCGTCCTCGTCGGGGAGGGCGAGGGCACCGAGCCAGGGCTCGTCACCGGGCTCCAGTGCGGCGTCGCGGACCAGCGCCAGCACGGTCTCGGCGAGCTCCTCCGCGTCCGGCCCCTGAAGGTCCCAGCCGCCCTCGTCGTCCAGCGAGGCTGCCACGGCGGCCCGCACCTGGGGAGTGGTGAGGACGGCGCGGGGTGTCGCGGGCAGCGCGCCGAGCTTCTCCAGCAGCGGGTGCGCGGCGTCCGGGTGGGCGACCTTCAGGCCGAGCCGGGCCAGCGCCTCGGGCGCGGTCTCCGGCCCGTCGGCGGCGGGCAGCAGCACCTGCCGGGGCCCGATCGTGGTCCGTCCGTCGGCCAGCGGCACGGGGAGCCCAGACAGCCGGTCGGGGTCGACGCCGGCCAGGCTGTCGTAGAGCCGCCACCACCAGCCGGGCTCCTTCTCCAGGCCGGCCAGCCGGTCCACGGCCTCGGTGAGCGGCACCCGGGCCACACCCAGTGTGCGCAGCTCCACGCGTCGTTCGAGCCCGGCGGGCAGCAGGCTGGGCAGCACCTCGGCGAGCACCCGGACGGTGTCGGCTCCCGCGGCCTCGACGACCTCGGCGTCCCGGGGCCGCAGCGCAACGGACGGGGCCGCGATCTCCTCGGCACCGGGCCCGGCCCAGTCTGCGGGGGTCTCCGCCGGGTCCGCCTCGACCGCGGGCGGCAGGAAGGCGGTGCGCGGCAGCCGGTCGAGGATCGCCTGCCGCAGGGCGCCGTCCAGCTCGCCCTTGCCGAGCGGGCCCGGCACGAGGTCGATGATCCCCGGTCCCACCGGGCGCCAGGCGGCGAGGAGTTCGGCGTACGCGTCCGCCGCCCGCTCCACCAGGAAGGCGGTCAGCGGACCGGGGGCGGCGTTCCGCCGGGTGGTGTCGAGCGGGAGGGAGGCGATGAGCAGCGCGGGCACGCCGAGGGGCTCGTCGCTGGGGGTCGGCGCGTGCACGACCGGGCTGGTCCGCGGGCGGGCCGGGCTGCCGTCGGAGCCGACCGGCACGGCCCAGGTGACCGACCAGTGCGGGCGCAGCCGCTCCTCGACGGGGCGGTCGGCCAGGAGCGCGGCGTCGAGGCCGCCGTGGCGGGTGACGGTACGCCAGCGGGTGGTGCCGTCGCGGGAGTCCTCGACGGTGACACCGTCCTCGTCGGCGTGCCGCCGCAGCGTACGGACGTCGGCGTCCCCGACCTCGACGACGACCTCCGCGAGGCCGGGCAGGGCGAGCAGCAGGGCGTCGTCGATGCCCTGGAGGAGCCGTTCGGCGAGGTCCGCGGCGGCGGCGTCCCGCAGCGGCAGCACCACGACGGTGTCGTACGGGTCCGGGGCGGTGCCCTCCGCGGCGAACGGGAGCCGCAGCAGGGGCACATGGCCGTCCCGGCGGCGGATCTCGTCACCGAGGCCGGGGCTGTGCCGCGCGGTGTCCCCGGCCAGGGCGCGGGCCTCGGCGAGGGACCAGCGGACCCCGCCGTGGCGGCCCAGGACGGCCGGCTCGTCCGTCACCGCGAGGACGGCGGCGAAGCCGACGCCGAAGCGGCCGACGGCCGTGTCGTGCGCGTCACGCTTGGCGGAGGCGCGGAGCGTGGAGAGCGATTCGACGCCGGTCGCGTCGAGGGGGGCGCCGGTGTTGGCGGCGGCCAGGACGCCGTCGCGGAGGGTGAGCCGCAGGCGGCCGGGCACTCCCGCGCGGGCCGCGGCGTCGGCGGCGTTCTGCGCGAGTTCGACGACGAGTCTGTCCCGGTATCCGCCGAGGGCCAGGTCCTCCTCGGCGTTGGCGTCCTCGCGGAACCGGGCCGGGCTGGTGGCCCAGGCGTCCAGCACTCCGCGCCGCAGACGCGCCGTCCCGAACGGGTCCGCGCCCTCGGCTGCCGGCCGCACGAACTTGCTCACGGTTCACTCTCCCTCGCGTGTGGCGCGGCCGCGAGCGCTGGGCCGGCCGCGGCACGAAGGTACCGCGCCGGCGCGGTCGGCCTCCCCGGCGCCCAGGGTGGGGGTGGGCCGACTCCCCCCACGCCCACCGGCACCCCGTGTCCCGGCCAGCACCAGGGACGGGACGGCGAACCCGGCGTCGACGGGGTGCCGCCCGGGTGGGCCCACTCCCCCACACCCACCAGCACCCCGTATCCCGGCCGGCGCCGGGGTCGGACGGCGAACCCGGCGCCTGCGGGGTGCCGCCTGCGCCCACCCGTGCCGCCCCTTGCGGCACGCCTGCCCGCAGCTATGGCCGACCGAGCCCCACCCCGCGCCGCCTGCCCGCAGCCGGAGCGGCGCGCGCCCGCAGCCAGAGCCGACAGGGCGCCGCCCCAGTCCCCGCACGGCCGCCCGCGCTGATGACGCACCGCCTGCCCGCAGCGCAATCCGTACGCGCCCGCAGCCGCCAGTGCACGGAAGGGGCCGTGCCGGTACATCAGATGCCCGTCGAGACGGGGCCACACCCCACC
>NZ_JBVHPY010000025.1:0-102640 GCF_055567695.1 Streptomyces sp. NPDC026417
CCCCCCCCCCCCCCCCCCCCCCCCCCCCCCCCCCCCCCCCCCCCCCCCCCCCCCCCCCCCCCCCCCCCCCCCCCCCCCCCCCCCCCCCCCCCCGGCCGGTTTCGGGGGACCATTGACGCAGATCGAGGGCGCCTATTAACTTCGCTATACGGATTGTTGATTCCGTGCAGCGGAAAATTGGAGGGTGTGGGAATGGGTCAGGGTCAGCAGGAGACGGTGGCGACGAGCCTCGCGGGCGCCGTCAGCGAGGAGATCAGCTCCTCCCTCGCGCCGGTCGACGCGGAGCTGGAGCGCCGCTACCCGGGCGACCCCGGCACCCGCCAGCCCGTCCACACCGTGTACGTCCCCGGCGACGCCTTCGCCGCCGACACCCTGCGCACCTGGGGCGACAAGGCCCTCGCCGCGCTCGACGAGCACGCTCCGGACGCCGCCTCCTTCGCCACCGTCCTCGGTCTCACCGACGACCTCGCCGAGCCGGTGTACGAGCGGGTACGGGCCAAGCTGGAGCGCGAGCCCGTCGAGGACCTGCGCGTCGACTTCGAGGACGGCTACGGCCCCCGCCCCGACGCCGAGGAGGACGAGAGCGCGGCGCGCGCCGCCCGGCTGATCGCCGAGGCATACGCGAACGGCACGGCGGCCCCGTACATGGGCATCCGCATGAAGTGCATGGAGGCGCCGGTCCGCGACCGCGGCATCCGCACGCTCGACATCTTCCTCACCGGACTCGTGGCCGCCGGCGGCCTGCCCGAGGGGCTGGTCCTCACGCTGCCGAAGGTGACGTACGCGGAGCAGGTCACCGCGATGGTCCGGCTCCTGGAGGAGTTCGAGAAGGCGCACGGGCTGGAGCCCGGCCGGATCGGGTTCGAGATCCAGATCGAGACCAGCCAGTCCATCCTCGCCACCGACGGCACCGCCACCGTCGCCCGCATGATCCAGGCCGCCGAGGGCCGCGCCACGGGACTGCACTACGGCACCTTCGACTACAGCGCCTGCCTCGGCGTGAGCGCCGCCTACCAGGCCAGCGACCACCCGGCCGCCGACCACGCCAAGGCGGTCATGCAGGTCGCCGCGGCGGGCACCGGGGTGCGCGTCTCGGACGGTTCCACCAACGTCCTGCCGGTCGGCCCGACGGCCAAGGTCCACGACGCCTGGCGCCTGCACTACGGCCTCACCCGCCGCGCCCTGGCCCGTGCCTACTACCAGGGCTGGGACATGCACCCCGCCCACATCCCGACCCGGTACGCGGCCGTGTTCGCCTTCTACCGCGAGGGGTTCGAGCAGGCCGCCGCCCGTCTCTCGCGCTACGCCAACCAGACGGGCGGCGACGTCATGGACGAGCCGGCGACCGCCAAGGCACTCAGCGGCTACCTCCTGCGCGGCCTCGACTGCGGCGCCCTCGACGTCGCCGAGGTGGCCCGGCTCAGCGGCCTCACCCGTGCCGATCTGGAGGCCTTCGCGGTGCCGCGCCGCGGTGACCTGACCGCCTCGGCCAAGTAGCTCAGGCAGACGTCGGGTTCGCGGCTCCGGCCGCGAGCACCGGCGGGGCGGCCGTCATCGTGGCGCCGGGGGCGCGGTCGGCCTCGCCCGGCCGTCGACGACCCGGGCGGGTGCGACGGGAGCCGCTCCGGACCGCCCGTCGGGTCAGCCGGCCGGGGGCAGTTCGCCCGAGCCCCGGGTGATCAGCCGGGTCGGCAGCTCGATGCGCTCGGGGGTGACGAGGTTCCCGTCCAGCTGGCGGAAGAGGCGTTCGGCGGCGGTGCGGCCGAGGGCGGCGGCGTCCTGGGCGACGACGGTCACGCCGGGCTGGAGGAGGTCGGCGAGCTCGATGTCGTCGAAGCCGACGAGGGCGACGGGGCGGCCGCGCTCGGCGATCACCCGGACCACGGTGACGGTCACACGGTTGTTGCCCGCGAAGACCGCGGTGACGGGGGAGGGGCCGGAGAGCATGTCCTCGGCCGCGCGGCGCACCCGCTCGGGGTCGGTGACGCCGAGGGACATCCAGGCGCCCTCGACCGGTATCCCGGCGTCCTCCATGGCGGCCCGGTAGCCCCGCAGCCGCTCGGCGGCGGTGTGGATGCGCGGCATGTCCCCGATGAACCCGATCCGCCGGTGCCCGTGCGCGATCAGATGGGCGACGCCGTCGCGGGCTCCGCCGAAACTGTCCGACAGCACGACGTCGGCGTCGATCCTGCCCGCGGGCCGGTCCACGAAGACCGTGGCGACGCCCGCCTTCATCTCGGGCTCCAGGTACCGGTGGTCGTCGCCGGCCGGGATGACGACGAGTCCGTCCACCCGGCGGGCGCACAGGGCGAGCACCAGCTCCTGCTCGCGGTCCGGGTCCTCGGCACTGGATCCGTTGATGAGCAGGGCGCCGTGGGCCCGGGCGACCTCCTCGACCGCGCGGCTGAGCGGGCCGTAGAAGGGGTCCGCGAGGTCCTCCAGGACCAGGCCGATGCTGGCCGTGCGGCCCTTGCGCAGGACGCGCGCACTGTCGTTGCGGCGGAAGCCGAGCGCCTCGATGGCCTCCTGCACACGGCGCTCGGTGTCCGGAGTGACCCCCGGTTCGCCGTTGACCACGCGGGAGACCGTCTTGAGGCCCACACCGGCACGCGCCGCCACGTCCTTCATGGTGGGACGATTGCCGTAGCGGGTCTCGGATCGGCGGGTGGTCTCGGCCACGATGTGCTGTCCTGTCCTGTCGTCCACGGGGATGCGTAGGTCCATGGGGTTGTATGAGGATGTGGCGTCGAGCATAGAGCCTGGACAACGTTGTCAGATGCGGGAGACACTGTCCATCGCAATCTCCGGTCCGGCACCCCACCTGGGGGAGCGCCGTCCTGCCGGCTTTCCGGCCGGGGATCCGGGCCCGCCCGCGGCAGCCGCCGTGAGCCGGGACCGGCACGACACAGCAGCGGGAGACCTGACTCTGATGCACACCGACCTCGTGGCCGCGCTCGACATCGGCGGCACCAAGATCGCCGGAGCGCTGGTGGACGGCCGCGGCCGGATCCTCCTGCGCGCGCAGCGCGCGACGCCCGCGCAGGAGGACGGTGACACCGTGATGCGGGCCGTCGAGGGCGTCATCGGCGAGCTGACGCTCTCTCCCCTGTGGGGCAGGGCGAGGGCCGTCGGCATCGGCAGCGCCGGCCCCGTGGACGCCTCCGCCGGCACGGTGAGTCCGGTGAACGTGCCGGGCTGGCGCGGCTACCCGCTGGTCGAGCGGGTGCGTACGGCCACCGCGGGCCTGCCGGTCGAGCTGATCGGCGACGGCGTGGCGATCACCGCGGCCGAGCACTGGCAGGGTGCCGCCCGCGGCCACGACAACGCCCTGTGCATGGTCGTGTCCACCGGCGTCGGCGGCGGTCTGGTCCTGAACGGACAGCTGCACCCCGGGCCCACCGGAAACGCCGGCCACATCGGTCACATCAGCGTGGACCTCGACGGCGACCTCTGCCCCTGCGGCTCCCGTGGCTGCGTGGAGCGCATCGCGAGCGGTCCGAACATCGCCCGGCGCGCGTTGGAGGGCGGCTGGCGGCCTGGTCCGGACGGGGACACGTCGGCCGCCGCGGTGGCCGACGCCGCCCGCGCCGGAGACCCGGTGGCCGTCGCCTCGTTCGAGCGTGCGGCGCAGGCGCTCGCCGCCGGTATCGCGGCGACCGCGACCCTCGTCGAGATCGACGTCGCCGTCATCGGCGGCGGAGTCGGCAAGGCGGGGGACGTCCTCTTCACCCCGCTGCGCGCCGCGCTCGGCCGGTACGCGACGCTGTCCTTCGTGGAACGCCTGACGGTGACGCCCGCACTGATGGGCACGGACGCCGGCCTCGTCGGAGCGGCGGCGGCCGCGCTCAGCGGGAAGCCGAGTACGACCGCCGGGGTGTGACGCCCCGGAGGTGGTACGGGCGTGGAGGTGCCGGGGGACCCCCGCCGCGGCGACCTCGGTGTCGTCCGCCCGGATCTCGAAGGCGACGGTGCCCTTGGTGTTCGCCGGGAAGCGGAACGCCGGAGGTCCGGAGAGACGCCTCCGGTCCCGACGGGCGTTGTCAGTGCCCGCCGCTACGCTGGCGGCAACGTAACTACGAACAAGTCGGGTTACTGCTGTGCCCCGCCTTTCCGCCCCGCAAGGGACAGCACCGGAAGGGCGGGGCATGCTGCTCTCGGTGCTCTCGGTGCTCTCGGTGCTCTCGGTGCTCTCGGTGCTCAGTGTGCGGGTGACATGGGAACCCGGTGGCGGGGGCCGTGGGTGCGCCCGGCGGGGTCGTCACCCGTGACTCATACCCGCCTTCGTAGTTGATCCGGGCATGAAGAAGCGAACCATGCTCGCCGTAGCCTCCCTCGCCGCCGGATTCGTCGTCGCGGCGGTCACCCCCTCGCACGCCCTCGACGGCGACGCGCTCGGCGACCTGAACCTCGACAGCACCATCGGCAACCTCGACCACACGATCAGCAACGACAGCCTGGCGATGGGGGAGGGCGTCCTCGACCAGGACGCCTGAGGGCTCGCTGTACGGCGCCGGCAGCCCGGGACGGGGTGCCGGCGCCGCTGCGTGCCGCCCTTCGGTTGGCTCCCCTCATCAGCACCGGGTTTCCGTGGCAGGGTGGAACGGGCAAGCCCCAGGGGGCCAACAGAAGAGGGGGAACCGTGATCGTCTGGATCAACGGTGCGTTCGGTGCGGGGAAGACGACGACCGCACGGGAACTGATCGACCTGATCCCGAACAGCACGCTCTTCGACCCCGAGGTCATAGGCGGCGCACTCACGCACCTGCTGCCGGCCAAACGCCTCGCCGAGGTCGGCGACTTCCAGGACCTGCCGATCTGGCGGCGCCTCGTGGTCGACACCGCGGCCGCCATGCTCGCCGATCTCGGCGGCGTCCTCGTGGTCCCGATGACCCTGCTGCGCCAGGAGTACCGCGACGAGATCTTCGGCGGTCTCGCCTCGCGCCGGATCTCCGTACGGCATGTGCTCCTGGCCCCGGCGGAAACGATCCTGCGGGAACGCATAGCGGGACGCGAGGTGCCACCCGACCTCCCCGACGGCGAGATACGGGTGCGTCAGTGGTCCTTCGACCAGATCGAGCCCTACCGGGCCGCGCTCGCCTCCTGGCTCACCGCCGACGCGCATCCCGTGGACACCAGCGCGCTCACCCCGCACGAGACGGCCCTGCGCGTCGCCGAGGCCGTACGCAGCGGGGACGCGGCGGTGAGCGACATCGTGCAGACGCCCGAGCCGACCGCGGAGACCCTGGCCGCCGGCGTCCTCCTCTTCGACGAACAGGACCGGGTCCTGCTGGTCGACCCGACCTACAAGCCCGGCTGGGAGTTCCCCGGCGGCGTCGTCGAACCCGGCGAGGCTCCCGCGCGCGCGGGCATGCGCGAGGTCACCGAGGAGACGGGCCTCACCCTCGACGAGGTGCCCCGCCTCCTCGTCGTCGACTGGGAACCGCCCGCCCCGCCGGGCTACGGCGGCCTGCGACTCCTCTTCGACGGCGGACGGCTCCCCAGCACCGAGGTCCGGCGCCTGTTGCTGCCGGGCCCCGAACTGCGGGACTGGCGCTTCGTCACCGAGAAGGAGGCGGCCACGCTGCTGCCGCCGGTGCGCTACGAACGGCTGCGCTGGGCGCTGCGGGCCCGCGAGAGAGCCGCGGCGCTGTATCTGGAGGCGGGGGTGCCGGTGGGCTGAGACGGGCTGCCCGTCCCGGTCACGGGTGGGCCCCTCCGCCGAGGGCGGAGAGGCCCCACCACCGGCCACCGGGGCCTCGGGCCGGGTCAGCTCGCCGCGTAGTTCCGCAGGAACAGGGCCTCCGTCACCGACAGGCGCTCCAGTTCCTCGGGGGACACACTCTCGTTCACGGCGTGGATCCGGGCCTCCGGCTCGCTCAGCCCGATCAGCAGGATCTCCGCCCGCGGGTACAGCGACGCGAGGGTGTTGCACAGCGGGATGGAGCCGCCCTGACCGGCGTACTGCATCTCCTGCCCCGGGTACGCGACCGCCATGGCCTCGGCCATCGCCGCGTACGCCGGGCTGGAGGTGTCGGCCTGGAACGCCTGGCCCTGGCCGATCTGCTCCGTGCGCACCCGCGCCCCCCACGGCGTGTGCGCCTCCAGGTGGGCCTGGAGCAGCTTGGTCGCCTCGGCCGCGTCGACGCCCGGCGGCACCCGCAGGCTGACCAGTGCACGGGCACCGGCCTGCACCGACGGCGTCGCGCCGACCACCGGCGGGCAGTCGATGCCCAGCACGGTGACGGCCGGACGCGCCCAGATGCGGTCGGCGACCGTGCCGGACCCGATCAGCCCGACCCCGTCGAGCACCTTCGCGTCCTTGCGGAACGCCTCCTCGTCGTACTGGAGGCCGTCCCAGCGCGTGTCACCGGTGAGCCCGTCGACCGTCGTCGAGCCGTCCTCGGCGCGCAGTGAGTCCAGGGCGCGGATCAGGGCGCCGAGCGCGTCGGGCGCCGCCCCGCCGAACTGTCCCGAGTGGAGGTTCCCCTCGAGCGTGTCCACCTGCACCCGGACCAGCGTCATGCCGCGGAGCGTCGAGGTGACCGTCGGCAGCCCGACCCGGAAGTTCCCGGAGTCGCCGATGACGATGGTGTCGGCGGTCAGCAGCTCCGGGTGCTCCTCGGCGTACCGCTCCAGGCCGCCCGTGCCCTGCTCCTCGGAGCCCTCCGCGATCACCTTCACGTGCACGGGGACGCCCCCGTTCGCCTTCAGCGCCCGCAGGGCGAGCAGGTGCATGATCACGCCGCCCTTGCAGTCGGCCGTCCCTCGTCCGTACCAGCGCCCGGCGCGTTCCGTCAGCTCGAACGGCGGAGTCGCCCAGGCGGCCTCGTCCAGCGGCGGCTGCACGTCGTAGTGCGCGTACAGCAGGACCGTCTTCGCGCCCTCGGGCCCGGGCAGGAAGCCGTACACGGACTGCGTGCCGTCCGGGGTGTCGAGCAGTGCCACGTCCTGGAAGCCCTCGGCGTGCAGCGCGTCGGCGACCCAGTTCGCGGCCCCCTCGCTCTCGCTCCGGGGGTATTGGTCGAAGTCCGCCACCGACTTGAAGGCCACCAGCTCGGTGAGCTCCGCCTTCGCCCTGGGCATCAGCGAGGCGACGGTCTCGGCGACCGGATTCGACGACATGGGCACGCTCCTTGTGGGTGCGACGTTGTGCTTCGGCGTACGGGTACGGGGTGTACGGGCACGTGCACCGGTACGTGGGTGTGCCGGGTGCACGGGGTGTACGTGTTGCGGACCTTGTGAGGGTTGTTCTGCGATCTTCCGGTGGTGCGTACGCGCTTCCTGGTGTGCAGGGCGCATATGTTGCCGATCCTCCCACAGTGGCCTGCGGCGATGCCCGCCGTAGGATGCGGGGGAAAGGTGCGGCAGGCGGCTGGATCGGGAGCAGTAGACCATCGTGAGCAGCGAGAACTCTTCGGCGGCGGACGACGCGCAGCAGGTATGGGACGTCGTCGTGGTGGGCGCGGGACCCGCGGGGGCTTCGGCCGCCTACGCGGCAGCGGTCGCGGGACGCAGCGTCCTGCTGCTGGAGAAGGCGGAACTGCCCCGCTACAAAACCTGCGGAGGCGGCATCATCGGCCCCTCGCGCGACTCGTTGCCACCCGGCTTCGAGCTGCCGTTCCGGGACCGGGTGCACGCGGTCACGTTCTCACTGGACGGGAAGTTCGCCCGCACCCGGCGTTCCAAGCAGATGCTGTTCGGGCTCATCAACCGGCCCGAGTTCGACCAGCAGCTCGTCGAGCACGCCCAGAAAGCGGGTGCCGAGCTGCGTACGGGCGTCACGGTCTCGCGGGTCGAGCAGCACGGCTCGGCCGTGCCCGACCGGCGCACCGTCGCCGTCGTGCTGCAGGGCGGTGAGTCCGTGCTCGCCCGGGCCGTCGTCGGAGCGGACGGCAGCGCCAGCCGGATAGGAGCGCACGTCGGGGTGAAGCTCGACCAGGTCGACCTCGGCCTGGAGGTGGAGATCCCGGTGCCCGACACCGTCGCCGAGGACTGGATGGGCCGTGTCCTCATCGACTGGGGCCCCATGCCCGGCAGTTACGGCTGGGTGTTCCCGAAGGGGGACACACTGACCGTCGGAGTGATCTCGGCCCGCGGCGAAGGCGCCGCCACCAAGCGGTACTTGGAGGACTTCATCGCCCGGCTGGGACTCGCCGGTTTCGAACCGAGCATCTCCTCCGGCCACTTGACCCGGTGCCGCACCGACGACTCGCCGCTGTCCCGCGGCCGGGTGCTGGTGTGCGGTGACGCGGCGGGTCTCCTCGAACCGTGGACCCGCGAGGGCATCTCGTTCGCGCTGCGGTCGGGACGGCTGGCGGGGGAGTGGGCGGTACGGATCGCCGAGGCGCACGACGCCGTGGACACCCGGCGCCAGGCGCTCAACTACGCCTTCGCCATCAAGGCGGGTCTGGGCGTGGAGATGAGCGTCGGCAAGCGGATGCTGGCGGCCTTCGAACGCCGTCCCGGCGTGTTCCATGCCGCGCTCACCGGTCTGCGTCCCGCTTGGAAGGCGTTCACGGGTATCACCCGGGGCTCGACCTCGCTCGGCGAGATGGTGCGCAGCCACCCGATGGCGGGGCGCGCCCTGACCGTGCTGGACCGGCAGTCCGCGGGCTGACGCCGCCTTCTCCGGCTGACGAATCCGCCGCCTGACGGGAGTTGCCCGCCTACGGGTGCGGTGAGGGCGCCCGGGTGTTCCGGCGGTGCGGGGCGGTCCGGAGGTGCGGGGCGGTCGGTTCCGTGGGCTGGGAGAGCGGCGCGAAGGCCGGCTGCCCCGGGCGCGCTGACACCGAGGTTCCGCCGGTGCGTCGGGCGAGGTGTCCCCGGGCGCCGGCGGGGCGGTCCGTCGACCGGCGGCGTCAGGGCTCGATCGTGATGCGGAAGACCGGGTGCCTGGGAGCGGCGGCGAGCAGTTCCTCGTCGCTGCTCTTCGCGTCGACGTCGCCGAAGAAGCGGCCGACCTCCCAGCCCCACTTCTTGAGGTAGGTGCGCAGGACGACCGGCTTCTCCTCGTCGGACATCTCGACCGCGGTGAACTCCTGGGTCCGGCGGCCGACCTGGAGCCGCCCGCCGCCGGCCGCTCGCAGGTTGCGCACCCACTCGGAGTGTCCGCGGGCCGAGACCAGGTAGGGGCCACCCTCGTACGGGAGCGGGTTGACGGGGACCTTGCGCCATTCGCCGCTCTTCCGGCCGCGGACGGAGAGCTCGGCGCTGCCGAGGAGGCTGACGCCGTGCCGGGCGAGCCAGCCGACCAGGCCGTTCATGGCCTTGTCGAAGGGCTTCGGCTTCATGTAGTGGGTCGATGACGACATCGATTCCTCCTCCTTGAGAGAGCAGCGCTCTCAGTTTGCGAGAGCACCGCTCTCGCTTGACATCAGTGTGGACCGGATCGGTGCTCCAAAGCAAGAGCAGTGCTCTCTATTCTGTGCGGCGCTCTTGTTTCGATGCGGCGCTCGCCCTCGGTGCAGGGTGGTGGTCCCGATTCGCGCCGCGTCGACGGGTGGGGTGGGTCGCTTGGGGGGCCGGATCGGCGCTGTACCCCGAAATGAACGGGGCTGCTGATCGAGAGCACTGATCTCGTTTGTGTGCGGTGCTCTGAAAGCGTGGGAGACTGCCCTGTATGAGCACCACACGTGGGGCCCGGGCCCGGGCCAGGATCGAAGTGACCGCGGCCATCAAGAACGAGGCGCGCAGACAGCTCGCCGACGAGGGCGCCGCCCGGCTGTCGCTGCGGGCGGTCGCCCGCGAACTGGGCATGGTCTCCTCGGCGCTCTACCGCTACTTCCCCAGCCGCGACGATCTGCTGACCGCGTTGATCATCGACGCGTACGACTCCCTCGGCGAGGCCGCGGAGTCGGCGCACTCCGAGGTCGCAGGCGCCACGCCGCAGGCCCGCTGGGTCGCGGTGTGCGAGGCGGTACGCGCCTGGGCGCTGGCGCATCCGCACGAGTACGCGCTGATCTACGGCTCGCCCGTACCGGGGTACACCGCGCCGGACGCCACGGTGCCGGCCGCGTCCCGGGTGGGCCTGGTCCTCATCGGCATCGTCCGCGAGGCGTACCGGGGCAAGGGGGTGGCCCGCCCGCCCTTGCCGCCGGAGCTGAAGGCCGAGGGGCAGCGGCTGGCCGGGGACATCGCCCCCGACCTTCCGCCCGAGGTGGCCGTGGCGCTCGTCGCCGCGTGGTCGCAGCTGTTCGGGCTGGTCGGCTTCGAGCTGTTCGGGCAGTTCAACCGGGTCGTCGAGCAGCGGGAGCCGTTCTTCCGGCACGCGGTCGCACAACTCGCCCAGGGAGTGGGCCTGGTGTATCCCTGACCTCGGGCTCCGCGTCGGCGGTACGCCGCACCCAGGACATACCGGCGAGCCTTCTGTCCGGCCCTGCCCCCGGCTCCGACGCCGGTGCAGGTTCCGGCGCTTCGGCCCGGCTCCGGCTCCGGCTCGGGGTCCCGCCTCGGGGTCCCGCCTCGGGACGGGCTCCCGCATGCCGCCGCCGGCCGGCGCCGCTCGGGCTCCCGCGTGCCGCCGCCGGCCCGGCTCCCGCGCCTCGGTCAGACTCCCGCATGCCGCCCCGGCTCCGGTGCCGCGGCCGGAATCCGGCTCTCGTCCTCCGGGAGGCGCTGCGCAGCCGCGGCTCCCGTACTCCCCAGGAAGTACCGCCGATCACCACGCCCGGCTGACGCCGGGGGAGCCGTGCGGCGTCTAGCGTGGCGGGCATGGAAGAGCAGCACAGCCGCAGGCCCCCGGGGTGGGGCGGACCCCGGTGGTGGCGGCACGGGCCGCCGGGGCGGAACCACGGGGACGGCGTGCACACCGGCGCCCGCCTGCCGTGGCGCTCCACTCTCCTGATCACCCTGTTCGTGCTCGCCGGTTCCACCTTCGCGGCCCACGTCCAGGAGGGTGACCGCGCGCCCCTGGACGCCTTCGCCCGCGTGCTGCTGGTCACGGGCTGTGCCGCGCTGCTGTGGCGGCAGCGGTATCCGGTGCTCGTCGCCTTCGCCACGGCCGCGGCGGCGATGGTCTACCTCGGCGCCGGATATCCGTACGGGCCCGTCTTCCTCAGCGTGGCGGTCGGCTGCTTCGGAGCTGTCGTCGCCGGGCACCGCAGAGCCGCGTGGGCGGCGGTGGGCATGCTGTGGGCAGGCCATCTCCTCGTGGCGCACTGGCTGTACCGCTGGCTGCCTCCGGCGGGGGACGGGCCGGCCGCCTGGGGCCAGGAGATCGTCACCGCGACCTGGGTGGTCGCGATCGTCGCGGTGTCGGAGCTGGTCCGGGTCCGGCGTGAGCAGTGGGCGCGTGACCGGGCCGAGCGTGCGCGGGCAGCCGAGCGGCGGGCCGACGAGGAGCGGCTGCGCATCGCGCGGGAGCTGCACGACGTCCTGGCGCACAGCATCTCCGTGATCAATGTCCAGGCGGGTGTCGGGCTGGCGCTGCTGGACTCCGACCCGGAGCAGGCGCGTACGGCGCTCACCACGATCAAGACCGCGAGCAAGGAGGCGTTGGGTGAGGTCCGGCAGGTCCTCGACACGCTGAGGACGCCCGGAGAGGCTCCGCGCGCGCCCGCGCCGGGACTCGAACGGCTCCCCGAACTCGTCGAGCAGGCCGCGAGCGCCGGGCTGACGGTCGAGGTGGTGGGTGAGGCTCCTGGGCTGGCGCCGGGCGTCGACCTCGCGGCGTTCCGCATCGTGCAGGAGGCGTTGACCAACGTCGTACGGCACTCGGGGTCGCGGCACGCGCGGGTCGGGGTAGAGCGCGCCGAAGGTGCCTTGCGGCTGCGGATCGACGACGACGGGCCCGCGACCGGTGCGGACGCCGGAGGCAGCGGCAACGGGCTCGCCGGGATGCGGGAGCGGGCCGCGGCGCTGGGTGGCACGATCGAGGCCGGGCCCCGCTCGGACGGCGGGTTCCGCGTGGTGGCGGTGCTTCCGCTGAAACGTGAGGAGGACCGGTGATCCGGGTACTGCTGGCCGACGACCAGTCGCTGGTGAGGGCGGGTTTCAGGGCCCTGCTCGACGCGCAGCCGGACATCGAGGTGGCCGGTGAGGCCGCCGACGGTGAGGAGGCGCTCGGCAGGGTGCGCGAACTGCGGCCGGACGTGGTGCTGATGGACATCCGGATGCCGCGGCTCGACGGGCTCGCCGCCACGCGCCGGATCACCGGGGACGCGGGGCTGGGGGATGTGAAGGTGGTCATGCTCACCACCTTCGAGCTGGACGAGTACGTCTTCGAGGCGATCCGCTGCGGGGCTTCGGGGTTCCTCGTCAAGGACACCGAACCCGCCGAACTCCTGCGCGCGGTGCGGGCGGTGGTGGAGGGCGACGCACTGCTGTCCCCGGGGGTGACCCGTCGGCTGATCGCCGAGTTCGCGGCCCGATCCAAGGAGCCCGCGGCCGCCGAGTCGCTGTCCGAACTCACCGAGCGGGAGCGGGAGGTGATGGCCCTGGTGGGGATCGGCCTGTCCAACGACGAGATCGCCCGACGCCTGGTCGTCAGCCCGCTGACGGCGAAGACCCACGTCAGCCGGACCATGGTGAAGCTCGGTGCCCGCGACCGGGCCCAACTCGTCGTGTTGGCCTACGAGTCGGGATTGGTACGGCCGGGCTGGCTGGGCTGACGGAGGTGCCGGAAGCGGGTCAGCACCGTCACGACGGTCGCGAAGAAGACGCAGACCGCGAGCGCGACCGCGGTCGACCTCAGGGTGTCGTCCGACCCGCGGGGAGCTCCGAACAGAGCGGGGACCAGATGGCGTACGCCCATGAAGGCCGCCCCCGCGAGCACCGCGCCGGCGAACAGCGCGTATCCGATCTCGACCGTCATCGCGTCCCGCTCCGCCTGCGTACGTTTCCCCATGCATCGAGTCAAACAGGCGTACGCCCGACGGACAAGGAAATGTCCGCCGGACGCAACCGGGTCGAGGTGGGGCGGGTCCGGACGGTCGTGAGGCCGTGGCGGCGAGCCGTGCGGTGTCCCGGGGCGAGGGACGGCGGCCTCAGTCGACGACCGCCACGCGCACCTCCTCGTCGTCCTTCCTCGCCGTGGCCGTCTCCTCGTGGGCGGAGCCGTCGTGCGGGGAGCGGGCGACCAGGATCGTCTCCCGCGTGCGCGGGGTGCGCAGGCCGGTCAGGGTGATGAGCAGGCCGGCGAGGGCGATGGCCGTCACGACGACCAGTCCCGACCGGTAGCTGTCGAGGACGGCCTGCGGAGAGGAGCCCTCGGAGGAGCTCGCGGTCACGACCGCCGTCACGACGGCCAGGAAGATCGCGCCGCCCACCTGCACCGAGGTGTTCAGCAGACCGGAGACCATGCCCTGCTCGTGGTCCTCCACGCCGTTCGTCGCCTGGATGTTGAGCGACGGGAAGACCAGGGCGCAGGCCGCGCCGATGAGCAGCATGGTGGGCAGGATGACGGCCGCGTAGACGGGATCGAGGTCGACGCGGAGGAAGAGCGCGTAGCCCACGACCATCAGGGCGAAGCCGACCGCGATCAGCCGCGGGGTGCCGAAGCGGTCGACCACCGAGCCCACCTTCGTGGAGGACAGCGCGACCAGTGCGCCCGCGGGCAGGAAGGCGAGCGCGGTGTGCAGCGCCGACCAGCCGAGCAGCGACTGCATGTAGAGCGTCACCATGAACTGGAATCCGACGTACGAGCCGAAGAACGCCATAGCGCCGAGCTGGGCGCGGATCTGGCTGCCCGACCGGAGCACCCCGAGCCGGATCAGCGGGCTCGGGCTGCGCCGCTCCACGGCCACGAAAACGGTGAGCAGGACGACGACGGCGGCGAAGGAGAGCAGCGTGCGGGCCGTGCCCCAGCCGACCTCGGGCGCCTGGACGACGGTGAAGACCAGCAGCAGCATCGAGGCGGTGCCGATGACGGCGCCGGGGATGTCGTATCCGCGGTGGTCCTTCTCGCGCTCGCTGCGCGGGATGAGCTTCAGGCCCGCGATCAGCGCGACGACGGCGATCGGCGCGGGCAGCAGCATGGTCAGCCGCCAGCTGGCTTCGGTGAGCAGGCCGGACAGCACGAGCCCCATGGAGAAGCCGGTGGCCGCGCAGGTGGTGTAGATCGAGAGCGCGCGGTTGCGCAGCGGGCCCTCGGCGAAGGTCGTGGTGATGATGGACAGGCCGGCCGGCGCGGTGAAGGCGGCGCTCAGGCCCTTGATGAAGCGGCTGGCGATCAGCAGGGGGCCCGAGTCGACGAGGCCGCCCAGCAGTGAGGCGAGGGCGAAGACGCCGAGGGCCACGAGGAAGACCTGGCGGCGGCCCAGGAGGTCGGCGGTGCGTCCGCCGAGGAGGAGGAGTCCGCCGTATCCCAGGATGTAGCCGCTGACGATCCATTGCAGCGTCGACGTGGAGAGATCCAGTTCGGAACCGATGGACGGCAGGGCGACGCCGACCATCGACACGTCGAGCGCGTCCAGGAACATCGCGGCGCACAGCACCAGCAGGGTGCCCCACAGGCGAGGCGTCCAGCTTCCCTGGGACGCGGGGGTGGTGAGCGGAGAGGTCATGGCGACGACAGTACATGCATACGCATCCAATGCAAGTGCATTTAATTCCGATGCAACAAAATGGATTCTTTGCTACGGTGCGGCCATGGCGGCGAAGAAGGCCGAGCGCGTGCTCGTGGACGAGTGGCGGAACCTCCTCGCGGTGCACGCGCGCACGCAGTGCGAGCTCGACCGTGAACTGCACCGACACGGCCTGGGTGCGAGCGACTTCGAGGTCCTCGACGTACTGGCCGAGGGCGGTGCGTCGGAGAGCGGTGCGTCGTACCGCGTGCAGGAGATCTCCGAACGCGTGCATCTGAGCCAGAGCGCGCTGTCGCGGTTGATCGGCCGACTGGAGAAGGACGGGCTCGTCACGCGCTGCGTGTGCTCGCAGGACCGCCGGGGTGTCAGCGTGACGCTCACGCCGCGTGGGCGCGAGCTCCGCGACGAGGTGCTGCCGCTGCAACGCGGGGTCCTGCGCCGGATGCTGGCGGGTGGGGGGACCGACTGCTCCTGAACCGGAGCCGACGTCCGGTTCGGCTCCTGAACCCTCGTCGGCTCCGAGTTTTCGGTTTCAGCAGGTCAGCTTGATGGAGCGTCAGCCGTAACTCGACCCGGTCACGGGCTTTTCAGTCGTCAGCTCCAGGCGACCGCGGACCTCTCCCGCCACAGCGCCGCGAGTTCGGCGTCGCCGGTCACACCCGGGAACGGCCGGCGGTTCCACAGGGCCAGGTACAACTGCTCCGCGGGTCCGGCCAGCTCGCAGTCGGGTTCCGGGTTCCCGCCCTCACCCCGCTCGCTCACGAGCGGCTCCGACGACAGTCGTACGGTCCACACGGCGCCCTCGGTGTCGGTCGCCCGCACCCTGAGGATCCGAGGGGTGTCCGAACGCACCCTGCTCTTCCCGCGGTTGTGGAACCCGCGCAGCAGTTCGTCGATGCCGTCCACCGCGAAGTCCGTGCCGACGGTGGCAGGCTCGGCACCGAGCGCCGACTCGGCGTCGACCCGGTGCACGGTCGTCTCGTGAGCCTGGCGCCGCGCCCAGAAGGCCAGCGGCGAGGGGGCGGGCAGGAAGGTCCAGCAGCGAAGATCGTGGGGCGCCGCGGCGAGGGTGTCGACGAGCCGGCGGTGACCGTCGCCGAACCAGGCCAGGAGCTCCTTGCCGTCCAGGTCCGGCAGGCCGCCGTCGGGATGGTACGAGGTGTGCCCGTCGGCGACGAACGCCGTCGCCCAGCGGTGCACCATGCCCGTGTGCCGCAGCAGGTCGCGCACCTGCCACCCCGGACACGTCGGCACGTCGGCATCGGCCCCGGCCTCCTCGGCGGCCAGCGCGAGCAAACGGCCCTCGCCGTCGAGGGTTTCCACGAACTGCGCAATCTCCATGCCGTGAGTGTGCCTGATGGAGTGCGGCCGAGGGGAAAACGAGGGGGTGCGAGTGCCCGGCGCCTGATCCGTACGGCCGCCCCGCGGCGCGGCGCGCCCGTGCCTCCGCCGGCCCACTTCTCGGTCTCTCAATCTCCTAAGCGACACTCACCCGGCGCGTGGCGAATGCGATCAGGGCCGCCACTCCCGCCAGGACCGCCACACTGGTGAGGGCCGTCGGCAGTGAGTACCAGTCGGCCATGAACCCGATCGCGGGCGGCCCGAGCAGCATGCCTCCGTAGCCGAGGGTGGAGGCGGCGGCGACCCCGGTCGGGCCCGCGAGCGCCCCGGCGCGGTCCACGGCCACGGGGAAGATGTTGGCGAGGCCGAGCCCGGTGACGGCGAAGCCGAGCAGTGCGGCCCACACCGAGGGGGCGAGCGAACCGACCAGCATGCCGAGCATCGCCGTCGTGCCGCCCGCGACCAGGGTCCTGGTCCGGCCGAGCCGTTCCAGCAGTGTCGTGCCGCTCAGTCGCCCGATCGTCATGGCCAGGGCGAAGCAGGAGTAGCCCGCGGCGGCCACACCGGGGTGTGCGGAAAGGTCCTGTTCGAGGTGGAGCGCGCCCCAGTCGGCGAGCGCGCCCTCGCCGTACGCGGTGCAGAGCGCGATGAGACCGAAGACCGCGACCAGGCCGCGGGTGCGGCCGCCGAGGCGGTGCGGTCCGCTCCCCTCACGGGCCGTGGCCTCCGGGGAGACCGGAGGTTCCTGGCGCAGCAGAGTGCGTCCGGCGATGGCCGTCACGAGCAGGCCGATCACGGTGAGGCCGAACAGGTGGCGGGAGGGGGAGAGGTGACCGGCGACCAGTCCGCCCAGCCCGGCGCCGAGCATGCCGCCGAGGCTGTAGGCCGCGTGGAAGCTGGGCATCACCGGGCGCCGGAGCGCGGCCACCAGATCGACGGCCGCGCTGTTCATGGCGACGTTGATGCAGCCGTATGCGGCGCCGAAGACCAGCAGTACCGTGCCGAGCGCCACGGCCGAGTGGGTGAGCGGGGGCAGGGCCACGCTCAGGGCGAGCAGGACGCCGCAGGCGACCGTCACCGGGTGGCTTCCGAAACGGCGGCAGAGCCGTCCGGTGAGCATCATCGTGATCACCGCACCGGCCGAGACTCCGAGGAGCGCGAGCCCGAGCGTGCTGGCCGAGGCGCCGGTCTGTTCCTTGATCGCGGGGATCCGGACGACCCAGCCGGCGAAGACGAAGCCGTCGAGGGCGAAGAAGGCGGTGAGGGCGAGGCGAAGCCGAGCGAGGTCGGTGCCCGGCACGACGCTGTGCGGGGTGAGTTTGTTTATTAGCGGCACAAATGCAGAGTAGGTGCGGGCGGCGGGTGCTTACAAGGGGGGTGCCTGGAGGGGGTGACCCGGTCGCTCTCCCCGGAGAGGGGTCCTGGGAGTCCGCAGTTTCCCCAGGCGGTGGCCGGGGCGGGGGCCGTGACGGGGCCGTGGCGCGGGCTCCCGAGGGGGGCGGGGCGTGGGTGGGCTCGCGTTGCCAGGGCCTCGGTCGTGGCCGGGCGCGGACCGCGGCGACCGCCTCCCCTCGGCCCTCCCGCCTCTCCCGAGGAGGTGCCGGGTTCGTGGCCGGGCGCGGACCGCCGCGACCTCCACCCCCGCCTCTCCCGAGGAGGTGCCGGGTTCGTGGCCGGGCTCAGACCGCCGCGACCTCCACCCCCGCCTCTCCCGAGGAGGTGCCGGGTTCGTGGCCGGGCTCAGACCGCCACGACCTCCACCCCCGCCTCCTCGAACCGCCGCACTGTCTCGTCCTCGGCCGCGGTGTCCGTGACGAGTGTGTTCACCGCTCCCGCCCCGCAGATGTGGGCGAAAGCGCGCTGCCCCAGCTTGCTGGAGTCGGCGGCGACGATCACGCGCTGGGCCCGCTCGCACAGCAGGCGGTTGATCGCGGCCTCGGCCTCGTCGTGCGCAGCCGCTCCGTGGACGGCGTCGAAGGCGACCACGCCCAGCACGGCGACATCGAGCGTGATCTGGGCGAGTACGCCGTCCGCGAGCGGGCCGATGAGCTCGTACGAGGACGGGCGGGCCACTCCGCCGGTAACCACGATCTTGAACTGGGGCCGCACGGCGAGCTCGTTGGCGATGTTGAGCGCGTTCGTCACCACGGTGAGCGCGGGCGAGCCGGTCGCGAGGTCGGGGCGTACGGCCAGCGCGCGAGCCACCTCGGTGGTCGTCGTGCCGCCGGTCAGGCCCACCGCCTCGCCCGGCGTCACCAAGTCGGCCACGGCCCTGGCGATGCGCTGCTTCTCCGAGGCGCGGCGCGCGGTCTTGTAGCGCAGCGGCAGTTCGTAGGAGACGCCGTGGACGACCGCGCCGCCCCGGGTGCGGACGAGCATCTGCTGTTCGGCGAGCTGGTCGAAGTCGCGCCGGATCGTCGCGGCGGACACCCCCAGCGCCGCCGCTGCCTCCTCGACGTCCAGTCGGCCCTGCTCCACGAGCAGATCCAGCAGCGTCTTCCAGCGGGCGTCGCGCGACATCCGCACTCTCCTGTTCCTCGATCCTCCGCGACCCTAGCGCACCACTCCGCGCGCTGAATGCTTGATTGTGCTCGAAAGCTCGCTATATCTTGCAAGAACAAGCATTCGTGGGAGGGGAACGGCATGACCCATGTCGAGAGCGAACTGAACAGCCAGCCCGAGTGCTGGGCGCGAGCCGCCGAGCAGGCCGCGGGGCACGGTGCCGCGCTGCCCGCGCCGGGGGAGCGGGTCGCGATCGTGGGCTGCGGCACCTCGCTCTTCATGGCCCAGGCCGCCGCCGCACTGCGAGAACACTCCGGACAGGGTGAGACCGACGCCTTCGCCGCGTCCGAGTTCCCGCACGGCCGTACCTACGACCGGGTGGTCGCCCTCACCCGTTCCGGCACCACCACCGAGGTGCTGGACCTCCTCGGCCGGCTCAAGGGCCGTACCCGTACGACAGCCGTCACCGCCGACCCGCACACCCCCGTCATGGAGTCAGCCGACGACATCGTGGTCCTCGGCTTCGCAGACGAACAGTCGGTCGTGCAGACCCGGTTCGCGACCACCGCGCTGACTCTGCTCCGCGCCCACCTCGGGCTCCACACGGATGCCGTCCTGGCGGACGCGGCCACCGCGCTGCGGGCCCCGCTGCCCGAAGGCCTGGTCGGCTGCACCCAGTTCACCTTCCTCGGCCGCGGCTGGACCGTCGGGCTGGCCAGCGAGGCCGGACTCAAGATGCGGGAGGCCTCACTGGCCTGGACCGAGGCCTACCCGGCGATGGAGTACCGGCACGGTCCCATCAGCATCTCCACCCGCGGCACGGCCACCTGGATGTTCGGCGAGGCTCCCGAGGGGTTGCCCGGGCAGGTGCGGGCGACCGGTGCCCTGTGGGTGGGCGGCAGCCTCGACCCGCTGGCCGAACTCGTCCGCGCCCAGCGTCTGGCGGTGGCGGTCGCCGCCGCCCGGGGACTCGACCCGGACCGGCCGCGTCACCTCACCCGTTCGGTGATCCTGCAGCGGAACGCCCACTGAGTCGGCTCAACCACACGCTTCACAGGAGGAGTTGTGCCACTCGCCGCAACCGGTGACCTGGTCGCCGCCGCCGTCCGGGCGCGAAGCGCCGTCGCCGCGTTCAACATCATCACGCTGGAGCACGTCGAAGCCGTCATCGCCGGCGCCGAGTCCGTGGCCGCACCCGTTGTGCTGCAGGTCAGCGAGAACGCCGTCAGATTCCGCTACGGACGGCTCCTCCCGCTGGCCCGGGCCGCGAGCGCGGCGGCCGAGCGGGCGGCGGTCCCCGTCGCGCTCCACCTCGACCACGTCCAGAGCGACGCGCTCCTGCGCCAGGCGGCGGACGCCGGATTCAGCTCCGTGATGTACGACGCGGCCCGGCTGTCGTACGACGAGAACCTGGCCGCCACCCGGGCGGCCACCGACTGGGCGCACGCACAAGGGCTCTGGATCGAGGCCGAGTTGGGTCAGGTCGGCGGCAAGCAGGGTGAGCCGGCCCTCGACGCGCACGCGCCCGGTGCGCGAACCGACCCCGCCGAGGCGCGTGCGTTCGTGACGGACGCGGGCGTGGATGCCCTGGCCGTCGCGATCGGAAGTTCGCACGCGATGACCACCCGGACCGCGACCCTCGACCACGACCTGCTCAAACGGCTGGCCACCGCCCTCGAGGTGCCGCTCGTCCTGCACGGCTCCTCCGGGGTCCCGGACGACGAACTGGCGGCGGCCGTCACCGGGGGCATCGCCAAGGTCAACATCGGAACGGCGCTGAACCTCGCCATGACCGGCGCCATCAGGGAGTTCCTGGCCGCCCGGCCCGAGGCCGTGGACTCCCGCAAGTACCTCGGCGTGGGGCGGGAGGCCATGGCCCGGACGGTGGCGCGCCTCATCGGAGTGCTGCGGGCCTGAACCGCCGGCCCGGTGGCGCCGCTCCGCGGCCGGTGCGGTGCCGGTTTCGCGGCTGCCGGCGTCCGGGGATCGCGGCCGCCGCGGTCCGGGAGGCGCGGGCGATGCGGTTCGGGAGTCGCGGCCCGCCCGGGCGCGCGAACCCGGCCGGTCTCAGTCGCCCCCGCCGGCACCAGCCTCTCGAAGAAGAACTGCCCGCATCCTGCGGTCACCGCCGCGATCGCCCACGTCGAGGCCCACCTCGCCGCACCGCTGACCGTCCCGGCGATCGCCCGCGCCGCCGGCGTCTCGCACAACCACCTCACCCGGCTCTTCCGCGCCGAGACGGGCGCCACGGTCGTCGGGTACGTCCGCCGCCGCAGACTGGAACGCGCCCGTCACCTGCTGCGCGCCTCGACGCTCTCCATCCCGGCGGTGGCCGCGTCCGTCGGCATCCCCGACCTCCAGGCGTTCAACAAGGCGTGCCGCAGGGAACTGGGCCCGTCACCCCGGGCCCTGCGGGCCGCTACTTCCTGACCGCTCTGAGCAGTACGAACTTCGCGTCGCTCGCCACCAGTTCGCTGTTGCCGAACAGGCGCCGCAGCTTCAGGTGGTAGCCGAGGTGCCGGTTTCCGATCACCCACAGCTCGCCGCCCGGACGCAGCGCGCGCCGGGCTCCGCTGAACATCCGCCAGGCCGTCGCGTCGGTCGTCGCCTGGTGGGAGTGGAAGGGCGGGTTGTTGAGCACGACGTCGACACTCCCGCTCGGTACGTCGTTCAGTCCGTCGCCGACCAGGAACTCCGCCGAACCTCCGGCATCCTCCGCCGACTCCGGGCCCCGCACGTTCGCCCGGTACGTCGCCTCCGCGGAGGCCACCGCCTGGTACGACTCGTCCACGAACAGGACGTGCGCCCGCGGGTTGGCCAGGGCCGCCGCCGTACCGACGACGCCGTTGCCGCAGCCCAGGTCCACCACACGCTCGTCGCCCCGGCTCCGCGGGAGGTGCTGGAGGAGGAAGCGGGTGCCGATGTCGAGGCGGTCGGCGCAGAAGACCCCGGCGTGATTGGTGACCGTCCGGCCCGAGACCACGCCGACGCCGTCGGGCAGTTCGTAGCGGTACGGCCACGGATTGTTCGACCGCACGAGCCCCGGGGCCGCGGTACTGAAGATGAGCCGGGCCTTCTGCTCGGCCAGCGAGGTGCGCGTCGGACCGACGATCCGCTCGAACAGGCGCAGCGTCGAGGTGTGGATCTCCTTCACCATGCCGGTGCCGACGACCACCGAGCCCTCGTGCAGGGCCGGGGCGAGCCGGTGCAGCTGGTCCTCCAGGAGCGCGAGACTCTTGGGCACGTGGACGACCAGGACGTCGATGCGGTCGGGCGGGGTGTCCCGGGTGGTGAGGAGAGGTACCGCGTCCTCGTCGACGCCGTTGCGCCGCAGGTTGGCCCGGGTCGCCTCACGGGTGAGAAAGGAGTCGGTGATCTGCACCGGGCGATGCGCCGCGAGCGCCGTGACGAGCGCGCCCCACCGGTCGCCGACCACGACCACCGACCCCGACAGGTCGGTGCCGCTCGCCGCGAGATGGCGCAGGAGATAGGCGTCGGCCGCGTCCCAGGCACGCAGCCGGTCGCGGGGGTCCTCGGGGAAGCGGGCCAGCGTGTACTCGCCCCAGGGTGTGGCCATCCGGTCGTTCATCGTGGCCCCAGGCTATCCGAGCCGCAGCTCAGGCCAGGTCCGGGCGGGGTGGGGACGCCAGTGGGGCGGATCCGGCGGGGCGCGGACGCCCGTGCGGCGGATCCGGCGGGGCCCGGACGCGGGCGTGGCGCATCCGAGCTCGGGCCAGGTCCGGCGGGAGCCCGTACCCGAATGCGGCGCATCCGGCGGGAGCCCGTACCCGAATGCGGTGCATCCGGCGGGAGCCCGGACCCGAGCACGGCGCATCCGGCGGGGCCCACCGGACCCGAGCACGGCGGGCCCGGTGGGCCCCGGCTGATCCGTCGGCGCCGCGAGGTGACCGGCATGAGCGAACCGCACGCTCGCGGTGACCGGTGCGGGCGGCCTCCGAGGTGGCCGTTCCTCACCGGTGACCGTGCGGCCTCGCGTCGCCGTTGCGGGCGCACCGCCGTCCCCACCCTCCGCGATGAGGACGGCTCACCCCTCACATCGCCGGCTTCGCACCGACATGACCACCCGCATCGGCGACTGCGGGATGATGGGAGGCATGGACGGCGAGTTGTTCCCGCGCGGACGGGCGGAGGTAGCGCCGGGCGCGGTGCACCTGCCGGACTGGCTGGACCCCGCAGGCCAGCGCCGGCTGCTGGCTGCCTGCCGCACGTGGGCCCGGCCGCCCGCGGGTCTGCGCACGGTCCGCACCCCCGGCGGCGGCACCATGAGCTCCCGGCAGGTCTGCCTCGGCCTGCACTGGTATCCGTACGGATACGCGCCCGCGGTGGTCGACGGCGACGGCGCCCCGGTGAAACCCTTCCCGGCCTGGCTGGCGGATCTCGGCCGCCGCGCGGTGACGGACGCCCTCGGCCCGGACGCGGCGGGCCACCCCGCGCACGACATCGCACTGATCAACTTCTACGACGCCGACGCCCGGATGGGCATGCACCGCGACAGCGACGAGAAGTCGGACGCGCCGGTGGTGTCCCTGAGCCTCGGCGACAGCTGCGTCTTCCGGTTCGGGAACACCGAGACCCGGACCCGCCCGTACACGGACATCGAGCTGCGCAGCGGGGACCTCTTCGTCTTCGGCGGGGCGTCCCGGCTGGCCCATCACGGGGTCCCCCGGGTGCACGCGGGTACGGCGCCGCCCGAGTTGGGCCTCACCGGCCGGCTGAACGTCACCCTGCGGGTCGGCGGGTTCTAGGCGGCCCGGCCGGGCCGCCGGATGTCCGGATCATGGGAGACTCGCCTTCATGAACGGCAAGGCGGGCCCCCGGGCGGCGGGGGAAGGGAACACACGGACGCGGCTGGACCGGGGGCGTGGCGCGCTCGGCCCCGCGCTGGAGCTCGTGCACACCGGACGTGCGCCGACCCGTGCCGTGCTCACCGCCGAACTGGGAGTCACCCGGGCGACGGCCGGCGCGGTGGCCGCGGAGCTGGAGGCGCTCGGCCTGATCCGCGTGGACGCGCGGCCCGGCGCGGCGGCCGGCTCCCAGGGACGCCCCTCGCATCGCCTCGAACTCGCCGAGGACGGCCCCGTCGCCCTCGCGGCGCAGGTCCACGCGGACGGCTTTCGGGCGGCCCTGGTCGGTCTGGGCGGCCGTATCGTCGCGACCGCGCCCGGCTGCGAGACGGTCGACGCCGATCCGGCGAAGGTCCTCGGCTCGGTCGTCGAGGCGGGCGCGGACCTGCTGGCCGCGACCGGGCGGCGCTGCGTCGGCGCCGGCCTCGCCGTGCCCTCTGCGGTCGCGGAACCGGACGGACTCGCCCTCAATCCGCTCCACCTCGCCTGGCCCGCCGGCGCACCGGTACGGCAGATCTTCGCCGAGCGCGTGCGCGCCGCGGGCATCCTCGGACCGGCCTTCGCGGCGAACGACGTCAACCTCGCCGCGCTGGCCGAACACAGGCACGGCGCCGGCCGCGGTGCCCGCGACCTGCTCTGCGTGGCCACCGGGCACCGGGGCGTGGGCGGCGCGCTCGTGCTGGACGGGCGTTTGCACACGGGCAGTTCGGGCCTCGCGCTGGAAGTCGGGCACCTCACCGTCAATCCGGAGGGACGCCCCTGCCACTGCGGCAGCCGGGGGTGCCTCGACGTCGAGGCCGACCCGCTGGCCTTCCTCGACGCCGCCGGCCGGGCGCCGGGGCCCGAGGTCTCGCTGCTCCAGCAGTCCAACGACCTGATCCGCGGCCAGTACGCCGACCCGGCCGTCCGTACGGCCACCGAGGCGCTCATCGACCGGCTCGGACTGGGGTTGGCGGGGCTGGTGAACATCCTCAACCCGGACCGCATCATCCTCGGCGGCCTGCACCGCACGCTGCTCGACGCCGACCCGGACCGTCTCCGCGCCGTCGTCGCCGACCGCAGCCTGTGGGGTCAGAGCGGCGGAGTGCCGATCCTCGCCTGCACGCTGGACCACAACAGCCTGGTGGGGGCCGCCGAGCTGGCCTGGCAGCCGGTGCTCGACGACCCGCCGGCGGCCCTCGCCGAGGTCTGACGCTCAGCCCCGCAGGGCGCTTCGGTCCCACTCCACCGCGAGGGCACGTCCGGGATTCCGGATCAGCATGCGGTCCACCAGCTCCGCGCCGAGGGCGGCCTCCAGGCGCGGCCGGACCCGGCGCAGCAGATACGGCATCCCGGGGCCGCCGTCGACGGACCGGGCGGCGGCGGTGGTCGTGTCGCCGCCCAGCAGCAGGCGATGTCCGTAACCTGCCTCGGCGAGAGCCCGTACCGCGTCCGGCATGCGCCAGTCGGTGGCGTGGTGGGCGCGCGAGGGCCCGTCGAAGGCGAGATAGGCGCCCGCCTCGGCGGCCTGGCGGTGCACCACCGGATCGGGGGACCGGTTGAGGTGACCGAGGATCACCCGGTGCGGCGCGACCCCCAACTCACCGCACAGCAGGTCGAGTACGTCCAGCGCGCCGGTGCCCAGCTCCAGGTGGACGGCGATCGGGGCACCCGTGGCGTGATGGGCCTCGGCCGCCGCGGTCATCGTCCAGCGGGCGTGCGCGTCCAGCGCGTGGAACCCTCCGGCGACCTTGATCAGTCCGGCCCGGACCCCGGTCGTACCGATGCTCCGCGTCAGCTCGGCGACGAACACCTCCGCCAGCCGGCCGCGCAGCTCGGCGAGCAACTCCGCCGAGTAGTGCACCGCTTGGTGCAGTCCCGTCGCCGCGACCAGGTGGACTCCCGTGTCGCGGGCGACGACCGGCAGATCGGCGGCGCGCCGGCCCAGTCCGTACGGTGTCCACTGCACGACGCTGCCACCGCCCTGCTCCCGGAACGCGGTCAGTTCGGCCCGTGCCGCGGCGGCGTCGCACAGTTCCTCGCCGGGGAGCCGGGGGCTGGCGAAGAAGACGTGGTCGTGCGCGTCGCACACGCCGAGTTCCTCGGGGCGCACGTCCCCGAGGACGGTGCGGACCGTGCTCACCACTGCGGCCCCCGCGGCAGCAGTTCCCGGCCGGGCTGCGACACGTGCAGCACCTGGAACACCTCGCCGGTGACCGCGGGCGAGTCGTGGGCCCAGAGCGAGAAGGTGACGACCTCCCAGTTCCGGGTGTCGACGGCGGCGGCCGCGCGGACCGCGCCGTCCTGTGAGGCCACCCGCTCGGCCTCGCGTGCCGCCTCCCGCGCCGCCTCCGCGGGGTCCACGCCTTCGGGCACGGTCTCGCGCCGCCGCACCGCCACCGCTGCCGGGGAGCCGGCGGCGGCTCCCTCCTCGTGGGCGAGCCCCGTCCACTGCTGGACCACGGGACGCCCGAAGTCGTCGACGATCCCCTGGAACGCGCCCGTCCAGAGGAAGGCGTTCATGCCCCGCAGCGTGTTCCACAGGTAGAACGGGGCGTACTGGTTGACCGGTGAGCCCTGCACGCCCCGTTCGCGGACCAGGTAGGCCTTGAGCCCGAGTCCGTCCCAGTCGTCGAGCCGGTGCCCGAGGCGCGAGACCCGGTCGCGGATGACGCTCATGTCGTAGTCGGCGGGCAGGGTCAGCTCGTACTGCATGGCGTGCATCGTGCCTCCGGAGATGCTGCTCGGGCGGGATGACGGCGAAAGGGCGCGGTGCTCGGCGGGCTGGGGGCGCGCGGGGCGCCGTGCTCAGCGGGCGGGGGAGAGGAGCGCGAGCAGTCCGCGCACACCGGTGTCGAAGGCGGCGGGGGAGCCGGAGGCGCGGGCGAGCACGTACCCGCCCTGGACGGTGGCGACGATCGTCGCGGCCACCTCCTCTGCGTCGAGGTAAGAGGCGAACTGCCCATGCTCTCGGCCCTCTTCGACGAGGGCGGCGAGGCGCTCGCGCAGCCAGTCGATCGTCTCGTCGACGGGGGCGCGCAGGTCCGCGTTCGCCATGACGTCCGGGTCCATGGTCAGCCGCCCGACGGGGCAGCCGCGCAGCACGTCGCGTTCGCGCCGCAGGTATGCCTCGATGCGTTCGTACGGCGTGCCCGGGGTGCTCAGGACGGCTTCTGCGGCGGCGCGCAGCTCACCGGCGGTGCGGACGATGGCGGCCAGGGCGAGGTCGGGCTTGCCCTTGAAGTGGTGGTACATGCTGCCCTGGCCGGCGCCCGCGTGCTGCTGGATCGCCTTCGGGCTGGTGCCCACGTAACCGCGCTCCCACAGCAGTTCGCGCGTGGACTCGATCAGACGCTCCGGAGTGCTCATGGAGTCAGTGTACATACTAGTAGGTACAGAAGCAGGGGAGTGAGGGCACTCGGAGGGAGCAGCCGGGCGGCCTCCGCGTACTCCCGGGGAGGTACGCCCACTGCCGCTGGCCGTACGACGACTCGGACCCCCTCCCGGAGCGAGGCTCGGAGCATCACGAGGAACCCACCGAGGAGATGAACCGAGATGCAGACCCTGGCGAACTGGGACGGCGGCCCCGGCCCGTGGATCCTGTTCTTCCCGCTGATCTGGGCGGCCGTCGTGATCGGCGTCGTGACCGTCCTGCGCCGCACCGTCGGGCGCGGCCGCGGCGGTCCCTGGCGGACCACGGACGCCGGCCGCCCGGCCGGCGACTCACCGATCGCCGTGCTCGGCCGGCGCTTCGCCTCCGGCGAGATCGACGAGGACGAGTACTGGCGCCGGCTCTCCGTCCTGGACGAGCAGTTCGGACGTACGGGCAAGGGAGGGCCGGCATGAGCACGGGACCCGTGGCCACCGCGCCGGCCACCACCCGGCATGCCGCGCGTGTCGCCGACGCCGTCAAGGTGTACGGCTCCGGCGACACGGCCGTGCGGGCCCTGGACGGGGTGAGCGTCGGCTTTCCGGCCGGGCGGTTCACCGCGATCATGGGGCCCTCCGGCTCCGGCAAGTCGACCCTGATGCACTGCGCGGCGGGTCTGGACACGCTCACCTCGGGAACCGCCTTCATCGGGGACACCGAACTGGGCGCGCTCGACGACCGCCGCCTGACCCTGTTGCGGCGCGAGCGCGTCGGGTTCGTCTTCCAGTCCTTCAACCTGGTCCCGACGCTGACCGTCGCGGAGAACATCACCCTTCCGCTCGACCTCGCCGGACAGCGGGGCGACACCGAGTGGATCGACTCGCTGGTCGAGGTCGTCGGCCTGCGCGACCGGCTCCACCACCGCCCCTCCGAACTGTCCGGCGGGCAGCAGCAACGCGTGGCCGTGGCACGGGCGTTCGCGGGCCGGCCGGACGTCGTCTTCGCCGACGAGCCCACCGGCAATCTGGACTCCCGCTCCGGCCAGGAGGTGCTCGGCCTCCTCGGCCGTGCGGTGCGCCGGATGGACCGCACCGTCGTCATGGTCACGCACGACCCGGTCGCGGCCGCCCATGCGGACGAGGTGCTCTTCCTCGCCGACGGCCGGCTCGTCGACCGGATGGAAGCACCGACGGCCGACCGGGTCCTCGACCGCCTGAAGGCCTTCGACGGCAAGGGGGCTCCGTCATGAACGCCTCCCTCCGCCTCAGCGTGTCGTCGCTGCGCACGCACAAACGGCGTTTCGCCGGTACGTTCCTGGCGGTCCTCCTCGGTGTCGCCTTCCTGGCGGGCACGCTGGTGATGGGGGACACCCTGCGGGCCGGCTTCGACACGATGTTCGGGAACGCGACGAGCGGCACGGACGCCGTCGTCCGCAGTGCCGCGACGATCACCACCCCCGGCGAGAGCCAGGGGGTGCGCAGGCCCGTCGACACCGCACTGGCGGACACCGTCGAGAAGGTGCCGGGTGTGGCGGCCGCCGTGCCCGACGTCCAGGGGGCCGGCCAGCTGGTCGGCTCGGACGGCGAACCCATCGGCGGCCAGGGCCCGCCCACCGTCGCCGGCAACTGGATCCCCGACAGCGAGCTCAACCCGTACCGGCTGGCCGAGGGCCGTGCGCCGTCGCGGAGCGGCGAAGTGGTGATCAATCGGGGAGCCGCCGAAAAGGGTGGCCTGAAAATCGGCGACACCACGACCCTGCGTACGCCGGACCCCGTCCGGGTGACGATCGTCGGCCTGGCGACCTTCGGGGGCGAGGACGGCATGGCCCAGGTGACGTTCACCGGCATGACCCAGGCCGACGCCGAGACCTACCTGACGGCCGAGCCCGGCAGAGCGGCGGCCATCCAGGTGCGAGCGGACCCGGGAACGAGTCAGCGCGACCTCGTCGACCGGCTGACTCCCGTGCTGCCGAAGGGAGTCGAGGCGATCACCGGCCAGGAGTCGGCCGAGGAGAACACCGACATGATCTCCAGCCGGTTCCTGACCCTGTTCACCACCTTCCTGCTGGTCTTCTCCGGCATCGCGCTGCTCGTGGCGACCTTCTCCATCCACAACACCTTCGCCATCGTCGTCGCCCAGCGCACCCGCGATAACGCGCTGCTGCGCGCCCTGGGCGCCACGAGCCGCCAGGTCACGGTCTCGACGCTGATCGAGGCGTCCGTCGTGGCGTTCACTGCCTCGGCCGCCGGCCTCGCGGGAGGAGTGGGCATCGCGGCCGGACTGCAGGCACTGTTCCCCGCCATCGGCTTCCCATTCCCCGACGGCTCCCTGGTGATCGGCGGACTGTCGATGCTGCTGCCCCTGGCCGTCGGCGTGCTCGTCTGTCTGGGCTCCGCACTGGTACCCGCCGTACGCGCGGGCCGCACCGCGCCCCTGGCCGCGCTGCGCGAGACCGCCGTCGACCGGTCCGGAGCCTCCCGGGCACGTGCCGCGCTCGGCGGTGGCCTGGCCGCACTGGCCCTCGGCACGAGCCTCGTCGGCGTGCTCGCCGTCCCGTCCCTGTGGCTCGCGGCTCTCGGCGCGGTCATGGCCCTGGCCGCCTTCGTCGTCCTCGGACCGGTCGCGTCCGCCACGGCCGTACGGGTCATCGGCCTGCCCCTCGACCGGCTGCGCGGGATCACCGGCGGCCTCGCCCGGCGCAACGCCCTGCGCAGCCCCAAGCGCACCGCCGCCACCGCGAGTGCGCTGATGATCGGGGTCGCCGTCGTGTCGCTGTTCACGGTCTTCGGCGCGTCGCTGAAGGCGACCATGGACCAGACGGTGTCCCGTTCCTTCGCCGGTGACGTCGCCGTCAGCACGCCCTCGTTCGGCGCGGGCGGCAGCGGGCTCAGCCCGGAACTGGCCCCGGCGATCGCCCGGCAGCCCGGCGTCGAGAACGCCGTCGGACTCGGCCGCGGCGTCGCGGAGGTGGACGGCGAGGGACGGGCCCTGACGGTCACCGACCCCGTCACGCTGGGCAAGGTCTTCGACCTCGGCCGGGTGAGCGGTTCCCTCGACGGCCTCGGCACCGACGGGATCGCCCTCACCCGCAAGGAGGCCGACGAGCGGGGCCTCACGACGGGCGACAGCACCCGGCTCACCTTCACCGACGGCGAGGAGGAGACCTTCACCGTCCGGGCGGTCTACGGGCAGTCCGAACTCGCGGGCGACTACGTGATCACCCGCGCCGCCTGGGCCCCGCACCGCACCCAGGACGCCGACACGCTCGTCGCGGTCTCCTTCAAGGACGGCGTGAGCGCGGCCGAGGGCAAGGCCGCGGTGGAACGGACCGCGGCGGCGTACGGCGGTCCCGACGTGCAGACCCGGGACGAGTACGCGCAGTCCTCGGCCGCCGGCATCGACATGATGCTGACCCTCGTCTACGCGCTGCTCGCGCTGGCGGTGCTCATCGCCCTGCTCGGCATCGCCAACACACTGACGCTCGCGATCCACGAACGCACCCGCGAGCTGGGCCTGCTGCGGGCCGTGGGGCAGACCAGGGCGCAACTGCGCGCCATGGTCCGCTGGGAGTCGGTCCTGGTCGCCGCCTTCGGCACGGCGGGCGGGCTCGCGCTCGGCGGCTTCCTCGGCTGGGTGCTGGTGAAGGCCTCCGACGGAGCCTCCGACAGCGCCTTCGCCTTCGCGGTGCCGCCCGTGCAGTTGGTGGTGGTCGCGCTGGTGGGCCTCGCGGCCGGAGCGCTCGCGGGTCTGCGTCCGGCCCGGCGGGCGGCGCGCCTGGACGTGCTGCGCGCCATCGCCGCCGAGTGACGCGGCCCCGTGACGCGGAGGTCACCGCCCGGTCAGCCGACAACGGCTGACCGGGCGGGAGCGTGTTCGGGCCTGCGCGCCTCGGAGCCGAACCTGCGGACAGGCGTCTCCAGCGCGGTGCCGTACGGCGGTCGGGGTGGCGCAGCCAACGCGGCGGCGTGCGCCGGAAGGGTGAACCACACGACCTTGCCCGACTCTCCGTTCGGCCGCACACCCCAGCTCTCGCTCATGGCCGCGACCATGGCGAGGCCGCGACCACAGGTGGCGAAGGGCTCCGCGTCCTCCACGACGGGCAGGCGCGGGTCGTTGTCGTGCACCGAGACCGTGAGCCGGTCGAGTAGGAACTCGATCTCCACGGTGCACATCTTGTCGGGCTCGGCGTGTCGGTGAACGTTGGTCAGAAGTTCGGTGACGCCGAGCGCTGCGCGGTCTATCAACGGGTCCAGATGCCAGTAGCGCAATTGCGCAGATACGATTCTGCGGACCTGGCCGATCCGCGAGGGCAGGGCTTGGAGCCCCACCGTGCAATGCCTGCTTGGCTGGCTGATCACGGCTGCGACTCCCCGAATTGAGGTCCGGAAGAAGACGGAGATCGGATCCAGCAGATGGCTGCGTGGAACGACCGCCTGCTGTGATGGCCGGCGGGCTGGTTCGCAGCGTTATCGCCGGTAAACCCAGAGTGACGTGAGATCAGCGTGACCCAGGGGATGCCGTCCCGCAACTCGCCGCGCATTCAACCGCTGCGCCCGGCCGCCTTGCGCACGGCCTCGATGAACCGGCGTGCCGAGGGCGGGCCCGGCTTTCCCGGTGCCGGGTCGTGGTCCCCGAGGGTGAGCTGATAGCGCGTGCCGTTGACGTCGGCCGACGCGCGGTCTTCGTGGGCGAACCACGGCTTCGACGCCCGCACCGCCTGTACGGGCGCGCTGTCGATCTCGCTGCCGTAGCTGGTGAGCAACTCGAGCCTGCCGTCGCTGATCCGGACCTGCCCGGCCCGGGTGAGCGAGCGCAGCCTCTTTCCGATCCGCACGCCCGTGGCCGTGAACTCCGGCTCCGCCATGATGCCCCGCCCCCTTGTGCGTTCGGCTGCTCCGTCGTGCTCCAGCGTGGTTCCCGATCCGGTGAAGCACCCCCGTGCGGTGCAGTCTGCCCGCCCCGGGCGTCGAGCACCAGTACGCCGGAGCAGGTCCCGCGGGGTGACGGGAGCACTCGTGAGGATGCGCCCCCCACCTGTCCGCGCCGCGCGCCCCAGGGTCTCCTTTGAGCTGCCCAAAGATGCGTTTATGCAGGTGAGAAGCGTGAGGAAGGTGTTTATGATCGAGGGGTCCGACCCTGTCCACCGGTGTCGGCGCACTGCGTAAGGAGCATCGCCGTGACCACCACGCCCTCGACCGGGACCGGCCTCACCCTCGACGTCGATCACAGCGACCTCGCCTATCGCACCTGGCTCAAAGAAGCGGTCCGCAAGGTCCAGGCCGACGCCAACCGCTCGGCCGACACGCACCTGCTGCGCTTCCCGTTGCCCGAGCAGTGGGGCATCGACCTGTATCTGAAGGACGAGTCGACCCACCCCACCGGCAGCCTCAAGCACCGGCTCGCCCGGTCGCTCTTCCTCTACGGTCTCTGCAACGGCTGGATCCGGCCCGGACGCCCCGTCATCGAAGCGTCCAGCGGATCGACGGCCGTCTCCGAGGCGTACTTCGCGAAGCTCATCGGCGTCCCCTTCGTCGCGGTGATGCCGCGTACGACGAGCGCCGAGAAGTGCCGACTGATCGAGTTCCACGGCGGCCGGTGCCACTTCGTGGACGACTCCCGCCGGATGTACGAGGAGTCCGCCGCCCTCGCGGTAGAGACCGGCGGCCACTACATGGACCAGTTCACCTACGCCGAGCGGGCCACGGACTGGCGCGGGAACAACAACATCGCGGAGTCCATCTTCCGCCAGCTGGAGCTGGAGCGGTTCCCCGAACCGGCGTGGGTCGTCGCCACGGCCGGCACCGGCGGCACCTCGGCGACGATCGCCCGCTATGTGCACTACATGCAGCACGACACCCGCATCTGTGTGGCCGACCCGGAGAACTCCTGCTTCTTCGAGGGCTGGACGACCGGCGACCCGGCCGTCACGACGGACTGCGGATCCCGCATCGAGGGGATCGGCCGGCCCCGCATGGAGCCCAGCTTCGTGCCGGGCGCCATCGACCGGATGATGAAGGTGCCCGACGCGGCCAGCGTGGCCGCCGTCCGCGCTCTGGAGCGGGCCATCGGCCGGAAGGCGGGCGGCTCCACCGGCACCGGCCTGTGGAGCGCGCTGAAGATCGTCGCCGAGATGGTGGCGGAGGGCCGCACGGGAAGCGTGGTGACCCTGCTGTGCGACCACGGCGACCGCTACCTGGACAAGTACTACTCCGACGCCTGGCTCGCACAGCAGGGCCTGGACATCGCGCCCTACACGGCGGCGATCGAGTCGCTGCTCCTGACGGGCGTCTGGCCGGACCGGACGTCCTGAGGGACGTCACGGAGGGCCCGCACCCTGAACGCTCCACGGCAGCCGTGTGGTTGACGGTCCGTCCGGCCGCAGGGCGGGCTGCCGGATCCTCAAGCCGCCGCGGCGGCCAGCCGTCGGTCCAGGGCCACGACCGCGTCCCGGAAGGCCCGTCCCAGGCCCGCCCGTCCCAGCCGGACAGCCAGCCGGAAGGGCGCCGACCCGTCGGCCGCGAAGGTCCACTGCACCCGCGTGCCCGGGCCGGCGGGCGTCAGCCGCCACTCCTCCACCAGGGCACGCACCCCCGGTGCGTTCGTCGCGTCGACGCGATACGCGTACACCCGAGGCGCGTCGGCCGCGAGGACGGTCTCCTCGAAGAACGTGCCGCCCCTGAGCCGGACTTCGCGCCCGTCCGCCGTCGGCCGGGCGCGGGTCACGGCCGAGAACCACTCCGGCCAGCCGGACACGTCCTCGGCGAGCGCCGAGAAGACGAGAGCGGGAGGTGCTGTCACCTCGCGTGCGAAGACCAGACGCAGGGGAGCGGTCTCGGCGAAGTCGAGTCCCACCGGACGCAGTCGGCGAGCCATGGACGAAAACCCCCTCGCGGACCCCGATCCGGGCGGAAACGGGTGCTGCCCGCGCCACCCGCCGCGGGCAGCGTCACCATAGCTGGCGACCCGTCAGATGTCTGCACCGTCTCCGGGCTCGCCCGCCACCACCAGACGCGTGAGGTGCTCCGCGATCTCCGAGCGCGCCTCGGCGGGCAGCCCGGAGTCCGTCACCCAGGTGTCGACCTGCTCCAGCGCGGCGAACGAACTCAGGCCCACCGTGCCCCACTTGGTGTGGTCGGCCACCACGACGACCCGCCGTGCCGACTGCACGAGCCGCCGGTTCGTCTCCGCCTCCGCCAGATTCGGCGTCGACAGCCCCGCCTCGGCCGATATCCCGTGCACGCCGAGGAACAGCACGTCGAAGTGGAGCGCGGCGATGGCCTGGTCGGCCACCGGGCCGACGAGTGAGTCGGAGGGCGTGCGGACCCCGCCGGTCAGGACGACCGTGGCCGCACCCTGACGCTGGCCCGACAGGCGCTGCGCCGAGTGGAAGACGTCGGCCACCCGCACCGAGTTGGTGACGACGGTCAGATCCGGCACGTCCACGAGCTGATGGGCGAGCGCGTACGTCGTCGTGCCCCCCGAGAGTGCGATCGCCGTCCCGGGGGCGACCAGCTCGGCCGCGGCCCGCGCGATGTCCTCCTTGGCCGTCAGCTCCAGTCCGGACTTGGCCTCGAAGCCGGGTTCGTGCGTACTCGCCTCGGCCAGCGGGACCGCGCCGCCGTGGACCTTCTCCACCACACCCTGGCGGGCGAGCGCGTCGAGATCGCGGCGGATCGTCATGTCGGAGACGCCGAGCTTTCGCGTCAGTTCGTTGACGCGGACTCCGCCGCGGCGCCGTACCTCGTCGAGGATCAGGGCGCGTCGCTGCTCCGCGAGGAGGTTCTGATTCTCGCTCACGTCCGCTCCGGTTCCTTTCGCCTCAACCGCCCGACACGCCGTCCGGACCCGCTCCGACGAGGGACGTTCTCCGCGCCGGGGTCCGGAGGACGTCCCATCCTTGCACGGCTCGCCGACAGTCGCGCCACTGCCTGCGCACGCGTCCCGGCCGCCCCCGTCACACGTACAGGGGAGATTCCGTGACGAGAGGTGTGAGCCGCCCCCCGAATGGAGATCCTGTGCCTGCACATGACACGCCAAACGGGCAGCACGGGGAAGTGCAGAACAGTGGAGCGTGCACGGGAACAGACCTCGACCGGGGAGCGCGGCGACTCCCTCCAGCACTCGACGGGGGAGCCCAGGACCACTCCCCGGCGGTCCGAAGGAGCCGAGACCGCCCTCGAACTCCTGGTCCACGGAGTCGGCGGCGCCACACCGCAGGACATGCTCGACGATCCGCGCACGGTGCGGATCACGGGCGACGAGACGGCCGCCGTCTACCGGCGCATCGACGACACCGACGACGGGCGGCACCCGGCGGGCCGACGCGCGGGACCGGTGCCCGAGGCGTACGTGTGGTGCAACCTCACCTCCGGCAACGGTGCCCGGGCCCTGTGGCTGATGCTGCTGCCCTTCATGGTGATCAACCTCGCCCACTGGATGCGCCCCACCGCGCGCGGCCGGACCCGGACGGTACGGCTGTACGGGCTGCTCGTCCGGCTCGTCGGCCTCAGCCTCACGGTGCTGCTGGTGGCCGCCGCCTGCGAGGTCGCCCTCGACCTGACCGCGTGGCAGTGCGCGGGCACACGCGCGTGCGCCGAACGCCACTCCTGGCTCGGGTTCCTCTCACCGGCCGTGTCCGGCGACGGCTGGTGGAGCCGGCCGGGACGCCGGCTGGCACTGGCCGGACTCGTGCCGGCCGCCCTCACCGGACTCCTCTGGTACCTCTCCCACCGCACCTGGAGCGCGTACGAGACACAGCAGCCCATGTCCCGCCGCGCCGAACCCGACGAGGAGACCGGGCGCACCGGGCTCGGCCGGCCCGGGTTCTGGTACGGGCGGCGCCTGGTGGCCCGGCTGCGCGCCGCGCACACCGCCGCGGGCTTCCTGACCGTCGCCGCGGCGGTCGGCACCTCGGCCGCCCGCCACGACCGCGGGTCCGACGGCCCCGCGCTCCTGGAGACCCTGGGCCGCCTCCTGGACGCGACACTCGTCGCGGGCGCGCTCGTCGTGATCTGGGTGGTCTGCAGCAGGGGCCGCAGCGAGAACCGCCTCGACCGGCACGTCGACAAGGCGCTCGTCCGCCTGCTGCCCGCAGGCACGCTCGTCCTGCTCGCCCTCAGCATGCTCTACGCCGGCTGGTCGCGACCCGGGTGGCGGTCGACGGGCCGGCTGCCGGGGGACATGACGTTCGGAGCCGTCGCCCTCGGACAGGGGCTGCTCGTGGTCGCGCTGGCCGCGGTCGCCCACGTCCTCTACCGCACCCGCCCCGACACGCGCACCGCGATGCGCGGCTACGCCGGTCCCGCCGTCGCGATGCTGGCGTGCGCGCTGGGCGGGGTGATGTCCGGCGGAGTCGCCCAGCGCGTCGCCGACTGGCTGGACGGCAGCAGGGACGCGCTGGTGAGCCCACCGGTGCTGCTGACCTGGCAGGCGTCGGTGATCCCGCCGCTGCTGCTGGTCCTGCTGGCGCTCGCCGGCTGGCTCGCCGGGCGGACCCGGCTGCTGCGGCACCGCGAGATGGAGCGCGTGGAACTGGCCTACCCGGGCGAGGCCAAGGACACGACCCGTACCCGCCGCATCGCCTCCGCCCGGGCGCACGCCGCGCTCACCGACCGCGCTCCCCGGATCGTCGGGATCACCTCAGCGGCGACCCTGTTCCTCGGCGCGGGGGCCCTGGTCGGCGCCGGGGTGACGGGGGAGGCTCCCGGCGAGGCGGCCCGCGGGTCGTACGCGTTCGTGCAGGGTGCCGCCCAGACCGCACAGGCCCTCGGATCCTGGCTGATCGGGCTCGGCTTCATACTGTTCGTCACCTGGGGCCGCCGCGCCTACAAGGACGCCGCGGCCCGCCGCACCATCGGCATCCTCTGGGACGTCGGCACCTTCTGGCCGCGTGCCGCCCACCCCTTCGCGCCACCCTGCTACGCGGAGCGCGCGGTCCCCGACCTCACCTGGCGCATGGCGACCTGGACCCGTGCCACCGGCGGACGGCTCGTCCTCTCCGGCCACTCGCAGGGCAGCGTCCTCGCGGCCGCCGCGGCGTGGCAGCTGACGCCCGCGGTCCGCAGGCGGGTCGCGCTCCTGACGTACGGCTCTCCCCTTGAGCGCCTGTACGGACGCTGGTTCCCGGCGCACTTCGGGCCGGCCGCCCTGACCTCACTGCACCGCGAGGTCGCGTGCTGGCGCAACCTGCACCGCCCCACTGATCCGATCGGGGGCCCGGTGGGTCTGTCCGGCGACTGCGGCCCGCAGGTCGACCGCGAGGCCCTGAGCGACCCCCTCGCCTACGGCCGCACCGAGCGGCACCCGCTGCCCGCACCGATCCTCGGGCACAGCGACTACCAGGCGGACCCCGCGTTCGCGGAGGAACGCGAGCGGCTGCTCGCCCGGCTCGGACCCGGCCTGCCCGGCCCGCGGGCCACCGAGGAGGACGGGGAGCCGCCGCATCCACCGGACGGCGAGGGCCCTCACGGCACTTCGGGCAGGTCCTCCGCGTAGAGCAGGGTGAGGTCGTCGGTGCTCGGCTCGTCGAGCTGGGCGACCCGCCCCGCGTGCCGTTCCACCATCGCCTCGAAGGTCTGCCGTGCCGTGCGGCCGTTGCCGAAGGCGGGGCCCTTCGGGATCGCCGTGAAGTACTTCAGGAGGGCCTCCGACGCGCCCGGCGCCAACCGGTACTCGTGCTCCTCGGCCTGCTGCTCCACGATCCGCAGCAACTCGTCCGGGACGTAGTCGCTGAAGGTGATGGTCCGTGAGAAACGGGACGCCACACCGGGGTTGACCGAGAGGAACCGCTCCATCTCGGCCGTGTAGCCCGCCACGATCACCACCACGGCGTCCCGGTGGTCCTCCATCAGCTTCACCAGCGTGTCGATCGCCTCACGGCCGAAGTCGCGGCCCGAGTCCTCCGGGGACAGCGCGTACGCCTCGTCGATGAACAGCACACCGCCGCGCGCCCGTTCGAAGGCCTCCTGGGTGCGGATCGCCGTCGAGCCGATGTGCTCGCCCACCAGGTCGACCCGGGAGACCTCGACGAGGTGCCCCTTCTCCAGCACACCGAGTGAGGCCAGGATCTCGCCGTAGAGCCGGGCGACCGTCGTCTTTCCGGTGCCGGGGGAGCCCGTGAAGACCAGGTGCCGGCGTGCCGAGGCCGCCTTCAGGCCCGCCTGCTGCCGACGGCGGCCCACCTCGATCATGTCGGTGAGGGCGCGCACCTCGCGCTTGACGCTCTCCAGGCCCACCAGCGCGTCGAGCTCACCGAGGACGGCCTTCGAGGGCCGGGCCGGCTCCCGGGGCTCCTCGGCGGGCGGGACGAGCGGTTCCTGCTCGGTGGTGCGCTGACCCGGGATGGCGCCCAGCAGTCCGGGGGAGTGGGCCGTGGTCTGTACGGCCGTCTCCGGAGCCGGGGGCCGCGGTGCCCCGCTCTCGTCGCTGGTGCAGTCCTCGACGACCGGGCCGCCGCCGGGCGCCGAGCCGGCCGCGGCGTCCGCGAATTCGTAACCCCCGCGCGCGCAGCGCTCCGTGCGGCACTTCCTCAGCGTCGTGCGGCAGCCGTCGATCACGTGGAAGCCGTAGCCGCCGCTGCCCGTGACCCGGCAGTTGTGGAAGCTGCCGCGGCCGCCGGCCGACACGTAGAACCCCGCCTCCGCGGGGGAGTCCACCGTGCAGCGCTCGATCGTGGGGTCGGCGCCCTTGGTGACGATCACGCCGGTCTGGGTGCCGTCCACGCTGCAGCCGGACAGCGTGCCACCGCTGCCGTGGTCTCGGAACCAGGCTCCGGTCGCGGCGTCCCGGATCCGGCAGTCGTCGAGCTGGGCGGTGGCGCCGTCACTGACCGACACCGCCGTGTTGCGCACCTGGGAGATGTCGCTGTCGACGACGTCGGCGCGGGAACCGCGGTCGAGGACGAAGAGCGCGTCCGGTACGTCGTGCACCCGGCAGGACTCCAGGACGACGGTGGCGCCGTCGCTGACCCACACCGCCGGATAGTCGCCGGTGCTGTCGAAGATCTCGCACTGGTTGGCGTCGACCCGCGTACCGGGGTCCCACACGGACAGCCCGTTGCGGCCGAACTGGCGCACGGTCGTGCGTGTCAGGGTGAGCACCGACCGGGAGCGCAGGTCCACCGCGTTCTCCGGGATGTCGTGGATGCGGCAGTCGGCGAGCGTGAGGACGGCGTCGGTGTCGAGCGTGACGCCGTCCGCGGTCGTACGGTGCACGTCGCAGTCGGTGAGATGTGCCGTGGCCCGTCCGGTGATCTGCACCCCCGAGCCCCGGACCTCGTACACCTCGCAACCGACCGCCTCCAGGGACGAGTTCTCACCCGTCGCCGAGAGACCCGCGCCCGAGGCGTGGTGGATGCGGCAGCGCTCCAGACGTGGGCGGGCGCCGCCGCGCACCGCCACTCCCGACTGTCCGGCCGCGACGACCTCGCACTCCTCGAAGACCCCGCCTCCGCCGTCGAGGACGGCGATGCCGATGCCCGCCGGATTGTCGACTGTGCACCGCCGCACCGTCGGGCGCGCGCCGCCGCGCACCTCGATCCCGGCCGCGGACCGGGTGACGATCCGGAGGTCCATGAGTTCCGGAGTGCCCTCCTCGACGAGCACCGCGGGCGCGGCCGCGTCCTGGCCCTCGATGTGCAGGTCCTGGACCACGGCGGAGGCGCACACGGTGAGCGGCACGCCGTCGACGGGGGCGATGCGGACCGATCCGGGCGTGCCGTCGGGGCCGCGGAGGGTCACCGCCCGCCGGACGACGAGGTTCTCCCGGTAGGTGCCGGGAGCGATGGTGAGGACGTCGCCGTCGGCCGCGGCCTCCAGGGCGGCGGCGAGGGATGCGTACTCACCCGTGCGGCGCCGCCACCGCGACGTGCCGGTGTGCGTCACCTGGACCGTGCCCTGTGCCATGGCGCTGCTGTGCCCCCACCTAGTCGTACGCGGGTCCCGAGTGGTCGACCGCGTCCTGCCGGAGATCCGCTTTCCCGCCGACGGGAGATCTCATCCCGTCGAAGAGCGAGGACAACCTCTCACGAAGGTGCCGAACAGTTCGGCCGGTCCACCGTAGCGTGCGCGGGCACGGCGGGTTGACCGGAACAACGACGCGGTCAGCTGCCGGTGCCGGTCCTGCCCCAGTCCGGGCCCGCCCGGTCCCAGGCCCGGTCCCAACGGGCGTACCGGCGAAGGACCATGCGCCACACGATCAGGCGCCTGCCGCCCTCGACGAGTGCGACGGTCAGCGCGGCCGCCCCGAATCCGGCCAGCACGGCGTGAGTTGCGGCGGTGGCGGAGTCCAGGGGGCGGCCGGCTATGCGCCCGTGCCGGTCGGTCCAGACCGTGAAGTGGTCGCCGCGGTGCGGGACATCGAGGGCGGCCATGGCCGTGCCCCGGCGGGCGATGCCGTCCGGGCCGGTCCAGCGGGCGAGCACCCGGCTGTGCGCGTCCCGCGTCGAGGAGGTCTCGGGATCGGGGTCGAGAGGGGAGCGGTCCAGTCTTCTGACCACGGTGGCCACGATCCGGTGGCGGTCCTGGTGCTGGTCCCGGACGGACTGCTGGAGTGCCTGCTGCGCGGCGCCGCCGACGGCGACACCGACGAGCGGTGCGGCCACCAGGACGAGCGTCAGGGCCGCCAACGCCAGCCAGGCCTCGATCAGATCGGTCGTACGGCGCAGGGGATTGTGCCGCCACCGCCAGAGCCCGCCGATCGCTCGCACCGTCCCGCACCCCCTTCCGCCTCCGTGATAACCCCCCGCGGATCCGTCCACCCGCGGGCTCGGAGAAGAGAGAGCGAAATCACCCGCCCGTCTCCCACAGCCGTTCCATGGTCTTCATACCGTCCCAACGACCTTGACGGGCCTCCGGGTTCCCCGCACGGAGGTTCGCTCGCGGGGCGGTGGGACGGTCACGCCATGACGCCCCGGCCTAGTCCAGGATCTTGACGGGATCCCCGACCCGCACCGTCCCGGGGGACTCCGGCACCAGGTTCTGCCCGAAGGCGAGCTGATCACCGAAGCGGCGGTGACGGCCGAGGGTGCGCAGCGGTTCCCTGCCGCGCTCGGCGGTGCCCTGGTCGGTGGTGGTCACGACGCAGCGGCCGCACAGCTTGGCGACCCGGAAGGTGACCTCGCCGATGGCGATGCGCGCCCAGTCGTCCTCGGCCCACGCCGCGGTGCCGGCCACGACGACATTCGGCCGGAAACGGTTCATGGGCAGCGGGCCCTCGTCGGGGTGGTCCCCTTGGGCGACGAGGGAGTTGAGCGCGTCCAGCGAGGCGAGCGTGGTGAGCAGCAGCGGATAGGCGTCGGCGAGGCTCACGGTCTCGCCGGGATACGCGTGCGGGGCGTCGTCGATGGGGCGGCGGGTGGCCGGGTCGTCGAGGTGGACGAGAGTCACGTCGGTCCCCAGATATCCGCTGAACCACGCGCTCGCGGCGGCGTCGGCGGCGACCGTCTCGATCTTCTGGCGCGAGAACCTGGCGGGGATCGTGGCGACGGGCTCGGGCACCGCCACGGTGAGCGGGTCGGTTCCGGGCCCGGACAGCCGGATGCCGCCGCCGGGCAGAGGCTCGGCGGCGGCCAACGCGAGGCGGGGCTGCTGTCGTTGGGTGACGACCTTGCCCGCTTCGTCGATCAGCGCCCAGCGCCGGTCACCGGCCAGCCCCCAAGGCTCCACCACGGCGTCGCGGGCCGCGTGGGCCCGCAGTGCCTTGACCGGATGGACATGAATCGCGTGCAGCGCCGGATTGTTCGCCATGGGGCCATGGTGCCAGCACCTGCCGACAGCCTCGGCCCCGACGGGGCGAGGGCCGGTCAGTAGCCGCGGTACTGCTGCCCGTTGTTGTACGGGTCCTGGTACGGCGCGGGGGCGGGGCGGGGAGCCGCGGGGCGCATCGCCTCGTAGCCCGTGCCGGCCGCCATGGGGCGGGGCTGCTGTTGCTGGGGACCCGGGTAGCCGCGCGGGCCGCCGGCCTGCTGCGGGATGTAGCCGGTGGGGGCCTGGTGCAGCGGTGCGGGCTGCTGGGCCTGGGGGTAGCCGTAGGCCTGCTGGGACGGCCCGGCCGGCAGCGCGGGGAGGGCCGACGGCAGCGCGGGCAGGTGGCTGCCCGTGTCGTACGCGGAGGGGACCCGGATGGGGGCGATCTGAGGGGTGCCCCGTTCGGCGACGAGGGAGTCGTAGATCGGGGTGTCCGGGAAGGACGGCGCGGAGTAGTAACCGCCGCCATAGGTGGAGCGGGGGGAGGTCATGGCACATAAGTTAAGCCCACGATGTGCTGGTTGGGGAGACCGATAAGAGGGTTGTTTTCCGTGTCGGCGGTGACGTGGGATCCCCAATGCGAGCGAACTCGGCAAAAAAGGACGCCAAACAGGGGTCGGATCGGGTAAAGGCCGAGTTCCTGGGGGGTTACCGGCGGTTGGCGGACGGCCGTCGGGCCCGGATCATGGGCGTTCGCGGCTCGGGGGAATAGGTTTGGCCGCACGGATCCGACGAGCCGGTCGGATCGTCCGCACTGTCCTGAACGGCTCGGTGTGAAGACGGCGATGGGGGCGTACATGTCAATGTCCAAGGGGTCGAATGTGGCCGTGCCGACGGCCGCGCTGCGCGTCGAACTGGGCCGGCGCTCCGGACCCGGGGTCCCCGACGCCGACGCGTCGGCGCTGCTGCTGGTCTCGGGGAAGGTCCGGTCGGATGCCGACTTCGTCTTCTACAACCAGCCGGTGCACTCCTCCGGCGCGGTCCGCCACGAGGGCAAGGGGGAGGCCGGCGGCCAGGCGACCGACACCCTCCACGTCGACCTCGCGCGCGTGGAGCCCGCGATCGAGACCATCGTCCTGGCCGCCTCCACGGACGGCGGCACCTTCGGGCAGATCCCGGGTCTGTACATCCGCGTGATCGACGCGCAGGGCACCGAGATCGCCCGCTTCGACAGCGCCGCCACGGTCGAGACCGCCTTCGTGCTCGGGGAGTTCTACCGCCGTCAGGGCGCCTGGAAGTTCCGCGCCGTCGGACAGGGCTACGACAGCGGACTGGAAGGACTGGCCACGGACTACGGCATCACGGTGGACGAGCCGCAGCAGGCGGCGGCTCCGCCCGTCACCATGCCGCCGCCGGTCGCATCCCCGCCGGTCGCACCGCCCGTCACCATGCCCGCGCCCCCCACGGCTCCGCCGCCCGCCCCTCCCACGGCCCCCGTCCGCCTCACCAAGGTCACGCTCACCAAGGAGGCCCCGTCCGTCTCGCTGACCAAGCAGGGCGGCACCTCCGGCGCCATGCGCGTGAACCTCAACTGGGAGGTGCGCAAACAGTTCTCGGGATGGGCCAGCAAGCTCGGCCGGGCGGTCGCGATGCACGCGGACCTCGATCTCGACCTGTGCGCCCTGTACGAGCTGACCGACGGCCGCAAGGGGGTCGTCCAGGCGCTCGGCAACGCCTTCGGGGCGCTGCACCAGCCCCCGTACATCCATCTCGACGGGGACGACCGCACCGGCGCCGCGGCGAGTGGCGAAAACCTCTCCATCAACCTCGACCACAGGCAGAGCATCCGGCGGATCCTCATCTTCGTCACCATCTACGAGGGGGCACGCTCCTTCGCCGATCTGCACGCCACGGTCACCCTCCAGCCGCTGAACGGTGCGCCGATCGACTTCTCGCTCGACGAGTGCACGGTGCCCTCGACCGTCTGCGCGCTCGCCCTGATCACGAACAACGGCGGCGACCTCGTCGTCCAGCGCGAGGCCCGCTATCTGATCCCCGAACGCGGCGTCAGCCCGCAGCGCACCGTCGACTACGCCTACGGGTGGGGCATGAACTGGACCCCCGGCAGGAAGTGAGCCGTCAGCTCTCGTCGAGGACCGCGGTGTCCGGACGGGCGTAGGTGCGGCCCTTCCAGGCCGCACCGCGCCCCCGGTAGTGCTGCACCGCGGAATCGACCGTCATGAGGAGATAGAGGAACGCGGTGGCCGGCAGCAGCGGGGCGAGCCACGGCGAGAGGCCGTAGTAGCGCAGCATCGGCAGGTAGGTGGCCGTCATCACGGCCCAGGCGAGCCCTCCGGCGGCGGCGGCGCCCGCACTTCCCGCGCCCAGACCGGCCGCCAGGGCGAACGGCGGCACCAGGTACACGAGCGTCAGGCCCAGGACCGTGCCCAGGAGCAGCGGCGGGCTGTGCCGCAACTGGGCGTAGGCACTGCGCGACACCATGCGCCACAGGTCGTGCAGGCGCGGGTAGGGGCGCACACTGTCCACCCGCTCGGCGAGGCCCAGCCAGATGTGCCCCCCGCTGCCCTTGACCGCCCGGGCGAGGGCTACGTCGTCGATGACGGCGTGCCGGATCGCGTCGGGGATGCGGGCGCGGTCGGCGGCGTCGGCGCGCAGCAGGACGCAGCCGCCGGCCGCGGCCGCCGTCCGCGACCCGCGCACGCCGATCCGGCGGAACGGGTAGAGCTGGGCGAAGAAGTAGACGAAGGCCGGCACGACGAGCCGTTCCCACATGCTGTCCACGCGCAGCCGTGCCATCAGGGAGACGAGGTCGAAGCCGCCGGTGCGGGCCGCCGCCACCAGGTCCCCGAGACTGTCCGGCGCGTGCGCGATGTCGGCGTCCGTCAGCAGCAGGTAGTCGGGCGTACGCGCGCGTGCCAGGCCGATTCCGTGCCGTACGGCCCACAGCTTGCCCGTCCAGCCGGCCGGGGGCTCGCCGGGGGAGTCCACGGTGAGCGGCAGGCCGCCGTGCCGACGCGCCAGCTCCCGCGCCAGGTCCCCGGTGCCGTCGGTGCTTCCGTCGTCCACCAGGAAGATCTCGGCCCGCCCCGGATAGTCCTGGGCCAAGAGGGACGGCAGGCTGTCCGGCAGCACGGCGGCCTCGTCCCGCGCAGGGACGACGATGCAGACGGACGGCCAGTCGTCCGGATCCCGACGCGACGGGAGACGCACGTCGGTGCGCCAGAAGAAGCCCTGGCAGAAAAGCAGCCACAGCCAGGCGGCGAGTGATCCCACGGCGGTCCATACAAGGGCGCTCACCCGTCGAAGTCTGCCCCACCCCGTCGGCCCGTCGAGGCCGATCGTCTATGGTGACCGGGTGAAGATCGCGCTCATGGACTCCGGAATCGGCCTGCTCGCCGCAGCCACCGCGGTACGCCGTCTGCGGCCCGACGCCGATCTCGTCCTCTCCTCGGACCCCGGCAGCATGCCCTGGGGGCCCCGCACTCCGGAGGACGTGACCGCACGCGCGCTCGCCGTCGCCGAGGCGGCCGCCCGCCTGGACCCCGCCGCGCTGATCGTCGCCTGCAACACCGCCTCCGTGCGCGCCCTGTCCGCGCTGCGCGACCGTCTGGAGCCGGGGGTGCCCGTCGTCGGCACGGTGCCGGCGATCAAGCCGGCCGCCGCGGGCGGCGGCCCCCTGGCGATCTGGGCGACGCCCCTCACCACCGGCAGCCCCTACCAGCGGAACCTCATCCGCGAGTTCGCCCACGGAGTGAGCGTCACCGAGGTGCCCTGCCCGGGACTCGCCGACGCCGTGGAGCACGCGGACCAGGCGGCCGTCGACGCGGCCATCGCGGCCGCCGCGGCCCGGACGCCCGAGGACGTGACAACCGTCGTTCTGGGCTGCACTCACTACGAGCTGGTCGCCGAGCGCATCCGGGAGGCCGTGCAGCAGCCGGGCCGCCCGCCGCTCGTGCTGCACGGCTCGGCCGGAGCGGTGGCGGCCCAGGCGCTGCGCCGGATCGGGGAGCTCCCCGACCCGGACGCGCCCGCGACCGGGTCCCTCACGGTGCTGCTCGGCGGACGCGAGGGCACCCTGCCCGAGTCCGCGCTGGCCTACGAGGAGGGCCGCCTCCTGCAGGCGGTCAGTCCCGCGGGCTGACCCCGGCGCCCCGGAGAGCGGACGGGTCCGCCGGCCGCCCGCCCGGAGCAGTCACCGTGCGCCACCAGGTACCCGCACAGGGAAACCTGAGTACTCTCATACGCATGAGGGACCACCCCCACGGCGAAAACGCCCCCCACTCCGAGGTCTGGACGGGACGCGCGAGGAACCGCGTCCAGTGGCTGCCGGCCCTCGGTGGTGCCGCCTGCCTGGCGCTCGGTATCGAGCTGGCCGTCGACTCCGCATGGACCTCGGGCAGCGCTCCGCTCGTGATGTCCGTCGTCGGATGCATCGCGGCAGGACTGCTCATCCTCTTCGGCACGCTCGCCTTCGTGCACGTGGCCGTCACGGTCGACAAGGACTGCCTCGAAGTGCGCTGCGGCCACATCGGCCTGCCGCGCCGCCGCATTCCGCTGTCGCACGTGGTCGGGGCGGACTTCGCGCCCCAGGTCACCCCGCGCCAGTGGGGCGGCTGGGGCTACCGGTGGCGCCCCGAGCAGGGGACGGCCGTCATCGTCCGGCGCGGCGAGGGTGTCGTCCTGCGCCTCGGCGACGGACACACGTTCACCATCACGGTCGACAACGCGGAAGCGGCCGTACGGACCATCCGCAACCATCTGCGCCCGGGGACGCCCGCGGCACCCTGACGGTGACCGGCGCCGGCCGCCGGCGCGGCCCGCCCGCCCCGTGGGCGCGCCTCACCCGGGAAGGCTCCCCCGCGGGGACCTGTCCTCGGCCAGCGGCCGTGCCGTGGCGATCCCCGCCAGCAGTCCCGCGCCGACCGTCACGGTGGTGAAGCTCAGGGCGTTGCCGACCGCCGCGATGGCGGCCAGCGCCGTCAGGGACGCCCCCGCGCTGAGCACGACGGGCGTGGGGCGCGGCGAGCGCCACAGGGCGAACAGGACCCATCCGAAGGCCACGGCCAGCAGCGCGACGCCGACCACGCCCTGCTCGGACAGCTGCTGGAACACCGCGGAGTGCGGTTTGCCGTCGGAGGCGGGCGCGAGCGCGGCGGTGGGACTCACCTCGCCGAAACGGCCGGGCCCGGCGCCCAGGGCGGGGTCCCGCGCGGCCATGCCGAGCGCGTCGCGCCACAGCAGGACACGGTGCTCGGTGAGCTGGCCCTCCACGGTGGCCGTCGGCCCCTCCGGCAGCACGTCCTCGGCGACCGCCCAGGTCAGGCCCGTGACCAGCGCCGCGGTGAGCGCGAGCCCCGCGAGTCCCAGGACCCGGCGCCGCATGCGGTCGGCGGCGAGGGAGCACAGGAGCACGCCCGCGCAGGCGACGAAGCCCGTCGTCGAACCCGTCAGGGCCGCGGTGACCGTGGTGGCCGCGGCCATCAGCCTCAGCGCCGTCCGCAGCCCGGAGGTGCGTGCCGACCATGCCGCGCAGCACGCGGCGCCCACGGAGAGGGCCAGCAGCGCGGCGGTCGCTCCCGTGTGCCCGAGCGGCGACAGGAGTTGGGGACCCGAGACGGTGTACGGGGCGGCGAGCGCGAGCGCGAGCCCGGTCAGCGCTCCCGCACCGGGCGCCGCGACCGGGAGCAGGGCCCCGCAGATGCGCCCCGAGGCATAGCCGGCGGCCACGGCGAGCACGGCCAGAAGTACACCCTCCGGACGGCCGTCGTGCGCCGTCGCCGTGACGAGGGCCCAGGCGGCGCAGGCGCCGAGCACGAGCACGCCCGCGGCGTCCGCGGTGCTGCGTCTCTCGCCCGCGGCGGACGCACCCGCCGCGGACTCCGTCCCCGTCGACCCCACCTGTCGCCCCCCGACCCGTGACCGCCCCTCGGTCGTCGATGCCGTGTCCGGCCGCACGTCAGAGGCTCGGGCACACCGTAACGGGTGATGTGCCGAATTGTGGATGAGTTGCGCAGAAACGTTGCGCCAGAGGGATCGGGTCCACCCCGTGCGTACGGGACCGACCGTGCTGTCGGGGCCCAGGTCACCCGCCGTAGACTCACCGGGTGACCGCGACCGCAACCTCCGTGGACGAGCCGGAGCAGCTCGGACCCCAGGCCCAGCCCGTCTCCCGCGGTGCCGGATGGGCGCGACGGCTCGTTCCGTGCGCCGCCGCGGCACTCTCCGGAGTGCTGCTCTACGTCAGTTTTCCGCCACGCACCCTGTGGTGGCTCGCGCTGCCGGCCTTCGCCGTCTTCGCCTGGTCCCTGCGCGGCCGCTCCTGGAAGGCGGCCCTCGGACTCGGCTATCTCTTCGGTCTCGGGTTCCTACTGCCCCTGCTCGTGTGGACCGGCGTCGAGGTCGGCCCCGGGCCCTGGCTCGCGCTCGTCGTGGTGGAAGCGGTCTACGTCGCGCTCGTGGGCGTCGGTATCGCGGCGGTCTCCCGGCTGCCCGCCTGGCCGCTCTGGGCGGCGGCCCTGTGGACCGCGGGTGAGGCGGCACGCGCGCGCGTGCCGTTCGGGGGCTTCCCCTGGGGCAAGATCGCCTTCGGTCAGGCGGACGGGGTCTTCCTTCCCCTGGCCGCGGTCGGCGGCACCCCCGTGCTGGGATTCGCCGTCGTGCTGTGCGGCTTCGGGCTCTACGAGATCGTCCGCCAGGCCGTCGGGGGACGCCGCACCGGCGCCGTACGGCGCGGGGCTGCTGTGGTGGCCCTGCTGAGCACCGGCGTACCGCTCCTGGGGGCGCTGGCCGCCCGGTCCCTCGTCAGCGACAAGGCGGAGGACGGCACGGCGACCGTCGCGGTGATCCAGGGCAACGTGCCGCGTGCGGGACTCGACTTCAACGCCCAGCGCCGGGCCGTCCTCGACCACCACGTCGAGGAGACGGAGCGACTGGCCGCCGAGGTGCGGGCGGGCCGCGTCGCCCGGCCCGACTTCGTGCTCTGGCCGGAGAACTCCTCGGACATCGACCCGTTCGCCAACCCCGACGCGCGTGCCGTGATCGACGGCGCCGCGCGGGCCATCGGCGCCCCGATCTCGGTGGGCGGTGTCGTCGAGCGCGACGGCCGGCTCTACAACGAGCAGATCCTCTGGGACCCGGACAAGGGACCCGTCGACACCTACGACAAGCGCCAGGTCCAGCCGTTCGGCGAGTACCTCCCCCTGCGCTCGCTGCTCGGCGCCGTCAACGAGAACTGGACGTCCATGGTGCGCCAGGACTTCAGCCGCGGCACCGAACCCGGCGTGTTCACCATGGCGGGCACCAAGGTCGGTCTCGCCACCTGCTACGAGGCGGCCTTCGACTGGGCGGTGCGCGACACGGTCACCGGCGGCGCCCGCATGATCTCGGTGCCCAGCAACAACGCGACCTTCGACCGCAGTGAGATGACCTACCAGCAGCTGGCCATGTCCCGCGTCCGCGCGGTCGAGCACAGCCGCACCGTCACGGTGCCGGTGACCAGCGGGGTCAGTGCCGTGATCATGCCGGACGGGCGGATCACCCAGCGGACCGGGATGTTCGTGGCGGACTCGCTGGTGCAGGAGGTCCCCCTGCGCTCCTCCGAGACGCCCGCCACCCGCCTGGGGATCGTGCCCGAGATGGTCCTGGTGGCGCTCGCGCTCGGCGGACTCGGCTGGGCCGGGGCCTCGGCGCTCCGCGCGCGACGGGCCGACGCGGCCCGCGCACGGTCCGAGGCGGGGACCACCACCGGCCCCGAGGCGGACGAAGCGGGCCGTTAGGGTCGCCCCATGGCCACTCCCGACTTCATCCACACGATCCGCGCCGCCGCCGGCCACCAGCTGCTGTGGCTGCCCGGGGTCACCGCCATCGTCCTCGACGACGACGGCAGAGTGCTGCTGGGGCGCCGTACCGACACCCGCAAGTGGTCGGTGATCGGCGGGATCCCGGATCCGGGTGAGCAGCCCGCGGCCTGTGCCGTGCGGGAGGTCTTCGAGGAGACGGCGGTGCAGTGCGTGGCCGAGCGCGTGGTGCTCGTCCAGGCGCTGGAGCCGGTGACGTACGCCAACGGCGACACCTGCCAGTACATGGACATCACGTTCCGGTGCCGGGCGGTCGGCGGGGAGGCCCGGGTCAACGACGACGAGTCGCTGGAGGTGGGCTGGTTCGACCTGGACGCCCTTCCGGAGCTCAACGAGTTCGGACTGTTCCGGATCAAGCAGGCACTGTCCGACGCACCCACGTGGTTCGACCCCATGACCTGAGTGCGAAGTATGGGTGGCGACCATATCGGGAGGGCTACGGGTGCTGCCTAGGGTCGAGACATGACCGCGCCCAGTGCCCTTCCGGGTCTCCTCGCCCCGTCTCTCGACCTCGGCGGCCGTACCGCCCTCGTCACCGGTGCCGCGAGCGGCATCGGCCGTGCCTGCGCCCTGCGCCTCGCCGCCGCCGGGGCCAAGGTGAGAGCGGTCGACCGGGACGCCCCGGGCCTGGACACCCTCACCGAACAGGCACGGGGACTGGCGGGCACCGTCGAACCGCATGTCCTGGACCTCACCGACCTCGACGCGGCGGAGCTCTGCGCCGCCGGCACCGACGTCCTGGTGAACAACGCGGGGCTCCAGCTCGTCCGTCCGCTGGAGGAGTTCCCGCCCGACGTCTTCCACACCGTGCTGACCGTGATGCTGGAGGCGCCGTTCCGGCTCATCCGCGGCGCGCTGCCCCACATGTACGGGCAGGGGTGGGGCCGGATCGTGAACGTGTCGTCGGTCCACGGGCTGCGGGCCTCGGCCTTCAAGTCGGCCTACGTCTCCGCCAAGCACGGCCTGGAGGGACTCTCCAAGACCGCCGCCCTCGAAGGCGCCCCCCACGGAGTCACCTCCAACTGTGTGAACCCCGCCTATGTGCGCACCCCCCTGGTCGAGAAGCAGCTCGCCGACCAGGCCCGCACGCACGGCATCCCCGAGGAACGGGTCCTCGGGGAGATCCTGCTGCGGGACAGCGCCGTCAAGCGGCTCATCGAACCGGACGAGGTCGCGGAGGCCGTCGCCTACCTCTGCAGTCCCCAGGCGTCCTACGTCACCGGCACGTCCCTCGCGCTGGACGGCGGCTGGACGGCCCACTGATGCGCCGGCGACGGAGTTGTCCACAGGGCTGGCGGCGCCGGCCCGCCGACAGGTAATCCTGTGACCATGTCCCGCGATCACGTGCAGTCCGCCGAGCGCTCCGCAGCCGGCGCCGAGGCGCCGTTCCTGGAGCTGCTGGCCCGAGGCGCCTCCGCCGACGCGTACGAGCAGCCGGTCCTGCTGGCCCGCGCCGAGGGCCGGTCCGCCGAGCGCGTGGCCGCGCTGGAGCAGGCGAAACTGCTGGCCCTGCGGGTGCGCTCGGAGATGGAGGGACGCCGCCGCCGGGAGGCGGAGCTGTCCGCGCTCTTCGAGACCGCGCACGACCTGGCCGGACTGCGCGACCTGGACGCCGTGCTGCAGGCGATCGTCCAGCGGGCCCGGTCGCTGCTCGGCACGGACGTGGCCTACCTGAGCCTGAACGACCCGGCCAGGGGCGACACCTACATGCGGGTCACCGAGGGCTCCGTGGCCGCGCGGTTCCAGCAGCTGCGGCTCGGCATGGGCGAGGGGCTCGGCGGCCTCGTCGCGCAGACGGCCCGCCCGTACGTCACCGACGACTATTTCGAGGACGACCGTTTCCAGCACACCCAGACGATCGACACGGGGGTGCGGGACGAGGGCCTGGTCGCGATCCTCGGCGTGCCGCTGATGATCGGGCACCACGTCATCGGGGTGCTGTTCGCCGCCGACCGGCGAGCCCGCGTCTTCGAGCGCGAGCAGATCGCCCTGCTCGGTTCCTTCGCCGCCCTGGCCGCCGCCGCGATCGACACGGCGAACCTGCTCACCGAGACGCGTTCCGCCCTCGACCGGCTCGGCCGGGCCAACGAGATCATCCAGGACCGCAGCGCGGTGATCGAGCGGGCCTCCGACGTCCACGACCGCCTCGCCGAACTCGTGCTGCGCGGCGGCGGGGTGCACGACGTGGCCGCCGCGGTGTCCGAGGTCCTGGCGGGCACCGTGGAGTTCGCCGAGGCCGGCATCACACCCGACGCGGCCCTCGAGGCCTCCCGTGCGGAGGGGCACGCCGTGCGTCGCGGTGACGACTGGGTCGCCGCCGTCACGGCCGGCGGAGAGCTGCTGGGCGCACTGGTGCTGCACGGGCAGGCCGGCCTCGACCCCGTCGACCAGCGCACCCTGGAGCGCGCCGCGATGGTCACGTCCCTGCTCCTGCTCGCCAGACGCTCCGCCGCCGAAGCCGAACAGCGCGTGCGCGGTGAGTTGCTGGACGACCTGCTCGACTCCCGCGACCGCGACCCGCGCCTGCTGCGCGACCGCGCCGCCCGGCTGCACGCCGACCTCGACGCCACCCACGTCGTGCTCGCCGCCCGCCTCGACGGCACGGCGGCCGACGCGGACCAGGAGGCCGGTGCGCGCCGGCGCCTGTGGTCCGCCGCATCCCACCTGGCCGGCACCCGGCGCGGACTGGCCGCCGCGCGCGACGGAGGCACCGTCCTGCTGCTGCCGCTGGAGCCCGGTGACGCCGCGACCGAGCTGGCCCGCCGCACCGCGAGACACCTCGGCACGGCGGTCCACGAAGCGGTCAGCGTCGGCGCCTCCCCTCCGGTCCGGGACCTCGCGGCCCGGCCCGACGTGGTGGCCGCGGCGTACGCGGAGGCGCAGCGGTCCCTCGAAGCCCTGAGGCTCCTCGGCCGCGCCGGGGACGGGGCCGCCGCGGAGGACTTCGGGTTCCTGGGGCTGCTGCTCGCGGGGGACCGGGACATCTCCGGCTTCGTCGAGCGCACGATCGGGCAGGTCGTGGCGTACGACGAGCGGCGCGGAACCGACCTGCTGCGCACCGTCGACGCGTACTTCGCCTGCGGCATGAGCCCGGCGCGCACCAAGGACGAGCTGCACGTCCACGTGAACACGGTGGCGCAGCGGCTGGAGCGTGTGGGCCGGCTCCTCGGGGACGACTGGCAGAGTCCGTCCCGGGCTCTGGAGATCCAACTGGCGCTCCGTCTGCACCGGTTGTCCTCGGCCGCACGGCACTGACCCTCGTACGCGGGTGCGTACGAGGGCCGGTGCGGTGCTCCCGGATCAGACGGTCCGCGCGTCCTCCGCCGGGGCCGGCGCGACGGGTTCCGCGCCGGTCGGGGCGTCCACGTCGGCCAGGTCCCGGTGCCGGGTCTCCTTGGCCACCCCCACGGCGACCAGCGTCAGGAGGACCGCCGCGATCACGTACAGGGCGATCGGGGTCGAGCTGTCGTACTCGGCGAGCAGGGCGGTCGCGATGAGCGGGGCGGGCGCGCCGGCCGCGACGGAGGCGAACTGCGCACCGATGGAAGCCCCCGAATAACGCATCCGGGTCGCGAACATCTCCGAGAAGAAGGCGGCCTGGGGTGCGTACATCGCCCCGTGCAGGACCAGGCCGACGGTCACCGCCAGGATGAGGTTCCCGAAGCCGCCGGTGTCGATCAGCCGGAAGAACGGGAACATCCACAGCCCGACTCCGGCAGCGCCCAGCAGATAGACGGGACGCCGTCCGACGCGGTCCGAGAGAGCACCCCAGGCCGGGATGACGGCGAAGTGCACGGCGGACGCGACGAGCACCGCGTTCAGTGCCGTCTGCTTGGACACGCCGGCCGACGTGGTGGCGTACACCAGGATGAAGGCGGTGATCACGTAGTAGCTGATGTTCTCCGCCATGCGGGCGCCCATCGCCACCAGCACGTCCCGCCAGTGGTGGCGCATGACCGAGACCAGCGGCATCTTCTCGGCCGCCACGACCGCGGTGCTCGCGGCCTCCGCCTTCTTGCGGGCCTCCGCCTGCGCCAGGGCCTCCTTGAAGACCGGTGATTCGTCGACGGACAGCCGAATCCACAGACCGACCATCACCAGGACGCCGGAGAGCAGGAACGGGATGCGCCAGCCCCAGGAGCCGAAGGCGTCGTCCGACAGCGTGGCGGTCAGCAGCGAGAGCACGCCCGTCGCGAGCAGTTGTCCGGCGGGAGCTCCGGTCTGCGGCCAGGAGGCCCAGAAGCCGCGCCGTTCGGGGTCCCCGTGCTCCGACACCAGCAGGACGGCGCCGCCCCACTCGCCGCCGAGGGCGAAGCCCTGCACGAGGCGCAACGTGGTCAACAGCACCGGGGCCGCGACGCCGATGGTGCCGTACGTGGGCAGCAGGCCGATCGCGAAGGTCGCTCCGCCCATCAGCAGCAGGCTGAGCACCAGCAGCTTCTTGCGGCCGAGGCGGTCGCCGTAGTGCCCGAAGACGAGGGCGCCGATCGGCCGGGCCGCGAACCCGACGGCATAGGTCAGGAACGAGAGCAACGTGCCGACGAGCGGATCGGAGTTGGGGAAGAAGAGTTCGTTGAAGACGAGAGCGGCAGCGGATCCGTAGAGGAAGAAGTCGTACCACTCGATGGTGGTGCCGATCAGGCTGGCGGCGACGATGCGGTGGAGATGGGGGGCTGGCGGAGCACTTGTGGGCGACGACATCGGCACCACTTCCTGAGGGTGAACGGGGACTGTTGTGTGTCGCCATACCGTAGGAACGCGCAGGTCAGAGGCGTATGTGGTGGGACACCATAGTTCTGGGCCTGATAGTGCGTGTGCTCACCATGTCGGCAGGGCCGGGGGCTTGGGTGCCGGGCTCGGTGAACTCCCTGAGGGGCATGCCTGACGTGCGTCGTTCCGCCCCGCTCCGATCCGGCCGTGAAAGGGCCCGGCGGGTCGGGCGGTCCGTCGTTCGCGCGCGACGACTCCGCGGGCACCCGTTGAATTGACGGACCGTCAGCTGGGACCTGCGAGACCACTTCGAAAGACATCTTTTCGCTCGGTGTGTGCCGTATCACGCCCTTAAATGGCGCCCAAGTTGTCTGCATCACAGCGTAAATGTCCCTTTGTCGCCCATGCTCCCTAGGGACAGCGACTCCCGAAGCGGAGCCCCTCTGCGTGGGCACGAACTCCCAAGTGGCCCATGGCGCAGCCCCCGACGTCCTCCTGCCCCCTGGAAAGGTGCCCCCTCATGGCCGCTTACCTGTGTCCTCCCGCCGTCATCCACGGAGAGCACGCCGTGGAGACCAGCCGGATCGTGGCGGAGGTGCGCGACCGGCACCCGGACGCGGCCTGGGCGCCGCGCATCGACGGAATCGCCGCCAGTACGGGTATCGAGACCCGCGGCTGGATGCTGCCGTTGGAGACGGCCGTCGCGCCCGGCAACGGCGGCGGCCTGGGAGCCGTCGGCGTCGGGACCGCCCAAGAGGCGCTGGCGCGCGAGGGGTTCACCGCGCAGGACGTGGACCGTGCGATCGCCGCCCTGGAGGCGATACCCGCACCGCAGACCGTCCAGGAACGGACCGCGCCGGCCTGGGAGGCCGTGCAGTCCTACGGGGAGCGGGCGGCGCGCGGGGCCCTGCAGATCGCCGGGCTGGACGCCTCGGACGTCGACTGCCTGATCACCAGTCACTCCACCACCCCGGCGCTGCCGGGCCTGGACGTCGCCCTGGCCAACCGACTCCCGCTCCGCAACGACGTGATGCTGCTGCCGGCCACGCAGTGGGCCTGCGTCGCGGGGACCCGTTCCCTGGCCCTCGCGGCGGACCTCGTGGCCGCCGACCCCGACCGGGTGGTCCTGGTCGTCATCGCGGAGGCGCTGAGCACGACCTACCAGCCCGCGGACGACACCCTCGAATCCCTCATCGTCCGGCTGCTGTTCGCGGACACCGCGGTCGCCGCCGTGGTGACGGGCCGCCCGAGGGAGGAGTCGATCGTGCGGCTGGACACCGCCTGGCACCACACCCTCCCCGGCACCAACGACCTGCACCGACTGGACACGCGGGCGGACGGCGCCCACTTCGTGATGGACCGCCGCGGACCGCGCGCCGTGCAGGAGACGGTCACCGCCATGTGGGACTGGCTGAGCGTCCGCGACCAGGACGCCCCCGGCTCCTGGCACCCCGACGTACTGCTCGCGCACCCCGGCGGCACCCGGGTGCTGGAGTACATGGAGCAGACCATGCCCGACACATGGCCGTCGGGGCTGCTGGACCACAGCCGGGACAGCTACGCGAGCGGCAACCGCGGAGGCGCCGCCGTCTTCGACATACTGCGGCGGGCGCACGACGCCGGGCAGAAGCCGGGCAGTCGCGCCGTCCTGTACGCGGCGGCTCCGGGCCTCACCGCCACCGCCCTGGAAGGGGAGTGGCTGTAGCACCGCCGCAGCACCCCCGTGTGCCGCCGCGTCATCGGGCGACCTCCGCCCACACCACCTTGCCGGTGTCCGTCCACCGCACCCCCCAGCGGGTGGTGAGCCGGTGCACGACGTGCAGGCCGCGCCCGCCGTCGTCGAGGAGGTCGCCCCGGCTCAGCTGCGGCCTGCCGTTACCGGTGTCGCCCACCTCGCAGAGCAGGCTGTGACCGGACCTGATCAACCGGACTGTGACGGGACCGGTGGCATGGCGCACCGCGTTCGTGACCAGCTCGCTGACCAGCAGCGGCACAGCGTCCCGGGTGTCGGCCCTGGTGCGCCATTGCCGCAGCAGCGCCGAGACGTGCGCGCGGGCACGGGCGGGCGCGTCGTTGCGGGCGGGCAGCCGCCAGGTCGCGGTGTCCCCCTTGCGGTACCCGATCATGCGCGCGAGCAGCAGGGTCACGTCGTCGCGCTGGCGCGCGGGCGCCAGCGTAGAGATGACGTGCCGCGCGGCCTGCTGCAGGGCGTCCCAGGGGTGCACCGTGGACACGGCGTCGGCCAGCCTGTCGATCCCCTCGTCGATCGACAGGGCCGGATCCTCCACCAGGCCGTCCGTGTAGAGGGCGAGCAGGGAGCCCGGCGGCGCGCTGAAGGTATGCACGTCGAACGGCTCCCGCAGCGCGAATTCCGCCCCCAGCCCGGGGTGCGGGCGCACCGACAGCGGACTCGCCCGCCCGTCCGGAAGCACCAGAACCGGGGGGAGGTGGCCGGCGCTGGAGAGCGCCACCTGATGGCTGACCGGGTCGTACAGGGCGATGCAGCAGGTCGAGCCGAGGGCGCTGTAGCCCGCCGCCAGCCCGGAATCCGAGTCGTCCAGCAGTGACACGGTCTCGTCGAGGTGCTCCAGTACCTCGTCGGGTGCCAGTCCCGCGGAGAGCAGCGCGCGGGCCTCCATGCTCAGCTGGCCCATGGTTGCCGCGGCTCCCAGACCGTGCCCGACGACGTCACCGACCACCAGCGCGGTCCGGCCGTCCGGCAGCGGGAAACTGTTCACCCAGTCGCCGCCGACGCCCGCGCTGTCCGGGGTGGCGGGCTGGTACACGCTCGCGATCTCGATGGTGTCGCCGCCGGACCGGGGCAGCAGCCGGCGCTGCAACGCCAGCACCTGCGTGTGCTCGCGCTGGTGCTGACGAGCCAGGTCGACGTGATGGGCGGTCCTGGCCACCAGTTCCTGCAGGTCCAGCAGTTCGCTGTCGCGGAAGGGGCGGTCCGCCCGGCGCCAGACCTCCGCCACTCCCAGCACGACGGGCGGCGTGGCGTCCAGGACCAGCGGAATGCACGCCACACTCGCCGACCGGTCGCCCGGCACCAGGGCACGGATCACGCGCGGACTGCCGAGAACCCGCTCGATCGTCTCCCGGTCGGGTATGACGATCGCCTGCGGGGCGTCGTCCCGCCGTACGGCCTGCGCCAGCAGGCGGCTCGCGTCGCCGGGAAGATCGTCGCCGGGGGTCACGTACCCCTCGGGCCATGCCCGGTCCGGCACCAGTGCCGCCCGCCGGAGCCGGATGCGCCCCTGCGCCCGCTCGGTGACGCCCTCGCCCGTCCACACGGCGAAGTCGAGGTCGACGGCTGCCACGTCTCCCCAGGCCAGCAGGGACTGGGCCAGGGACTGCGCGGTCTCGCCGATGTCCAGTGAGGTGCCGATCGCGGTCTCGGCGGCGTACAGGTGCAGCCGCCTGGCCATGGCGATCACGGAGACGGTCAAGCCCTCCTGGGGTGCCGCGGCGGGCAGGATGCTCAGCGAGGTCACCAGCTCCGACCCGTCTCCGCGGCGCAGGCGCTGGATCCGGGCGACGTGTGCCTCACCGAGCTCCAGGACCTGGCGCAGCCGCCGGGTGACCGTCGGTACGTCCCCGGGAGGCAGCAGATCGGCGAACGGAGTCCCCGGTACGGCGTCCAGGCCCGCGAACACGGGGGCGTCCAGGTTGCGGCGGGTGACGTTGAGGTCCGCGTCCAGGTTGACCACGCCGAGAATCTGGTCCTGACGGTCGGCCGCCGGGTCCTCTCGTGGGCGTCGGCCGGTGCCGAGGTCGCCCTGCGCGTCGCCGGGACCGGCGGCCGCCGCCGCTCCGCCACGCGGGATGTACCGCCCCAGGGCGCTGCTGACCAGGTCGAACGGCGACGAGGCTGAGGGCGTGGAGTCCATGCGGCTCTCTCGGCAATCCCCGGCGCAGGGCCGGGGGCGTTACTCGGACCCGTGCGACGGGGCCCCGAGATCCCTGAGCGCACATCTCATTGAATAACACCGGGGGTCGCTTCGCACACACCAGCGCATCGGGAGGTGAACGCTCCCGCTGGGATGCGGGCCGTACGGCCCGCATCCCCACGAGAACGCCGGGCTCCCCCGCCACGACGGGTGCGCACCGGCCTGACCGGTGCCCCGCGCGGGAGCGGGGAGGGCCCGGTCAGGCGTCGATGATGACGGGGATGATCAGCGGCCTGCGGCGGTGTGTGCGGAAGGCCCAGTTCGCCACGGCACGGGCGATGAGCTGTTCGAGCTGATGGGCGTCGCCGACGCCTTCCTCCGCGGCGGCGGCCAGCGTCTTCTCGATGACGGGGACGACGGGCTCGAAGGTGGTGTCGTCGTGGACGAAGCCGCGGGCCAGGAAGTCGGGGGCTTCGGCGAGGGCGCCGGTGTCGGCGTCGACGATGGCCACGACGGTGATGACACCCTCCTGGGCGAGGGTGACCCGGTCCTTGAGGGAGGCTTCGGTCGCGCCGCCGACCTCCATGCCGTCCACGTAGACGTTCCCGGCGGGCACCTTGCCGGTGATGGAGGCGCGGCCGTCGACGAGGTCGACCACGACACCGTCCTCCGCGATGACGACACGGTCGGGGTCGACGCCGGTGCGGATGGCGAGGTCGGCGTTGGCCCGCAGGTGGCGGAACTCGCCGTGGACGGGCATGACGTTGCGGGGGCGGACGATGTTGTAGCAGTAGACGAGTTCGCCGGCGCTGGCGTGGCCGGAGACGTGCACCTTGGCGTTGCCCTTGTGGACGACGTTGGCACCCCACCGCGTCAGGCCGTTGATCACCCGGTAGATGGCGTTCTCGTTGCCGGGGATGAGGGAGCTGGCGAGCAGGACGGTGTCGCCCTTGCCGATGCGGATCGCGTGGTCGCGGTTGGCCATCCGCGACAGGGCCGCCATCGGCTCGCCCTGGGAGCCGGTGCACACCAGGGTGATCTTGTGGTCGGGGAGCTTCTCCAGCTCCTTGGCGTTCACGACCAGGCCCGACGGGACCTTGAGGTAGCCGAGGTCGCGGGCGATGCCCATGTTGCGGACCATGGAGCGGCCCACGAAGGCCACCTTGCGGCCGTGCTGGTGGGCGGCGTCCAGAACCTGCTGGATGCGGTGCACGTGGCTGGCGAAGCTGGAGACGATCACGCGGCGAGGCGCGGTGCGGATGACCTGTTCGATCGCGGGGTTCAGCTCGCGTTCGGAGGTGGTGAAGCCGGGGACCTCGGCGTTGGTGGAGTCGGTGAGGAACAGGTCCACACCCTCCTCACCGAGGCGGGCGAAGGCGCGCAGGTCGGTGATCCGGTCGTCCAGGGGGAACTGGTCCATCTTGAAGTCGCCGGTGTGCAGCACCATGCCGGCGCCGGTCCGCAGGGCCACCGCGAGCCCGTCCGGGATCGAGTGGTTGACGGCGACGAACTCGCAGTCGAACGGGCCGAAGCCGCGCCGGTCGCCCTCCCGCACCCGCACCGTGCGGGGCCTGATCCCGTGCTCCTTGAGCTTGGCCTCCAGGAACGCGAGGGTGAGCTTCGAGCCGACGACGGGAATGTCCGCCCGTTCCCGCAGCAGATAGGGCACGCCCCCGATGTGGTCCTCGTGGCCGTGGGTGAGGACGACGGCGACGATGTCGTCCAGGCGATCCCGGATCGAGGTGAAGTCGGGCAGGATGACGTCGACCCCGGGCTGGTTCTCCTCGGGGAACAGCACACCGCAGTCCACGATCAACAACTTGCCGGCGTGCTCGAAAACGGTCATGTTGCGACCGATTTCGCCGAGGCCGCCCAGGGCGGTGACCCTCAGCCCGCCTTTGGGCAGGGGCGGGGCGGCTTTGAGTTCTGGATGCGGGTGGCTCATAACCTCACGTTACCGAAGAGTCCGCCGGGATGATCCACCGCCTGCACCGTCGACGCGAGACGCGGCGCGATGTCCGGGCGAAACGGTCGCCGCGGGGGGCTGAGCAGGGCGTGCCCGCGGCGGTGCACCGCGCGGGCGGCGCCGGTCGGATCACCGGAGGCCGCGGCGACCCGCGCCGCCGCGAAGGCCCGATCGGGGGCGGGGTGACCGGAGGTGCGGACGTGGCGGCGCCTGGCCGTGAACCCTGGCGCGCGGAAGCGGCGGGGTCCGCTGCGTCCGCGCCCGCCGGTGGACCCCTGTGCCACCTGGGGCCCGCGGGCAAGCGGGTGAGGGGTGCGTTGCCCGGGGGAGGGGGTCTCGTTAGGACGGGCATGATCAAGAAGCTCGCCTGTGTCTCTGTCATCGCCGCGGCCCTGCTGGTGTCCGCCCCGGCCGCCCAGGCCGCCCAGGCGGCCGCTCCCGGCCCCGGCCGGTCCGCCGCCCCTCTGGCGCCCTTCCTGAACGGTGTCCTCGGCTCGCTGGAAGTGGGGCACCCGGCCACCTCCCTGCAGTCGATCCTCCCCGCGGGCACCCTGGGCGGCTGACGGGCGGGAGTCCATACGACGGACCGGGAGGTCGTGCCCCCGATCCGCTCCCCGCGGTCCGGGCAGAGGGCGGGGGCACACCGTTCCGGGCCGTCCTCGTCCGGGGCGGCCCGGCGAGGTCGCGCGACCGCCGGCCCCGCGGGCGGCGGAGGTCAGCCGTCGCCGAGGAAGGCGACCAGCTCGGCGCGGAAGGCGGGATCGAGCACCGCCTGCATGTGGTCGCCGGGCACCACGCGCAGCGTCGCGTCGGGAATCGCGTCCGCGAGGGTTTCCGGGCGGACGGCGAGCACGTCGTCCCGGCCGGCGACGACCAGGGTGGGAGCCTTGATCGAGTCGAGCGGTATCGGCCGGGCGTGGGCGGCGGAGGCCTGCGCCGCCAGGGCGATGCGGTCGCCGCCGACGGCGTCGACGAACGCCCGGAAGCCCGCGGCGGCCGGATCGGCGATCGTGGCGGGGTCGTCGGCGCGCAGGGCCTGCTGCAGGGCCGGGCCCCCGATCACCCTGGTGTCCACGCCGCCGAGTTCGACCACCGCCGCGCCCACACCCCCGACCACCAGTCGCCGTATCCGCGCGTCGCGGACGGCGGTGAGCAGGGCGACGATCGCTCCCATCGAGTAGCCCACCAGGTCGTAGGACGGCGCCCCGAGCAGATCGGCCAGCGTGCGGACGTCCTCGGCCATGCGGGCCTCGCCGTACCGCTCCGGGTCGTGGGGCTTGTCCGACCGGCCGTGCCCCCGTGCGTCGACGGCGACGACCCGGCGTCCGCCGGCCGTGAGCGCCGCGACGATGCCGGTGGAGACCCAGTTGGACTCCCCGTCCGCGATGAAGCCGTGGTGCAGCAGCACCGGGGGCAGGCCGGAATCCCCCGGCCACTCCCGATACGAGAGGCGGACACCGTCGGTGGCGGTGAAGACCGGCATGTGCGGTCCTTTCTCGAAAGGCGAGGGCGTGAGGCGGCGCTCCGTGAGCGTACCCACCGTCCCGCCGCCTTCGAAGGGCCGAGTTCCGCGAGCACTGGTCGAGTTGGCCGGTACCGGACGCGACGTGCGCGTCCGGGGAGTCCCGTGGGGCCGCCGAGCGGCGAGCGGCTCCTGTGCATCGTGCAACGAAAGCGTGGAAGAAGGCTGGCATGCCTACCAACCTGGAAGACCAGCTGGTCGCCGACTTCTACGACTTCGAGGCCGCGCTCTCGGACGAAGAGCGCAAGACGCTGCTGAAGACGCGGACCTTCATGCGCGACGAGATCAAGCCGCTGGTGAACGAGAACTGGGCCGCGGGCACCTTCCCGCCCGAACTGGTCCGCAAGTTCCGTGAGAGCGGCCTCGTCGGCCTGCCCTACGAGGACTACGGCGAGCACCACACGGCGGCCGGCCATCTGCTGACGGGGATGATGGCGATGGAGATGGCCCGCGTCGACGCCTCGGTCGCCACCTTCTTCGGTGTCCACAACGGACTGGCGATGTACTCGATCGTCGCGGGCGGCAGCCAGGAGCAGCGGGACCGCTGGCTGCCCGGCATGGCCAGGATGGACACGATCGGGGCGTTCGCCCTGACCGAGGCCCTCGGCGGATCCGACGTGGCCGTCGGGATGCGCACCACCGCGAGGCGCGAGGGCGACGACTGGGTGCTGAACGGGTCCAAGCGCTGGATCGGCAACGCCACGTTCGCCGACCACGTGGTGGTGTGGGCGCGGGACGTCGACGACGACCAGGTCAAGGGCTTCGTCGTGACCAAGGGGACCAAGGGCTTCACCACCGAGAAGATCGCGAACAAGACGTCTCTGCGGATCGTGGAGAACGCCGATGTCACGCTGACCGACGTGCGGGTGCCGGAGACCGACCGCCTGCAGAACATCGAGTCCTTCCGCGACGTCGCGGAGATCCTGCGCGCCACCCGCAGCGGTGTGGCCTGGCAGGCGCTCGGCGTGATGATCGGCGCCTACGAACTGGCCTTGAAGTACGCCACGGAGCGGGAGCAGTTCGGCCGGCCGATCGCCGGCTTCCAGCTGGTGCAGGACCTGCTCGTGAAGAGCCTGGGCAACATCACCGCCTCCTGGGGCATGCTGGCGCAGCTGGCCCGGCTGCAGGACGACGGGGTGTTCAAGGACGAGCAGTCGTCGCTGGCGAAGGCGTTCGTCACCGCGCGGATGCGGGAGGTCGTCGCCTGGGCGCGGGAGATTCTCGGCGGCAACGGCATCGTCCTGGACTACGACGTCGCCCGGTTCTTCGCGGACGCCGAGGCCATCTACTCCTTCGAGGGCACCCGCGAGATGAACACGCTCATCGTCGGGAAGGCGATCACCGGACAGAGCGCCTTCGTCTGAGGGCTTGCGGTCGGACGAGGGCGCGCCGCCACCGGCGGCGCGCCCTCGCCTCAGCCGGAGCGCGTCACGGTGAAGTGCGCCCCGTCGGGGTCGGAGAGGACGGCCTCGGTGGACCCCATGCCGCCCTGGAGTGCGGTGCCGCCGTGGGCGCGGGCGGCGCGGGCGCACTCCTCCACGTCCTCGACCGCGAAGTGGATCTGCCAGTGCGGCCGCAGCGTCGGATCGGGCGCGGCGCCCAGGGCACCGGAATGGATCCGGGCCACCACGTCGCCCCGGCTGCGCAGCACGACCTCGTTCTCCTCGTAGTCGACGTCGCAGCAGCCGGCCTTGTCGGATGCCCAGTCCAGGACCTCGCCGTAGAAGATCGCTGCGTCGAAGGCGTCCCGGGTGTGCAGCCGTACGAACGCCGGAGCCACCCGGCGCCACTCCTCCCAGCCGGTGACGAGCTTGCCCTCCCAGATGCCGAAGACCGCCCCGTCACGGTCGGCCAGCAGGGCCGCCCGTCCCGGGTGGAAGGCGATCGGCCCCACCGCCGTCGTGCCGCCGCGCTCCTGGCTGCGCGCCACGGCCTCGTCGGCGCTCGGGACGGCGAAGTACGGAGTCCAGGCCGCCGCGATCTGCCACATGGTCGCCACCGCGGCCACTCCGGCGACCGGGACTCCGTTCACATGGGCGACCTTGAACTGTTCGCCCAGCTTGACCGAACGCCACTCCCAGCCCAGCACGGCCGCGTAGAAGTCCTGGGTGGCCCGCAGGTCGCGCGCGGTCAGGCTGACCCAGCACGGGGCACCGAAGACCGACTGGCTGGAGTAGACCCTGCCGGGAAGCGTTCTGTTGCTGTTCATGGTTCGTCGCACTGCCGTTCTGGTCCTGTGGCCGGCCCTGCGCTCAGAGCCGGGTTCCGAAGCGCTCCCACACACGATGCTTGCCGAGCAGCCCGGTGATCTGTTCCAACACGCCCGTGCCGCTGTCCGCGGTCACCACGCCCGGTGCGTCCGCCGGAATGCCCGCGGCCGCCAGCACCGCGTCCGCGCCCGCCCAGCCGCCGATGGCCTTGCCGTGCCGGAAGGCCTCCGCCAGCATCAGCGTGACCCGCGGGTCGGCGGTGGCGCCGACGGCTCCGTCGCCCGCCTTGGCGTCGCGGGCCCCGAAGGCGTCCTTGGCGGGACCGGGGACGCCCGCCAGCAGGAGCGCGTCGCACTCCACGGACCGGGCGGTGGCGAAGGTGCGCTGCACCGTGAGCGGTTCGCCGTCCGGGTCGAGCTTCCCGCCCCTCGGGGCGATGACCAGCGGGACCATGCCCGCGCTCAGGACGGCCTCCTGCACGGCGCGCACGCCGTCCAGGTCACCCTGCTCGTCGGTCACGATGCCGATGATGCGCCCCTCCAGCGGCCAGACCTTGCCCAGCTGCGAGAGGGCCGGGCTCGGTTCGGGCGTCACCAGCGGCTCCGTGGCCTCCGGGGCCGGCAGCCCGAGCCCGGTGGCGACCTGCTCGCAGAGCTCGGGGTCGATGTTGGCGAGCACCTGCAGCGCCCGCTCCTTGATCGCCTGCTCGTAGCACTTGCTCAGCTCGAACGTGTACGCGCCGACGATGTGCTCGCGCTCCGTCGGAGTCATGCTGAGCCAGAACAGCCGGGCCTGGCTGAAGTGGTCCGAGAAGGACGCCGGGGCCTCCCGGACCTTCCGGGCCGCGGGCACCTCGACCGGGGTCTCGACGAACGCACCGGTGTCCGCGCCCGCGAGGAACGGGCAGCCCCCGTCGAGGGAGTTGGGCCGGTAGGGCGCGACTCCGGTGTGGACCGCCGTCTGGTGCATGCCGTCGCGCAGCATGTCGTTGACCGGGGCGTGGGTGCGGTTGATCGGGAGCTGGCCGAAGTTCGGTCCGCCCAGCCGGCTGATCTGCGTGTCCAGGTAGGAGAAGAGCCGTCCGGCCAGCAGCGGGTCGTCGGTGACGTCGATGCCCGGGACGAGGTGGCCCGGGTGGAACGCGACCTGCTCGGTCTCCGCGAAGTAGTTGGACGGGTTGGCGTTGAGCGTGAGCATGCCGATCGGCTGCACCGGCGCCAGTTCCTCGGGGACGATGTTCGTCGGGTCCAGCAGGTCGATGCCCTCGAAGGTCTGGTCCGGGGTGTCCGGGAAGGCCTGGATGCCCAGCTCCCACTGCGGGTACGCGCCGGCCTCGATCGCGTCGGCCAGGTCCCGGCGGTGGAAGTCCGGGTCCATGCCGTTGATGAGCTGGGCCTCCTCCCAGACCAGCGAGTGGACGCCGAGCTTGGGCTTCCAGTGGAACTTCACCAGCGTGGTGGCGCCCTCGGCGTTGACCAGCCGGAAGGTGTGGACGCCGAAGCCCTCCATCATGCGGTACGAGCGCGGGATGCCGCGGTCGGACATGTTCCACAGAGTGTGATGGGTGGCCTCGGTGTGCAGGGTGACGAAGTCCCAGAAGGTGTCGTGCGCGCTCTGCGCCTGCGGGATCTCCCGGTCGGGATGCGGCTTGCCGGCGTGGATGACGTCCGGGAACTTCACCGCGTCCTGGATGAAGAAGACCGGGATGTTGTTGCCCACCAGGTCGAAGGTGCCCTCGCTGGTGTAGAACTTCGTCGCGAAACCCCGGGTGTCCCGGACGGTGTCGGACGAGCCGCGGGAGCCGAGCACCGTCGAGAACCGTACGAACACCGGCGTCTCGGCGTCCTTGGCGAGGAAGGCCGCCTTGGTGACGTTGGCGGCGGTGCCGTAGCCCTGGAAGATGCCGTGGGCGGCCGCGCCGCGGGCGTGCACCACACGCTCCGGGATGCGCTCGTGGTCGAAGTGGGTGATCTTCTCCCGCAGGTGGTGGTCCTGGAGGAGCACCGGTCCCCGGGCGCCGGCCTTCAGGGAGTGGTCGGTGTCGTGGAGGCGGGCCCCTTGAGCCGTGGTCAGGTAGGTGCTCCCCTGGGCCATGTCGCTCGGCGCGGCGCCGGTCGGCACACCGGTGGGGCCGACCGTCGCGGGGGAGCCCTGGTCGGCCTTGGGCGGAAGCGGCTCGCGCGGCTCGGTGGGCTCGGCGACGGTCGGCGGCTGCACGCCCGGCCTGCCCGGGACGGAGTCCGACGGGCCGGCCTCGCGGATCGCGTCGACGACCTGCTCGGCCTTGGCCTTCAGGGGGTTCTTCTCACTCATCACACATCCAAGGGGGTCGGGGGTTTGCCTGGGTACCCGGGACCCGCTCGTCGAATCGCCCGTCGTGCGGAGGTTTGCGGAGGTCGGCCTACCGTCGAGCGGCAGCCCGGCGGCTGTGTGGCGGGCGAACCGCACGGAGCAGGGCCGGTGCCCACGACCTCGCCGGGAGCCCGCACGGCGGTGCGGGGCGGCGCGGAGTGCGGTGCCGACCACCACGACTCTGCCGGTTCTGGCGGCCGAGTACCCGGTGGGCCCGGCCCAAACGGGTCACGGCGTCCGACTCGGCCCCGCCCGCGGCCGTCGTCCCGGGCGCGGGGCGGGGCCGGCGCAGGAGGCGGGTTTCCCGGCGGCGTCGTGGGGGACTCGGTCGGACGGACAGAAGCCACCTACGCGGAGCAGACCCGGTTCCGAGCGGGACCGGAGGCAGAAGGAAGTTGAAGTGCCGTGACCGCGGACGTCAGAAGAGACAGCATCATCCGCCGGCCCGAGACGGGCTGGGCGAAGGCACGTCGCCGACGCGCGTGCGCCATACGGACCTGCGTCCCCGCGAGAGCCGACAGAGACAACCGGCAGGCCCAGGCGGCCCCGGACTGGAACATCGTCAGAGGCGAGGACTGACCGGCCGCAGGCCGGCGGAGGGACCCGCGAGGGAAGCAGGGAAGGGCAGGGGGGGGGGGGGGGGGGGGGCGCCCCCCCCCCCCCCCCCCCCCCCCCCCACCCGGGTGCGTCAGTGCTGACGCCTGCTACCAGCGGTACCAGCGGCCTCGGTTGCCGCCTGCTCCGGTGGAGCGGGCGAAGAAGCCGACCAGCCAGATCACCAGGACGATCACGGCGATCCACCACAGTGCCTTGAGGGCGAACCCGGCACCGAAGAGGATCAGGGCGAGCAGAAGAACGAGAAGCAGGGGAACCATAGTTATCAACCTCCGTCCCGCCGTCTGCCCCGCCCCCACACCCGCACACCTGGAAGTTTTATGTGTTTCTTATCGGCCGGCCGGGGCATCCTGACCTGCCGCCTCCACACCCCCGCCGCCGGCCGGAGCCAGGCGCGTTCGATGCGCACCCGCGGGGGAAACCGGCAGGCATGTTCTTCTTCAGCAACCGCGTCGGCTGCCTCGGCTCCCTGCTGATCAGCGTCGCAGCCACCGCCGTCCTGTACCTGCTCCTCAGCCGCTGACACCCCCACCCGCTCCGCCCTCGCCCCTTCTCGGCTCTCGTACAGGCGTGGCCGGTACACCAGTCCGGCCCGTCACCCGATGGGTGATCTTGCCCGCGCCGTCCCGCCCGCCCGGTCACGCTCGATGCCAGACACACCACAGGGGGCGGGCCACCGGCCGAGCACAGCCTGGCCGGCGCGCTGCTCGCCCCCGGCGGCCACAGACACAAGGGGGCGGTCATGACCGAGGAGACAGCGAGCCGGCACAGCGACGTCGTGCTGCTGGGGGCGGGCCTGGCCGACCTGGCCGTCGGCGCACTGAGCTCCGCCGTGGGAGGCCTGCGCACCCTGCTGGGCCGCTCGGACGTGGCGGACCTGGCCGGTGAGAGCCGCCAGGAGCTCAAGGCCCGCGGCCAACTGGCCCTTGACCGCTGCACGGTGACGGCACCCGCCCACCTGGAGGTGCTGGCCCGCCGCGCGGTGGCCAGCCGCGGTGACGGCGCCGATGCCTGAGGGCGGCGAGCCGGCCGCTCTGACCGCCCGTATCGAGCGGGCCCTGGCCCACTTCGTCGAGCGGGAGATCGAATCGCTGCTGGACATCGACGCCCAGCTGGCTCCCATCGCCGAGCAGCTCCAGGCCGCCACCGGCCACGGCAAACGGCTGCGGGTGGCGTTCTGCTACTGGGGCTGGCGGGCGGCCGGACAACCCGACAGCGACGCCCTGGTGCGGGCGGCCGCCGCCATGGAACTCGTCCACGCCGCCGCCGTCGTCCACGACGACCTCATCGACGCCAGCACCCTGCGGCACGGCCTGCCCACCGCCCACCGGGCGCTGCGCACCGCCACCGCCGGCAGTCCCCGCCCCAAGGCCGCCGCCCGCTCCCTGGCCATGCTCGTGGGGGACCTGCTGATGTCCTGGGCCGGGCAGCTGTTCACCACCTGCGGCCTGCCCGGCGCCTACCTCTCCCGCGCCCGCCCCGCCTGGGCCGTCCTGGCCAGAGAGCTGGTGGCCGGTGAAGCCCTGGAGATCCTGCGCACCGGCGCACCCCCCGACACCGACGCCTCCCTGAAGGTCATCCGGTACAAAACCGCCAAGTACACCGTCGAGCACCCCCTGCACATCGGCGGCCTGCTGGCCGGCGCCCGCCCCGCACTGCTGGAGGCCTACTCCGGCTACGGACTGCCGCTGGGGGAGGCCTTCCAGCTCCGCGACGACCTGCTGGGCCTGTTCGGCGACCCCGCCCGCACCGGCAAGGCCGCCGCGGACGATCTCGGCGCCCACCGGCCCACCGCCCTGCTCGCGCAGACCTGGCAGCACGCCCCGGCCGCCGACCGGGCCGAACTCACCCGGCTGCTGGGCCGGCGCGACCTCGACCAGGACGGGGTGCGCCGGGTGCAGGAGATCATGCACGACGCCGGGGCACCCGCCCGCATCGAGGCGATGATCACCGAACGCGTCGCCGTCGCCGCCGCCGTCCTCCACGACACCGACCTGCCCCCCGACGCCGCCCGCGCCCTGACGGGCCTGGCCCGCACGGCCACCGCCCGCCGCCACTGACCCACCACCCCGCCCCACCCCCGGCGAGCCCGGTGCGCCCACCACCCGCACACCCGACGCCGCCCGCGCCCCGCACGCCGTACGTGCCCCCATCCGCGAGGAGCCCTCGATGACCTACACCGAGCAGTCCCTGCAAGCCCTGCGGCAGGCGGGCGACGAACTCGCCGACACCACCGTCGCGACCCTCTTCGAGCGCGGCGAGGTCGGCAAGTTCAACACCCTCATGCGGTACTTCTCCACCGCCGGCCAGCCCCTGCCCGACGGCCTTCCGGAGGTGGCCCGCGCCTACCTGCACGAAACCGCCGCCCCGCCCTCCTGGGTGGACTGGGGCGAGATGGAAAAGGCCCGGCTGTTCTTCATCGACAACCAGGTGCACATCTCCACCGCACTGTCCTTCGCCTCCATGCCCGCCTGCTACGTCGTCCCGCACGTGGCGAAACTGCTCTCCGCGACCCACGGCCTGAGCTATCCCTCCAAACGGATGGCGGAGACCGGGCAGTTCACCGTCCACCTCATGCAGCCCGACGCCTTCGAGGCCGGCGGCCGTTTCGTCCCCGCCGCGCAGAAGGTCCGCCTCCTGCACGCCGCCATCCGCCACCACCTGCGTCGCGAGGACCGGTGGGACACCGCGGGCCTGGGCACCCCGATCTGCCAGGAGGACATGATCGGAGGGCAGATGATGTTCTCCCTCCAGGCCCTGGACGCCCTGCACCGACTCGGCATCCACATGAGCACCGAGGGCGCCGAGTCCTACTACTACGCCTGGCGCGTGGTGGGCGCCATGCTCGGCGTCGACCAGGACCACGCCCCGCGAGACCTCCAACAGGCCCGCGTCTTCTCCGACCTGTACATGACCCGGCACATGGGCCCCTCACCCGAGGGCGCCCACCTCACCCGCCAACTCCTGGACCTGTACGAGGAAGTCGTCCCCGGCACCCTCTTCGACCCCGTCGTCGGCGCCCTCATCCGCCACCTCATCGGCGACACCTGCGCCGACTGGCTCCAGGTGCCCCGCACCCCCTGGGACACCGCCGTCAAAGCCGCCCCCGCCCTGCTGGGCGTCATGGAGTCCCTCGAGGACAGCTCACCCCTGGCCGCCTGGGCCCTGGACCGGCTCGGCCACCTGACCACCCGCTTCGAACTCAGCTCCCTCACCCGCGGCCGCGTCATGCACTACGCCATCCCCGAACACCTCAAGAAGGACTACAACCTTCCCGGCGCCGTACCTCCCACCCGCCGCTGGACACCCCCCGCACCCACCCCCGCCCCCTGACATCCAGCCGCCCAACAGGGGCCACAATCCGGCCAGTTCACCTCCCCACCAGGGCACCCGACCAGCCGCCGCACCGCGCAGCGGTGAAGCGTATTCCGCCTCATTTACTCCGCTTGATCCCCCGAAGAGGCCGGACCGATTCCGCCCTGCATGGAAACCGTTTTCGGGGGCACGGCTCGAACCCCCGTACGTTTCCTGTGACAGGTTGTGGGTCCCTGGTGACCACAGGGGTTGCCGGGCTCATCTTCCTGTGGGGGGAAGTCGTGCACCTACGTGCCTTCGGCGCGCCCGTCCGGCGTGCCCGCAAGAGAACAACACGCATGGCCATCACGGCAGTTGCCGCATCCGGCGCACTCGCGCTGTCGATGCTCCCGGCCGCCACCGCCACCGCGGACGACACCAAGCCGGTCTCCGCCTGGGGCAAGGACGCGCCCCGCTTCACCATGCCGGAGGTGAAGGTCGGCTCCAACAAGCCCGTCGCCTCCCAGGCGGAGAAGACACCCTCCGACGACCTCAAGGCCTGGCGCGCGGAGCAGAAGGAACACGCCACCAAGCCCTCCGCCGGGGCCGGCAAGGCTGCCCGGAGCGCCGCCCAGGACGCGAGCGTCCTCAGCATCGTGCCCGAGGGCCAGGGTGACGTGCCCTGGCACCGCATCACCGACTTCGCGATCACCGACGCACTCACCGCCCGGATCGACTACTCCACCGGCAACCTCATGCTCACCGCCACCGACTTCGACATCGCCGGCGTCGGCAAGAAACTCACCCTGGCCCGCACCTACAACTCCTTCGACGCCCCCTGGGGCAAGGTCTCCCAGCGCTGGTGGCAGCAGTACGAGCGCTACCTCTCCCTGGGCAGCAGCGAAGCCGTCCTCTACGACGCCAGCGGCGCCACCGTCCGCTTCACCAAGAACAGCGACGGCACCTACACCACCCCCAAGGGCTACTCGCAGGAACTGAAGAAGAACAGCGACGGCACCTACACCCTCAACAACTGGAAGTCCCACACCAAGGACACCTACGACGCGAACGGAACCCTGACCAAGGTCACCGACCGTAACAAGGGCACCATCACCGTCACCCAGCACGACGAGGGCAGCGAGCACAAGGGCTTCAAACTCACCGAGACCCGCTCCGGGCGCTGGGTCGACCTCCTCAAGACCGACGCCTCGCAGTGGCAGGCCAAGGACCACACCGGCCGCACCGCCGTCTTCGACCTCGACCCGGCCGGCAACCTCGCCAAGACCACCGACACCGAAGGCAAGTCCACCGTCTTCGGCTACGACTCCTCACGCCGCATCAACAAGATCACCACCGCCGAGGGCCGCGTCACCGTCTTCACCTACGACGACGCCAACCGCGTCACCTCCATGCTGCGCGCCACCGAGCTGGGCGGCTCCGGCCACACCGGCCCGACCTGGACCTACAGCTACGACACCACCTCGCCGACGGCCGCCGGCACCACCACGGTGACCGACCCCGAGTCGCACGCGACGAAGTACAAGCACGACGGGGACGGACAGGTCACCGAGGTGACCGACGCGCTCACCCACAAGCGGTCCACGAAGTTCGACGCGAACCACAACATCGACTCCGCGACGGATGCGATGGGTTCGGGCACCACCCCGGGCAACGCCACCGACTACGGCTTCGACGACCGCAACAACCTCAAGACGGTGAACCTGCCCACCGGCGGCGCCACGGTCAACCACTGGCAGACCATCGCCGGCGGCGGCGACGTCCCCTCCGACTCCACCAACCCCGACGGTGAGAAGACGGAGTTCAAGTACGACACGGCCGGCAACACGATGTCGGTGGCGCAGACCGGCACCGGCGGCGGCAACGTCTCCTACACCTACAACTCTTCCTCTCCGACGTGCGGCGGCTTCGAGGGCCAGCGCTGCACCGCCAAGACGAAGATGACCTCGACGAAGACGGTCACCACGGACTTCCACTACGACGCCAAGGGCAACCTGGACACCGTCACCCCGCCCGCCCCGCTGGCCAAGACGACCTTCACCTACGACGCGCTGGGCCGCACCGAGACGGCCGTGGACGCCCGCGGCATCAAGACGGTCTACGTCTACGACAACCGCGACCGGATCAAGACGGTGTCCTCCACCAACGACACCGTCCGCTACTGGTACGACGGCGACGGCAACCTCAGCCAGCGCACCGACGGCACCGGCACCATCACCTACAAGTTCGACCCGCTGCAGCGCGAGACCGTGCGCACCCTGCAGGACGGCTCGCAGACCCTGCTGGCCTACACCCCGGCCGGCAACGTCGACTACTACAAGGACCCCGCCGGCACGACCGACTACACCTGGAACGAGGTCAACAAGCTCAAGGAGTTCAAGGACCCCCAGGGCCGCATCACGACGTACAAGTACAACAACAACGACGTCCGCACCACGACCACCTACCCCGGCGGCACGGTGCAGGAGGTCAAGCCGGACAAGTCCGGCCGGCCCGAGTCCATCAAGGCCACCTCGCCGCAGGGCACGCTGGTCAACCTCGCCTACACCTACGGCTACGGCACGAACGCCGCCACCGACGGCAGCAAGATCCGCACCAGCACCGACAGCGTCTCGGGCCTGAAGCGGACCTACAGCTACGACGGGGCGGGCCGCTTCTCCTACGCCAAGGAGGAGAAGAACGGCACGATCGCCGACTCCTGGCAGTACTGCTACGACCTGGCCGGCAACCTCACCAGCCAGGGCACCGACCCCGGCTGCCCGCGCGGCACCACCTACACCTACAACGACGCCCAGCAGCTGACGAACAAGTCCTCCACGACCGGGACCTGGTCCTACGACGCCATCGGCAACGAGACCGCCGCCGCCTCCACCGACGACTACATCCGCACCGGTGAGAAGTGGTCGGACTACTCGCAGATGACGTCGATCACCGTCAACGGCAAGACGTACGCGGGCCAGTACGGCTCCACCGACCAGAGCGAGCGGATCAAGCTCGGCGACACGCTCTTCCACAACGGCCCGCTCGGCCTGTCCGCGAAGACCACGGCCGGCGCGGACATGGGATTCAACCGGGAACCCGGGGGCACCTTGAATTCCATGACGACCGGGGGCAAGGCGTACTACTACCTCACCGACGCGATCGGCAGCGTCATCGCCCTCACCGACGAGGACGGCAACAAGGTCGACTCCTACGCCTACAGCCCCCGCGGCGTACGCATCCTGGCCCAGTCCACCGAACCGGTCGCCCAGCCCTACCGCTTCGCCGGCAACTACCAGGACCCCACCGGCCTGTACCACCTCAAGGCCCGCTACTACGACGCCAACATCGGCCGCTTCACCCAGTCAGACCCCTCCGGCCAGGAACAGAACCCCTACCTGTATGCGGAAGGCGATCCCGTCAACCGCATCGATCCGACGGGTCTCATCACCGGGTCCCTGAGTGGAGAGGTCTGCTTCGGTATCTGCGTCGGCATCGGCGGTAAAACCGACGGTGAGAGTGCCAAGCCGACCGTCTCCTTCGGCTTCGGGACACCGGGCGCGAGCGCTGAACTCTCCGCAGATACCGGTGACATGAGCAGCGGCTGGTCAGGTGAGGCTGGCTGTGGCCTGGGAGCTGGAAACTTCAAATTCGCCGGCGATGAGAGCGGCGCGGACATCGGTTACGGAACTGGCGCAAGCACCGGCAAGTGCTCGATTCGCGGACAATACACCTACTAGGCACGAGGAGCATGAGTGAACGTTGCCGTCGGAATCTTCATCGCTGCCTTCGGTTTGGCTTTAGCGATCTTTGCGCCTCGCTTCTCGAGGGCCAGTGCCGCCAGCTCCAAAGAGATATTTGGTACATCCGGCGGCAGGCCGATGCAGATCTGGAACCGTACGGTCTTCACAGTGATCGGACTCGTACTGGCGGCGTTCGGGGTCCTCTACGCCACTGGCGTCCTCGGCTGAGCGAAAAGCGATCTCTCCGAAAGGAATCGATGACGTGTTGACCAACGCGATGATCTTGGCCGAACGGTGGGAGGGCCCGCCCTGGTTCAAGTGGGCCTGGCTGGTCCTAGCCGCGGTCGGAGCTGTGTTCGTCTTCACGATGCTGGCACGCCGAAGCAAGCGCAAATAGCCAGTCGTCGGCACAGGAGGAACATTCATGTCTGACGACGGCAACATGATCGGCGAAGGAAACCCGATGGGCGAGGCCACCGCTGCCGTGGGGCTGTGGGTGGCTCTAGCGGGGGCGGTCTTCCTGGTCGTCATCGGTGTCGTCGCCTTGGTCGCGGGCATGTCGGCGGGACTCTGGATCAGCGTGGCGGGCCTGCTCTGCACCCTGGCTGTCGGAGCATCCCTCTATTTCCGCCGGCGCTGACGACCACGACTTCGGAGGACTGGGGACCCCACCGGGCCCCAGTCCTCCGAAGTCGAGGAAGAGGCCCCATCAGTGGCACTCGGGGGAGACTCAGGTCCCTCCCGACTCCGAAAGGAGAGGCATGGAGCAGGAACGCTTCACTGACGCCGGTAACACCCGCCGCAATCTGCGGTGGACGACTGTCGCCACCAAGCCATTGTGTCCTGATCTTGTTCTACCTGGTTGTGGTGCACGGCATCACCGCCGAGTGGATCGGGCTCGCCCTTGTCGCGACGATGTGGGCCCTCCTCGTGTGGCGCATCAGGGGGCGCAGCAGTGAAGGCCTCTCACCTCAGCGTTGACCCCCGCCGCGGGCGGGCCGGCCGGAGTGGGAATCGGGTGCTAGGCGGGATGCGAGGTAGCTGAGAGCCGACGGCAGCGTGGTCGGCGCCCGGCCTCTGCGCCGAGGGGTGACGCGTCAACCGCATCGACCCAAGTGCTTGAAGAGCTGCCTCAACCTCGACAGTGTGTGACGGAGCGAGATGACGTGATGGAAAATCTAGAAACAAGGGGCGCGGCCGCAAAAAGCGTACTGTGTTTCACATTTCTGCTTGCGGTGCTTCTCAACCTGGTGGACGCAATCTGGGGCCCTTCCGGTGGTGTCTGGAAAGTCGCTAGAATCGTCACCACTGTCCTTTTTACTGCATCATTGATTGCATTCGCGGTGACACAGGTCAATCTCCGCAAGAAGCGAAGCGGTTAAGCGTCTGATGTCTCGGCCCGAAAAACAGGATCAGGCCTGCATGATTGGCGGGGGAAAACCGATGGGGGGAGGCATCGCTGCTATGGGGCTGCGGATGGATCTTGCGGGGGCGATCTTTCTGTCGTCATCGGTGCCGTAGCCCTGGTTCTGCCTGCGACGAAGGAGACATCGTGCCATCAACTGCAGATTCGACTGTGCTGGCCTACAAGGGGCTTGACGGCGTCCCTCTCTGGCTGGTGTTCGGAGTCGCCATCCTCGCCTTCATCGTCTTCGCCGTCGTCCAGGCTCGCAAGAGGAAGTAGTACCTGAGATCCGATGGCTACTATGTGGTCCTTTTCTGCCCCGCCGTTGCTGCAAGATGGGCAATCGGCGCTTTTTTTCACCGTCGGGTTCATCGTGCTGGTTGGGGTCGCTCTATTCTTCCTCGGCAACAGGAACAGATGAGGTCCCTATGGCGCCGCTACTGGGCTCCGCGAGGAGTGAGATGACGCATGCAATGAACGATAAACTCAAACTGCAGGTATTCTCTGTCGTGTGCATCGTGATATCGATCGCGGCTTTGGTTGCCGGGGTGCAGACAGGTGACGGGATGTTCCTGTTCTTGGGGGCCATGGGACTGCTGGGAGTGGCTCTGCTTGCCTTCGCGGTGATGCGGAGGGGGAGACAGAGTTCTTGATTGGGGCCGCGTCGGCGCGGGCAGCGGGACCGCTCGGTGTAACAGAGGTGGAAAGTAGGAACAGGCTTCCAGTCTCGACATACTCCCTCGGTCGGCGCGCCGAACCCCATGGCGATCGACTTCCCCCGACGCTGACGCCGGCGTCGGGGAAGCCTGCGACCGGAAGAATGCACAGGGTGGGCGACGAGGAGACTCATGATGAAGGAAGCGATTCGGAAAGCGCTTATCTTCTCGGCTATTGCGATAGTAGCTGGCGTCAGCGGATGTATTGCTGGTGCTGCAACTGGCGACGGCCCGCCTATTGTCTTCGGAGCAGTGGCGATTGCGGGCGGATTGATTTTGGCCGCCATGGCCGCGCTGGCCAGACGCAAGGGCAACCGCTGAAAAAGGACGCAAGAGGCCTAATCAAGGACGGTTTGAAAGTAGGTCGAAACGGCAGTGCCTGGATGAGGTTTGCCCTCGGAAGGAAAGGGATAAAACGCAATGAATCTATTGGCTCAGGCATCTGGACGTTACGACTACCTGCCGACAGCGGGTTGGGTTATTGGCTTCATCGTCGTCTGCTTTGTCCTGGCCTTTCTCATCAAGATGAGAAAGGGTCGCTAGAAGACGGAGATGTCGTTCTCGCAAGAAGTTTCAAAAGGGTGTACTTCACGCGAGTGATCAGCTCTGGCACCACGCTTTTACGCGCCGACGTCCCGGCCAGGAACAAGGCCCCCTACCTCTACGCCGAAGAGGACTGCTTCGACCGCATCGACCGACCGGGCTCGCCTTCTTCGACGCCGTCGGCAAGGCCTTCGATGCGTACGACATCGGCAGCATCGCCAAGGACTTGGACGAGGGCGTGCGGCGCGGTCGCTGTCGCCGTAGCGGGCGCACTGCGGGCGGGGAGGGCTGGCTGGCGCCGCCACGTGCTTCGGCATCGGCGACGGCGCGGGCGAACGGGGGGAGAGAAGGCCGCAACGAGCGTCCTGAAGCAGACACCGCCAAGCAGCAACCGGCAGACAGGAGGAGCACATGGTGCACGGTCAGCTCCTGGCCAAGGGTGCCGGGGAGGGCGCTCCACCCTTCTGGATCGTCGCTGTCGCTCTGGTCGTCATCGTCGGAGTGGCCTTCTTGGTGAGCAAGGCCCGCAAGAGGTAGCGAGATCCACGGAACACGGGGAATGTGTGATGCTCCGCCCGTCTTGCCCGTGCCGGCCGAGTGAAGCACTGACCCGTAGCCATAGGGCCGAAGAAGGGGGAATGGCATGGACAGGTATGCATCTCGGCTCAGTACGTTCTTCGTTGGGCTTGCTGTTCTCGGGCTCATCGCGTTGTCGGTGATGCGGTCGCCGCATGACATGCCGTTCGCGACGAGACTGGCCGGCGGTGTAGTTCTCCTGGTGTGCCTGATGGCGTACATGTCCAGAGACGGCGTCTGGGCGAACAGGGGGGAACGAGGATGAGGGTGTTCCTGTCCGTCTTCGCCGTCCTCGCCGGCCTGGGCCTCATCCTGGGCCGCAAGAAGTTCGCGCGTGCGGCGGTGAGTCAGGACAATGTTTTCGGAAGGGCGAACGCGTCCGCGGGGAAGTCCACCGTGCGGATGGGCCCGGTGATCGTCGGAGTGTTCCTCCTCGTCATCGGGATCCTCGCAGCCACGGGGCTGGTGGCGGTCGAATAACAACCGGCCGGTATCTCGTCGGGAGTTGCCGGCGGGCCGGTCACCGAAGCGGTGTGCCGTCGTCGCGAAGGGGAGGGGGCAAGGTGCGACCTGAGAGCAAGCTGGCCGTGTTCGCGATACTGGGAACCCTGTTCGGAATGGTGTGCATCGCCGTGGGCGCCGGCCGGGGCGATCACTGGCTTCTCGGGGCGGGGGTGGCCGCGACCGGCTGCGGCCTGTGGCTCGCCGTCCTGATGCTGATGCGGCATCGGGCGGGGGCGTAGGGCCGCCGCGCCGAGGTCCGAGGCCTCGCGGGCGCGGCGCGGCGGTGCCCGGGGGTGTTTGCGGCGCCGGACGTCGCGGCCACGACGCGGCTACGTCGCGACGTGCCGGTGCCCGGGGGAGGAGCGGGCGGGGAAGGCGCGGTGGCGCACGCAGGGGCACCCCCCCACGTGCGCCGCGGGTTTACGCGTCCTGGCCGGTCTTGTCGTAGAAGCCGTCCTCGTGGATGGCGTCGAGTTCGACAGGCTCGCCGTTGGCCTTCAGCCACGCCTCACGCGCGGCTGCGGCCTCGTCGTCGGCCAGCGCCGCCGGGACGAGCTTGCCGCCCGGGGTCAGCCGCAGCGGCGCCTCTCCGGCCATCTTCCAGTCGAACTTCGCCGCCAGCTTGAACAGGTCTTCCTGCGTCAGCGGGCCGCCGTTGTCGGCCTCGGCCTGCAGCGCGGTGGGGTGGTAGTTCTCGTAGCCGCCCGGCAGGTGCAGGGTGAGGAAGTGCGCTCCGTGCGAGGCGGGGGTGGCCCAGGTGTGCCGGGTGCCGGGGGTGATGTGGGCCATGCTGCTGGGGCCCAGCTCCACGACCTCGTCGTCCACTTGCAGGATGAGCGAGCCGGAGACGACGAAGTACGTCTCGTCGGACTCGGAGTGGGTGTGCAGCGGCGGACCCGACCACGCCGGGCCCATACGGGTTTCCACCAGGGCCGCCGCCCCGTTGGTCATCGCGCTGGAGAGCACGATCTCGAATCCGCGCCGGCCCGCGGGCCGGTCCTCGGGATGAACGATGTTGGTCATGGAGTAGTCCTCATTCCGCGCGTGGATGTCTAGCCGCGCTTCGATCTAACTGAGCAAGCTGGCAGTTCAACTGTGTGGGTGGGGGCCGCAGTTGAACGGTGACTGACTGCCGCTACCGTCTCCCTCCTGATGCGGCCGCCGCCCTCGTCTGCTTCAGTGGCCAGGTGGCGGTACGTCACTTCACGCATCACGCCTGTTGAGGCCGTGTCCTCCCGCTCCCCCTCCTTCGTACAGAGCGCCGTCGTGACGGGCCGGCCCTGTCCCACAGGGGGGCCTGCTGGGCTGGATCCCGTCGCACTTCCCGGTGCATTCGTTCGAGTGGCGCTCAAGAGAAGGCCGGGTCCGGACGCGCTCGTTACGGGGCTCGGCGGCGCTGCCTTCGCAGCGGGAGTTGCCGCATGTCGAGCGCCCTGCGTCGTGAAAGGCACCTGACGGTTGCTGCGGTGCGAATTTTGCGATGTACATCAATCCGGTACATGGACTACCATTGGTACATGTCTATGAAGCGCACGAATGTTTACGCGGACCCCGAAGACCTGGAGATCATTAAGGAGGCCGCCAAGCGCAGGGGGATCAGCGAAGCCGAGATCATCCGGCAGGGCATCCACTTGGCCGCCATGGCCAACAGGGTCTGGGACGAACCGCTCTTCTCTCGCACTTTCGAGGGACCAGGACGGACCCTGAGCCGGGGAGAAGTCCGTGACACGGTTGCCGAGGCGGTCCGGCGCGAGTCTGAACCTGGGACCATGGCGTGATCATCGTCATTGCCGATACATCAGGGCTTCTGGCTGCCCTCGACTCGTCACACCCTGACCACCACGCAGCGAATGAGGCGATCCTTGCGGCGGGACTTCTCGTCATGTCCCCTCTTCTGCTCGCCGAGCTCGATCATGTTGCTACTCGTGAGCTGGGCCGGCCTGCGGCGCACAGTGCGATCGACGACATCCGCCACTGGATGCGGCGGGGGCGCGTCATTGCGCCCGAGATCACCGAGGAACACCTAGCTGCAGCTCAGTCTGTCCGGGCCCGCTACAGCGCCCTGAACCTGGACCTTGCAGATGCCGTAAATGTGGCCCTCGCTTCCGACTACGACACCGACGCGATCCTCACGCTCGACCGGCGTGACTTCCGCGCGGTGCGCCCGCTCGGCCGTCATAAGGCCTTCCGGGTACTTCCCGACGATCTTCCGCTGTGACGCCGAAATGAACCCAGCCGCCGGTCCGGAACAGCGTTCCGACAGTGCCATGACATGGCTGAGCGGCCATGCGGTCGGTCGGCTCAACTGGACCTGAGCTCGCGCATGTGCGCCCGCTCCAGTGGGGTGAGCGGGATGTCCAGTCGCACGCGCTCGGGGTGGGCCGGGCACGGCCCTTCGAGCGGTGCGGGCGCCAAGTGCGCGGGGCCGGCGCCCGCCGACCCCTGCGGGTCCACGCCCGTGTAGATCGTGCCGTAGGCGATCAGGCTGCGGTAGATCGAACGCAGCATGCGGCGGGGGAGAGACAGTTTCACGTCCAACCTCACTCCAGTAGGTCATGGCGACCGGCCATGTGCGGACAGCCTGCGGTGCGCGGCTGGAGGAGCAGCCGGGATGCGGTCGAGGTCCGCTCGAATGTTGCCGACTGCACGGATACAGGGAGGGGGAGTCCCCGGCTGTCGGCGGTACGGCCCAAAGCGGCACCCCTGAACATGGAGCCGTACCAAGCAACTTGCAGGCGCCTCACTGGAAAATGCAGGAGACGGGCTGTGAAGCCGACTGCCCGTCCACTCCCATAGAGCCAGCGTCGCCCCGCCCCGGGCCTGCGCGGCACCGGCGGGGTACACACCGCCCGCTGCAGTGACCCACCCACTGCACCCGACGAAGCCTGGGCCCCGGCCGTGACCGCGACGGGCCGTGGGCAGGCCCGGGGCCAGGGCGGCGTCCGATGAGCCTGTCTAGGCGCCGACCCTCACCTGCTCCCCGGTGGCCGGGCTGACGGCGCCGATGAGGGTGTAGCGGACCGCGTCCAGCAGGGCCTGCCAGGAGGCGGTGACGAGGTTGTCGTCGACGCCGACGGTGCTCCAGTGGCGTTTGCCGTCGAAGAAGGTGGCCAGCACCCGGGCGGGGGCGGCGCTGCCGCGCCGGCCGGTGGGCACCCGCACCTGGTAGTCGGTCAGTTCGAGGCCGGCCAGCGCCGGGAAGGACGTGTCCAGACCCTGGTGCAGGGCCCGGTCCAGGGCGTTGACGGGGCCGCTGCCCTGTCCGAGGGCCACCACCGGGGCGCTGTCGCCCACCCGCAGCTGCACGCGGGCCTCGGTGAGCGCCGCGTCGCCGCGTTCTTCGACGGTGACCTGCCAGAAGTCGACGGTGAAGGCCTCCTGGCGGCCGGCCTCGGGGTAGAGCTCCTCGCGCAGCAGCAGTTCGAAGGAGGCGTCCGCGGACTCGAAGCTGTAGCCGCGGCTTTCGAGTTCCTTGACGCGGGCGGCGGCCCTGGCCACCGCGTCGGAGCCGGCGGTGACCTCGTAGCCCAGCTCGCGGGCCTTGAGCTCGATGGAGGAGCGGCCGCCCATGTCGGAGACGAGGGTGCGCATCCGGCTGCCGACGGCGTCGGGGGCGATGTGCTGGTAGAGGTCGGGGTCCACGCGCAGCGCGGAGGCGTGCAGGCCGGCCTTGTGGGTGAAGGCGGACGGGCCGATGTAGGGGGCGGCGCTGTGGGCGGGGCGCCCGGTCAGTTCGCCGATGGCGCGCCCGGCCTCGGCCATGGCCGCCAGCCGGCCCGCCGGCAGTACGTCCAGGCCGCGCTTGAGGACGAGGTTGGCGGCCACCGTGAACAGGTTGGCGTTGCCGCAGCGTTCGCCGTAGCCGTGGGCGGTGCCCTGGGCGTGGGTGGCGCCCGCGTCGACGGCGGCCAGGGTGTTGGCGACCGCACAGCCGGTGTCGTCGTGGCAGTGGATGCCGATGCGTACGCCGGTGGCGTGCAGGGTGTCGGCGACCACCTCGCCGATCCGGTCGGGCAGGGAGCCGCCGTTGGTGTCGCACAGCACGACCGCCTCGGCGCCGGCCTCGGCGGCCGTGCGCACGCACTCCAGGGCGTACTCGCGGTTGTGGCGGTAGCCGTCGAAGTAGTGCTCGGCGTCGACGAACACCCGCCGGCCGGCCTGCACCAGATGCCGCACCGTGCCGGCGATCATGGCGAGGTTCTCGGCGAGGTTGGTGCGCAGCGCCAGCTCGACATGGCGCACGTCGGTCTTGGCGACCAGGGTGATGACCGGGGCGCCGGAGGCGAGCAGGGCCCGCACCTGGGGGTCGGTGGACGCCGACACACCGGGCCGGCGGGTGGCGCCGAACGCGGCCAGTTCGGCGTTGGTCAGGGGCAGTTCGGTGGCGGCGCGGCGGAAGAACTCGGTGTCCTTGGGCACCGCGCCGGGCCAGCCGCCCTCGATGAACCCCACCCCGAAGGCGTCCAGGTGGCGTGCCACGGCCAGCTTGTCGTCGACCGTCAGCACCAGTCCCTCCTGCTGGGTGCCGTCGCGCAGGGTGGTGTCGTAGAGCTGGAAGCCGTGCACAGCCATCAGGGGCCCTCCTGAGTGTCGTTGGGCGTCACGGTCGGACGGCGGCCTCAAGAAACGCTCGACGCGCGCCGGACTTCCGGCGCGGGCGCGGCGGCCGGGGTGCGCTCGAAACGCGGGGCCGGCGCGGGGCCGGCGTCGGTGTAGGTGCCGCGGGCGTGCAGGTGCGGGTGGCGGGCCGCCTCGGTAAGGGTGAGCACCGGGGTGACGCAGGCCTGGGTGTCGGCGAAGTGCGCCGCCCACGCGTCCCGGGTGCGGGTGGCGAACAGGGCCGCGAACCGCTCCCGCAGAGCGGGCCAGTTGGCGGGCTCGTCGCGGTCGGGCAGGACGCGACCGTCCAGGCCGAGACCGTGCAGCAGCGCGGCGTAGAACGGCTCCTCCAAGGCGCCCACCGCGACGTGGCCGCCGTCCGCGCAGGCGTACACGCCGTAGAAGGGGGCCCCGCCGTCCAGCACGTTGCCTCCCCGCCGCGCGGTCCACTGCCCGGCCTCGGTCATCGCCAGCAGCATCCCCAGCAGGGACGCGGTGCCGTCCACGATCGCCGCGTCCACCGTCTGGCCCAGCCCCGAGCGCTGCCGCTCGAAGAGGGCGGCCAGCACCCCGCAGACCAGGAGCATCGAGCCGCCGGCGAAGTCACCGAGCAGGTTCAGGGGCGCCACCGGCGCCCCGCCCGCCTCCCCGATGGCGTGCAACGCCCCGCTGAGCGCGATGTAGTTGATGTCGTGGCCGGGCAGTCCGGCCAGCGGCCCGTCCTGCCCCCAGCCGGTCATCCGGGCATAGACCAGGCCAGGGTTGCGCCGGCGGCACACCTGCGGGCCGATGCCCAGCCGCTCGGCCACCCCGGGCCGGAACCCCTCCACCAGCACATCCGCGTCCTCAAGCAGCCGCAGCAGCTCCTCGACGCCGTCGGGGTCCTTCAGATCCAGCGTCACCGTGCGCCGCCCGCGGTCCAGCACCCGATGCCAGTCGGCGAAGGACCGGGCGCCGTCCGCGCGCTCCACGCGCAGCACGTCCGCCCCCAGATCGGCCAGCATCATGCACGCGTGGGGGACCGGCCCGATCGCGGCCAGTTCCACCACCCGCAACCCGGCCAGCGGGCCCGCCCCTGCGCAGTCGTCCATGCCCGCAAGGCTCACGCGGCGCCCTCGAGGACGCCTGGAGCCGGGCCCTACCGCAGCCGAGCACACTTCCAACCACCCCGCCCGCGGACGGCGGGTGGGCCACCGGGGGCACACCGCTCCCGCACCGTCTCTGTCAGGAGAACAGCACACATGACGACGACCGACCAAGGGCCGATCCGCATCGAGCCGTGCGCCAAGCGGGTCAGGGTCTTCCTGGGCGGCCACCCGGTGGCCGACACCCTCACCCCCCTGCTCGTGTGGGAGTCCCCGCACTTCCCGACGTACTACTTCCCCGCCCGCGACGTCGACGGCAAGCTGCTCGTGGCCGACGGCCGGCGCGCCCAGGCGCCCGGCCGGGGGGAGGCGGAGCAGTTCACCGTCACCGCGGGCGCCGCCACCGCGCCGGGCGCCGCCCTGCACTACGAGGACGGCGACCTCAAGGAACTGCACGGCCACTACCGCTTCGACTTCGACGCCATGGAAGGCTGGTTCGAGGAGGACGAGGAGATCTTCGTCCGCCCCCGCGATCCGCACGCCCGCATCGACGTCCTGGCCAGCTCCCGCCACGTCCGCGTCGAGATCGACGGTGTCACCGTCGCCGATTCCCGCAGCGCCCTGCTGCTGTTCGAGACCGGCCTGCCCACCCGCTTCTACCTGCCCAAGCCCCACATCCGCATGGACCTGCTGCAGCCCAGCGACACCGTCAGCCGCTGCCCCTACAAGGGAAGCGCCACCTATTGGTCGGTGCGCATCGAGGACACCCTGCACGCCGACCTGGCCTGGTCCTACCGCACCCCGCTGCCGGAGGCCCAGAAAGTCGCCGGCTACGTCGCCTTCTACCAGGCCGACATCTACGTCGACGGGGTCCTGCAGAGCTGACCGGCCGCGCGGCGTGCGGCGGGCGCCCAGGGGCCGGTACGGCGTCAGCCCTCGCCCCGGAACCAGTCGCGCTGGACCTGCCGGGCCAGGGCGCGCCGCACCGAGGCCGAGCCGGGGGCGGGGGCGCTGCGGTCGGGCAGGTCGAGACCGCGGCTGATCTCGTCGTAGGTCCTGCGGTAGCTGCCGGGCAGCTCACCCTGCTGCAGCCGCAGGTCCTCCTCCACCAGGCGCCGTAGCTCGTCGACGTTCTCGGCGGTGAAACGCTTCCTTCCGCGGGCCAGCGCATGGACGCCACGGGTGCAGCCCGCGCGGCCGTGGCAGGCCAGGGAGATCTCCTCGGCCAGCGCCCACAACCGCCCCTGCAGCCACGGCACATCACCCTGCTCCAGGGCGGTGCCGGTCACGCCCGGCACCTCACCGGGTGCGTGCCGGGCCAGATGCTTGGACACGGCCGGCTGGCTCATGCCGGTGAGGTGGGCGATCTTCTCCTGGGTCCAGCCGTAACCGGCGAACACCAGGACCAGTTCGGCGCGCAGCGCCCGCAGCTCCTCGCCCGCACGGATGACCTCGTTGATGCCCTGAAGCATCCGCCGGGCCTGCTCCTCGCCCAGTACCGCGGGGGAGGAGCGCGACGTGTCCGAACCTTCCATACCCCGGTTATACACCCTCCTCATCCTCCCCACCCCCCTGTCCATAACCTGGTTGTAAAACCAGGTTATGGATGTCAGGATCGCGGTCATGCCCACCTTCGACGCCGCCGACGGCACCCCGCTCGCCTACCGCACCGCCGGAAGCGGCGAACCGCTGCTGTGCCTGCCGGGAGGCCCCGCCGACTCCCGCTACCTCGGCGACCTCGGCGGCCTGTCCGCCCACCGCCGCCTCATCCTCACGGACCTGCGCGGCACCGGCAGCTCCCCGCACCCCGAGGACCCCGCCGCCTACCGCTGCGACCGCCTCACCGACGACGTCGAGGCCCTGCGCGCCCACCTGGGCCTGGCGCACATCGACCTGCTCGGCCACTCCGCCGGCAGCAACATCGCCACCCAGTACGCCGCCCGCCACCCCCACCGGATCCGCACCCTCACCCTCGTCGGCCCCAGCACCCGCGCGGTCGGCCTGGAGATCACCGCACAGATGCGCCACGACGTGGCCCGACTGCGCCGCGGCGAGCCGTGGTTCGAGCACGCCTACGCAGCCCTGACCGCGCTCACCGAGGGCACCGGCAGCGACGGAGAGGCCATCGCGCCCTTCTTCCACGGCCGTTGGGACGCCGCGGCCCGGCGCCACCACGACGCCGCCCGGCCGCGCAACGCGGACGCCGTCACCGGCTTCGGTGCACCCGGCGCCTTCACCCCGGACGACACCCGCACCGCACTGGCCGCCTGCACCGCCCCCGTCCTGCTGCTCACCGGCGAGTTCGACGTCAACAGCCCGCCGGGCTCGGCGGCCGAGTTCGCCGCCCTCTTCCCCGACGCCCGCCTCGTGGTGCAGCCGGGCGCGGGCCACCACCCCTGGCTCGACGACCCCGAACGGTTCACCTCCACCCTCACGGCCTTCCTGCCGCACTAGGGCACCTGCCGGGCCGTTGACCGACGGGTGTCGCGGCCGGCTCGCCGGGCCGGTGCCCGTACAGGGGTGAAGTCTGCGGTGGACGGCGAGTGCGCGGTGGCCGGCCGCGCCAGGCGGGCGCGAGCGCCCCGGAGGCGAGGGCCGGAGACGGGCAGCGGGGGCCGGACGCGAAGAGCCACCTGCGGCCGGCTGGGGGATGAGCGCGGCGGCAGGGACCGGCCGCCGGACGCGGAGAGCGCGGCGGTGCGGTACGGACCGTCCCGCGCAGGGGCGGCTTTCTCGGGATCGCGCCCGCCTGCCCGCCGCGGCGGTTGTGTCAGAGCACCGCGAGCCGGTCCACCAGCAGCTCCACCCTGCGCTCGGTGTCCTGCGGCGGGAGCCGCCCCGCCCGGGTCAAGGTGGCCAGCCCGTGCAGGGCCGCCCAGAACGTCTCGGTGAACAGTCCCTCCTGGACGCCGTCCCCGGCCACCTCGCCAAGGCTCTCCAGCAGCGCGGCGAAGGCGTCCTTGAGGGGTTCGGGGGTGTCCTCCTGCGCGTACGGCAGGCCGCCGTCGAGCTGGAACAGGGCGTCGTAGACCGCCGGGTTGCGTGCGGCGAAATCGAGGTAGGCGCGGGCCAGGGCGTACACCCGCTCGCGCGGGCCGTGCGCGGCGGCGGCCGCGGCGCGCACCGCCGCGGCCAGCTCGGCGGCGCCCTCCAGGGCGACGGCGCCGATGATCTCGCGCTTGCCCCGGAAGTGGCTGTAGAGGACGGGCTGGCTGTATTCGATGCGCTCGGCCAGCCGGCGGGTGGTGACCGCGTCCCAGCCCTGCTGCTCGGCGAGTTCACGAGCCGTCGCCACGATCAGGCGCTCACGGCTCGCCCGCTCGCGCTCCTTGCGTTCCTGTACCGACATGACGGAAATCCTAGCACCGCTAGACAAGCGAGCGACAGCAGTACTAGCGTTGCCTCATCATCTAGCACTGCTAGATCCCTGGAGGGGTCGTCATGTTCAACGCACTCGAGGTCGTCACGGTCGTAGTGGTCGGCGTGATGGTGGGGGTGGAGTTCGCCGTCGCCTTCGTCATGAACCCCATCCTTGATGCACTCCCTGAGGACAGCGGCCAGCTCGGCCACGCCCACGGAGGCCGGATGCTCGGCGCCGTGATGCCGGTCTGGTACATCACCTCGCTCGTCCTCGTCGCCGTATGGGCTGTCGCCGGACGCCACCACGGCGGCACCGGCCTGGTCGTCACCGCCGGCGCGCTGCTGCTCCTCAGTGTGGTCATGTCGGTACTGCTGCTCGTCCCGATCAACAACCGGAACAAGACCTGGACCCCCGAGAACCGGCCCGAGGACTGGAAGGAGCAGATCAACCGCTGGCTCCGCTTCCACTACGTCCGCCTCGCCGTCATCATCGCCGCCTTCACCCTGCTGGTGGTCGCCCTCGCCTGAACTGCGCGGGCCGGCACCGCGCCGCGGCGCACGACCCCCACCGCCCGCCCGGGCCGCGCGGCGCACGACCCGGCCCCTGCTGCCGGCGGGAGCGGTCAGCCGAGGAACGCGACCAGCCGGTCGTTCAGCTGCTCCGGCGCGGCAAGGGGCAGCGAGTGGTGGGTGGCTCCGGGCAGCAGCGCCACCTCGGCGTGCGGGAGGGTGCGGCGGGCCGTGGCGGCGACCTGGGCGGCGTGATGGGCGCGACTGCGCTCCGCGAGCAGGACCAGCGCCGGCAGACGCAGATCGGCGATCCGGGGACGGCCGCCGACGACGATCTTCCGGCCGGGAACGGTGCCCGCCAGCCCGTACAGGCGTTGCCAGGTCTCGTCCGGGGGGACACCTGCCGTCTCCCAGGCCAGGAACGCGCGGGCGCGGTCCTGGCTCGGGCGGATCAGAGCCGGCAGCGCACGCAGCAGATAGCCGGGGCGGAACCCGGCGAAGACCTGGGTGGGATCGACGAGGGCGAGGCGGCCGAGGCGCTGCGGCGCGTGCAGTGCGTACCTGGCGGCCAGCCAGGCGCCGTAGGAGTGACCGCACAGATGCGTCCGGGTGAGTGCGAGGCCGTCGAGCAGCGCGTCCAGCCAGGCCGTCAGATCGCCCGCGTTCCTCAGCGGTGCGCCCCGGCGTTCGCTCCGGCCGGCGTCGCCCATCAGATCGACCGCATGGATGCGGTAACGCCGGCCGAGAGCCGGTGCGTTGGCGAACCAGACCAGCCCGGTGGCCGAGCCGCCGGGCAGCAGTACCAGGGGGTGGCCGTCCGCCGGGCCGTACACGTGCACCCGGGTGGGGCCGTACGGCGTGGCGATGTCGCGTTCCTCGGTGGACTGCGGCCAGCGGGCGCGCAGTTCGTCGTAGGCAAGGTCGAAAGCGGACACGGACACGAGGATTCCTCTCGCTCAGCGATAATCTCGCTCAGCGAGATATATTACGGGGGTTCGAGGGAGTGTGCATGGACGATCAGAGCCCGGAGATGGGACTGGTTCACCTGCTGCGCGCGGTGACGGTGCGGTTCGACGAGCTCGGCGCCGAGTTCGCCGCGCACAACGGGCTGCACCCCACCGATGTGCGGGCGCTGATCCACCTGCTGGACGCGGCGCGGGCCGGCACCCGCGCCACACCCGGGTGGCTGGGTGAGCAACTGCGCCTGAACTCGGCCGGGACCACGGCCCTGGTGGACCGGCTGGAGCGGCTCGGACTGGTCCGCCGCAGCAGGGATCGAGCGGACCGGCGACGGGTGCTGCTGAACGTGGAGGAGAAGGCCACGCAGCTCGGGTGGGCCTTCTTCGGGCCGGTGATCGGCGAGGTGGTGGCGGCCGCGGACAGCTTCGACGCGGGCGAGTTGGAGACGGTACGGCGCTTTTTGACCGCGGTGCTCACGACCACCGGCACCAGCCGGCCGTGACCCTTCGGCGGCCATCGCCTGCAGCGCAACCGCCGAACCACCGCCGCATGCCCGCCTGCGAAGGATCACGGGGGTTTCGGGGTTGAAGCCGGGCCTGGCCGCCTACCAGCGTGACGCCATCGACGCCTACGCCATCCACCGGCTGAGCTGAGCCGCGCGGGCAGCGGCAGGCCCGCTGCCCACCCCGCCGACGCCGGCCGCCCCGCCCCGCCGACGTCCGCGGCCCGACTGCAGGCGTGGAATCCGGCGACGGCGGGCGGCGGCGCATCGTGGGGCGGCCGAAAGGGGCGGCAGGAATGCCCAGCGGCGGAAAGAGGCGAAAAAGGGGGAGCGGCCGCTGTGCGGGGAAAGGGCGTCCGGCGGGGGAGTGGTGACCGAGCCGAAGCGCCGTCAGGCGCTCTGCTCGGCAGGCTCCTTGACGCCCAGCAGCTCCTCGTACGGTCCGGTGTGCAGGTCGCCGCTCTTGAACCCGGCGACCGCCCTGGCCCCCAGCAGACCGGTGGCCGGCGTGTACCCGGCCCCGCCACCGGGGCCCAACGACAGCGCCATGATCAGCCCGCCGGGCCGGTACGAGGTCAGCGCGCCGCCCTCGATCAGGGCGCGGATGTTCGCGACGACGACGTCCGCGTGCAGCTCCGCCGACTTGGCCTTCTTCAGCTCCGCCAGGGCGGTGATGTCACCGAGCGCGAACACCCGCTCCTGCCCCACGACTTGCAGGGTGTCCTGGACCTCGACCAGCCCGTCGGCCCGGCGGGCACCGGCCAGCTGCTCGCCCAGGCAGTCGGTGGAGGGGGCCGCGCCGAAGCACTGGAACCAGATGTCCGCACTCACCTCCGCGCCCGAACTCAAGGCCGCCGTGAACGACTTGGCCTGCCCCGGCCCACCGGGCAGCAGCTCCCGGTCCACCTGCGCACCCAGGATCACCTGAACACCCAGCTCCGCCAGCTGCCGCGCCACCTCCGCCCGCAGCTCCTCGGGCACCTCACCGTCCAGGATCCGCTCACCCGCCTCGACCAGGACGACCCGCTTGTCGGGCCAGACCGCCTTGATCTCACCGGCGAACTCGAGCCCCACCGGCCCCGCCCCCAGCAGCAGCACCGAGGAGGCCGCCTGAAGCGCCGCCCGCGCCTCACCCAGCCGCTCCAGCGCACCGGCCGCCTCGCTCACCTCCGCCTTCGCCGGGAAGGGGTAACCGGAGCCGGTGGCCAGGACGACATAGTCCGCCGCGATGTGCTCACCCGAGGCGAGCGTGACCCCTCCGGGCTCCACCCGCTGCGCCCGGCCCCGCACCACCCGTCCCCGCCGCAGCAGCCGGTCGTAGGGCATGAACATCCGCTCCGCCCATCCCGCGTCCACGACCCCGCGCAGCGCGGCGACGTTGTGCACGAAGGCGTCCCGCTCCTCGACCAGGATCACCTCGGCCACCTCGTCCAGGGCCTTGGCCACCCGCACGCCCCCGTACCCGCCGCCGACGACCACCACGCTCGCGCTCATAAGTCCTCCGAGTCCCACGTCCGCCGAAGCCGCCACCGGCCCCGCAGCGCGGGGGCGCCCGGTACGGGCCGCCTGCACCGCTGCGGGAGCCCGCACAGCGGCGCCCTGCCGCCGGCCGACGCTAGCCACGCCCCCTCGAGCGGCGGCAGCACGCGAGCGGACCCGAGACAGAGCAGGGTTTCCCGGCGACCGCCGCACGCCCCCGTTTCCGCGCGCAGCCGATGAAATCCAGGACGTGCGGGCCCCCTTTTCCCGGGTACGGAAAGGCGCTTATCCGTTGCCGACGGGGCGGGGGATTGGTCGTTTGGGGAATTTAATCCCCTTGAGTGAGATACCAATCCGCCCCCCGCCCGGGACCGGATTCCCCACGTGAGGACAGAGCGGAACGACCAGCAGACGCCCGCCCGTTGGGTGCGGTTCGAGCTGGGTGCGCTCAGCGGGCTCCTCGCCGGTTTCGCCGCGCTGGCCGTGGCGGAACTGGTGTCCGCGGCCGTCCGCCCCCAGGCCGGACCGGTCGTCGCCGTGGGCGGCGCCGCCATCGACCGCACCCCCGCCCCGGTCAAGGACTGGGCGATCCGCCACTTCGGCACCAACGACAAACTCGTCCTCCAGCTCGGCATCCTCGCCGCCCTGACCCTGCTCGCACTGGCCCTGGGCGTACTGGCCACCCACCGCCGCCGCACCGGCGCGGCCGGCGTCCTGCTCTTCGGTGCCGTCGGCGCCCTCGCCGCCACCACCCGCCCCGATTCCACCGGCCCCGCCGACGCCCTGCCCTCGATCCTGGGCGCCCTGGCCGGAGCCCTGCTGCTGTACGTACTGGCGGGCCGCCTCACCCCAGCCCACACCCCCACCCCCACCGCCCCAGCCGCCGGGGCGGCGCAGCCCCACCCGGACGTGGACGGCATCCCGGGCCCGCGCCCGGAGCCCGACCCGGCGCAGGGCGGCGAGCGCGGCTGGGACCGCCGCGGATTCGTCATCGCGGCCACCGCCGCCGCGGCCGCCTCCACCGGCGCCGCGCTGGCGGGCCGCACCCTCAACTCCCGCTCCGGCGGCCAGGCGGTCGCCTCCCGCAGCCGGCTGGTCCTGCCCGCCGCCGCTTCCCCCGCCCCGCCCCTGCCCCGAGGCACCCGGCTGCGGGTGCCCGGCATCAAACCGTTCCTCACCCCCACCCAGGACTTCTACCGGGTCGACACCGCACTGGTGGTCCCCAAGGTGGACGCCACCACCTGGCGGTTGCGGATCCACGGCAAGGGCGTCAGCCGCCCGCTGACCATCACCTTCGAGGACCTGCTGCGCCGTGAACTCATCGAACGGCACATCACGCTGACGTGCGTGTCGAACGAGGTCGGCGGCCCCTACGCCGGCACCGCCCGCTGGCTGGGCGTCCGGCTGGCGGACCTGCTCGCCCAGTGCGGGGTGAAGCCGCCGTCCAAGGGCGGAGGGGCCGACCAGCTGGTGGCCCGCTCGGTCGACGGCATGACCCTCGGCAGCCCGGTCGAGGACGTCATGGACGGCCGCGACGCACTGCTGGCCATCGGCATGAACGGCCGGCCGCTGCCCTTCGAGCACGGCTTCCCGGTCCGCATGGTCGTCCCCGGCCTGTACGGCTACGTCTCGGCCTGCAAATGGATCGAGGACATCGAACTGACCACGTTCGACGCCTACGACCCGTACTGGGTCAAGCGCAGCTGGGCCCGCCGGGCGCCGATCAAGACCCAGTCCCGCATCGACACCCCCAAGCCCTTCGCCCGCCCCGCGGCCGGCACGGTCATGGTCGCCGGGGTGGCCTGGGCCCAGCACCGCGGCATCGACAAGGTCGAGGTCCGCATCGACGACGGCCCCTGGCAGCAGGCCGACCTGGCCGCCGAAGCCTCCCGCGACACCTGGCGCCAGTGGTCCTTTCCCTGGAAGGCCACCCCAGGCAGCCACACCCTGACCGTGCGGGCCACCGACCGCACCGGCCGGGTGCAGACCGACCGGCGCACCCGCACCGTCCCCGACGGGGCCAGCGGCCGGCACTCGGTGGTGGTCACCGTCGACTGACCACCCCAACACCCCTTTCCCGCAAGCCACTTACGTCTTTTCTTCCCGCTGAAAACGTCATACGACACCCCCTATAGGAGAACCGTCATGAACACCCGTATCCGCCGCGCAGCCGTCGCCGTCGCCGCAGCCGCCGTACTGCCGATCGCGCTGACCGCCTGTTCCGACGACAGCAAGGACTCCTCCGCCTCCTCCTCGACGAAGGCCTCCGCCTCCGCCGCGGCCACCGACAGCTCCACCGGCAGCGCCGGCGACGAGATGACCTCCGACGAGCCGTTCGGCCCGGCCTGCGCCTCGGTGCCCAAGGACGGCGCCGGCTCCTTCGAGGGCATGGCCAAGGACCCGGTGGCCACCGCCGCCTCCAACAACCCGGCCCTGTCCACGCTGGTGACGGCCGTCAAGAAGGCCGGCCTGGTCGACACCCTCAACAACGCCGAGAACATCACCGTGTTCGCGCCGACCAACGACGCCTTCGCGAAGATCCCCAAGGCCGACCTGGACAAGGTCCTCAACGACAAGGCGCAGCTGACGAAGATCCTCACCTACCACGTCGTGGGCGAGAAGCTGACCCCCCAGGACCTGGAGAACGGCTCCTTCGAGACCCTGGAGAAGTCCAAGCTGACCACCTCCGGCTCCGGTGAGTCCTACACCGTCAACGACTCCGCCAAGGTCGTCTGCGGCAACGTCAAGACCGCCAACGCCAACGTGTACATCATCGACACCGTGCTGATGCCCAAGAGCTGACGCGCCACCGATCCGCCGGCGCCGGGACCACCTGGGTCCCGGCGCCGGCGCACCCGGCCGACCCGCGGCCGCGGGCGCTGCCGCGGGAACCGCCACCGGCCCCGGCGTCCGGCGCAGGGGCGGGCGGGGGCGATGTCCGAGGGATCCGGTTGGATGAACGCGTGACTGCCTACGACGTGGCCCGCCGGCTGCCTGCCATCGATGACCTGCGGGACCTTTGCCGCTCGCTTGCCATGCTCGACGCGATCCTGAGCCCGGACTGGGAAGGCCGGTACTACTCCTTCGACGCCACGTGGGCCGAGGGCGAGGAGATGGCCTCGATGCGCAACGGCTCGGGAGACGCGTACTCCATCGTCTTCTCGGACGCCGGGGCCTATGTCCGCGGCTTCGACCACGAATCACCGATGAGCCCCTACGGCCGGGACGGCGAGCCCTGGCCGGGAGTGATCGACGACGTTCCCGGGGTCTTCAAATCCTGCGTCGAGGAGCCGGCGTTCACCGACGAGGACGGCGTGCCCGTCGTGACGGTCTGCCTGTGGCGGGAGGCGAGGGATGAGCAGTGGCACCACGGCACGATCGACTTCCCCGCGAACCGCACCGACCCTGATGGCGCGACGGGCCTGTTCCCCCTGCTCCTCGATCGCTCACCCGAAGCGTTCCAGCGCTTCGCCGAGGACTACTACGAGGTCGGTGTGGACCTGCAAGCGGTCCGTGAGCTGTATGCCCTGCGGCCGCTGACCCCCGCACTCGTGGCGTCGTTGAACGCCGAGGTCACCCTCGCGGACCTGGCCCAGGACATCTCCGAGATCGGCTATCCGCAGGCCCACTGAGAGGTGAGAGCCGGTCCCTCTGCCCACCGGCGCGTCCCTGCCGGCGGGCCTGAGGAGGTGCCCCGTTGCGGAGCCGTCTAGTAGCTGTCGTAGCCGGGCTCACCGCTCGGCCGGTAGACGCCCACGACGGTGCCGCCCTTCGTCGTCGAGACGCTGACGGGCTCCAGCGCGGTGGGGATCGCTCCGTCGGCGAACAGCCGCTTGCCGGTACCGATGATCACCGGATGGATGGTCAGCCGGTACTCGTCGACGAGGCCGTGCCGCATGAGGGTCTGGGCGAGATCGCCGCTGCCGACGACGTTGATGTTGCCGCCGTCGGACTCCTTCAGCTTGCGCAGCGCATCGACGACGTCGCTTCCCAGCAGCGTGGAGTTCTGCCACTCGACGGACGTCAGGGTCCGGGACGCCACGTACTTGTCCATCGTGTTCATCCGCTCGGTGAACGGGTTGGACGGATCGGCGGTCGGCCAGTACGACGCGAAGATGTCGTACGTCTTGCGGCCGAGCAGCATCGCGTCGGAATGCTCGTACCAGCCGGCGATGGCCGCACCGACCTCGTCGTCGGCCACCGGCTTCTGCCAGCCGCCGTGCTGGAAGCCGCTCTCGGAGTCCTCGTCCGGACCGCCCGGCGCCTGCATGACGCCGTCCAGGGTGAGGAACGTGCAAATGATGATCTTGCGCACGGTGCGCTCCCTTCGTCGACGGGTAGACGGCACAGCCACCGCAAACTCATCGGCACGAGGTCCGCGGCGCAGCACAAAAGCCGTCGTCCGCACCAACCCCTGAGGCCCGGCGTCGGACACGGGCCCCGGCCACCCTGTGCAGGGGTTTCCGGCCGGCGGGCGTCACGCCGGCCGGCCGGGTGCACATCGGGTGCGTGCTTCACGGGTGAGCGATGAGTTCGGGGCGCGGATCGGGTCTGCCCTGTATGACGTCGATCATCGCTGACATCTCGGTCTCCCTCGACGGTTTCGTCACCGGGCCCGACCCCGGCCCGGACAACGGCCTGGGCACCGGCGGGGAGGCTCTGCACACCTGGGCGTTCTCCGACGACCCCGACGACCGCCGGTTCCTGCGCGAGGGGACCGCCCGCTCGGGTGCGGTCGTCCTGGGCCGCCGCCTCTTCGACGTGGTCGACGGACCGCACGGCTGGGACGACACGACCGGCTACGGCGCCGGCGAGGTCGGCAAGCCCGCGTTCGTCGTCGTGACGAGCTCCCCGCCGGAGTCGGTGCGGCTCACCGGCCTGGACTGGACGTTCGTCACCACCGGTCTGGCCGATGCCGTCGGCGCGGCGCGCGAGCGCGCCGAGGCGGCGTCGGCACAGCAGGGCAAGGACCTCGACGTGGTCCTCATGGGCGGCGGCGCCACGATCGGCTCGGCGCTCGCCGCGGGACTCCCCGACGTGCTGTCGCTGCACCTCGCGCCCGTCGTGCTGGGTGCCGGGACGCCCCTGTTCACCGGCGGGCCGCCCCGCACGCTGGTGCAGCGGAGCGTGACCTCGACATCGACCGCGACGCACCTGACCTACGACGTCCGGCGGTGATCCCAGTGGCCACCGTCGACGTCAATGAGACCGCCGTGGGCATCGAGTCGTTCGGCGACGACGACGCGCCCCTGATCCTGCTCGCGGGCGGGACGACGATGCTGTCCTGGCCCGACGCGCTGTGCGAGCGCCTCGCCGCCGGCGGGCGCCGGGTGGTGCGCTACGACCTGCGCGACAGCGGAGAGTCGACGACCGCCGACCCGCAGGCGCCCGCCTACACCCTGCGCGACCTCGCCGCCGACGCGGCGGCCCTGGCCGGCGTACTCGGCGGCGGGCCCGCGCACCTCGCGGGGATCGGCGTCGGCGGGATGGTCGCCCAGGTGGCCGCGCTCGACCATCCGGGCGCGTTCTCGGCGCTCACCCTGGCCGGCACCCGCGCCGTTGCGCCCGGCCCGCCCGACGACGACCTGCCCGACCACGACCAGGCGACGATGAGCCGGCTGTTCGCGCATCCCATGCCCGACTGGACCGACCGCGAGGCGGTGGCCGAGTTCGCCGCCCACGGCGCCCGGATCCTCGGCGACGACCCCGCCGCCGCGCGCGCGAGCGCCGCGCGCATCTGGGACCGCACACCCGGTACCGCACCTGCCGTCCAGATGGCCAACCAGCTGGGCATGGTCTTCTCCCGGCTCGACTGCACACCCCGCTGGCGCGAACGCCTGCCCGAGATCGGCATCCCCACGCTCGTCGTCCACGGCCGCCGCGACCGGTTCTTCCCCGTCGGCAACGCCGAGGCACTCGCGCGCGAGATCCCCCGGGCGCGCCTGCTCGTCCTGGAGGACGCCGCCACCGCGATCCCCGACGCGGCGGTCGGCGAGGTCGCCGAGGCGATGCTGACCCTCGGGTCCACGCCTCGACGGTGAGCCGGCGGGTCTCCAAGACCGGGCCGGCCGTCGTGACGTGGCACCGGAACCAGCGTCGGTCGATGCGGTCGAGCCCTGAGCATCGCGACGACGGCTCTCCCTGCGCTTCAGATGCCAGGGACCAGGCCTCGAACGAGGTGCCGGTCACGCCGATGCATCGTGCGCTCGGGTGTGGCGAGCCGGCACCGCGACGCCACTGGAGCACATCCAGTCCTCGCGGTTTCGCTCGGTGCTCCGAGGGTATTGCCCAGATCTGAGTTCGAGGGGGTGAGGGAACGTTGATCAGCGCTCAGTGGATCGTCGAGGTTCTCCGCATCTCCCTGTCAGGCCTGGTCGCCTCCTTCCTCCGCGCCATGGCTGCCCGCCTCGCGCTTCTCGGACCCCACGCACGCCTACCCCATGCCGCCCGCGTGGCAGCGCTTCGCGCGGCGCGGACCCGTGCGGACCGGCGATGTGCCCTTACCACCCGCCAGTGGCTCGCGGCCGTACCGATTCCACTCCCCACGCCGCTCGCCCAGACTCCGCGCGCTCCGCGGAGCCCCGCAGGCGGGGCAGCCCTCACCTTCATCCAAGGGGCACCCTCGTCTTCGTACCGCCCGTGAGGGGCGTCTCAGAGACGCGACGAGGGGCCCACGGGGCTGCCGTGTGTCGGAGTCGCAGACATGCTCGTCGAATACCTTGCCAACTTGCCCGCGTGGGCGGGAGCGTTGGCAGTCATCCTGATGTTGCTGAGCGGTACCGCGGCAACCATCTGCCGAGTCATCTTTCCGCAGGCTTCCAAGGACCGCGCAAGAGTCTGGTCCGAGTTCCTGTCGCTCGCTGCTCGCTGGGTTGACGCCCGCATCGAGCGTCGTCGCGTGCAGGACAGGAATCGGCAACGCAGCCGGGAGCGTCCCCGCCGCTAGGGTCGGGCCGGCGCAGGTGTCGATCAGCGCACTAACGCATTCGGCTGGGGAAGCCTGGATCGGTTGAGGACTCTGCTGAAGGCCGGGAACTGGTGCCCGCAGAGCGAGCTCGCCGGTCCGGGGGACCCAACCTGGCCCGCACCGGATGGCTCACACGCCGGCGTGACCGCCGCACCACGTACGGGAAACGGCCTGCTGTCCGGTCATTCGCCACCCGGCATCCGGAGCCCGACACGCTTCGGTCGACCAGGGCGAGCCTGTCGCGGACGGCGGCGAACTCGACGTCCGAATACTGCCGGTGCGCCGGGCTCCGGCAGGGGATCATGCGCTGACTGCGGGAGTACCGCCGACGCCGGATGCGAGCGGTCTTCTGACGGTCCGGGACAGGGAGCTGTCCGTCGCCGATCCGCCGTATGAGGGGCTCTTTGTGGACCAGCCTGTTGTCGCCGACACCCTTTTCGACGACTCCGTGATCGGCGGCGAGCAGCCTCCCGCGGTCCGGGACGACCTCGTGCCCGCACTTGCCGGACTTGACTGGCCGGCGCTTTACGCGCAGCTGTGCCAGGAGGGAGCGGCCCTGACTCCGAAGCTGCTGACCCGCACGCAAAGTTCGGACTGGTCATTGGCGAGGCGCCGGGACAGAAGGCGCCTCCCCGTGTCGTCGATCACCACGCAGTGGTGATGGGTCTTCCCGGCGTCGATACCGGCCCAGGGATGGCTCACTCGCTTCTCCGCAGGTCGTGTTCGATTAGGTACCACGGGCGAACTCGCTGTCGAGTGCCTACTGATCGATCAGTGCGGCAATTCCTAATGAGCAGCCGCGTCTTCGTGGGGTGCCGAGCGACGGCTCGGAGCAAGCCACAACCACGGCAGACGCCGGAAAGCCACACCCGGCACCCGTGAGTAGGTCAACCCTAGGAATGGCTCGCTGATCCCGATCGACGCGGTAGGGACGCCTGCACCCGCCTCAACGACCGCCGCCCCACCCCGGTCCTCGACCACATCCCAGTCAGGTTACATTGACTGCGCACCGACAGGTACTGCCCGAGCGGGGAGGATTGACTTGGGTTTATGCTCAGCCGTGGCTGGTGTATTCCAGTGCCGTAATTCCCCAGGTGAAGCCGACGGCGGCCGTTGCGAGCAAGATTAGGCTGCCGGGGCGAAGTCTGTTGGCCGTTTTCAGGTCGGACAAGGCTATCAGAGTGTCTACGCCGCCCATGTGCCCAAATCTGGTGTAGTTGAACACACTCCTTTCGTCGGGAATCCCGAGGGCTTGGAGGACTTGCTTATGTCTATCCATATTGGTTTGGCTGATAAGGAAATAAGCGATATCGGATGGCTTCCTGTCGAGCACGGAAAGGGTTCTGTTGACCAGTTTATTGAAGTTTTTGACATAGACCTCGCCAAATCCTTCTCGACGCCTTCCCTGGCGGATGAAAACTCCCTCCGGTCCGTGCTCGGCTGCGGCACTGTCAACCCAGTCAGGATCGGTGAGCATCGTGGAACCGAGCATTTCAAAGGGGCCCTCACCATCGCCTACAAGCATCGCCGCCGCTGCGTCGCCGAAATTGAAGAGACCCTTGGATTCTGGATTACTGTAGTCTACAAGCCTGCTCAGCCGATCGGCAACAAGGACGAGAACGTACTTTGCTTGCCTCAGTGCCACTTTATCGCGCGCAATCTGCATCGCGGCCATTCCGGCATTGCAAAAGTTCGCGACCTCGAAGCAGTGTGCCTTGCGGATCCCTAGCGCCTGTGCCACCTTAGCTGCTGGCGACCAGAAAGGGATGTCCCATTCGGAGGAGCCGGAGTATATGACGAAGTCAATATCGTCCCTACCTACCCGGCTTCGGGTCAATATTTCCTCTGCGGCGCGGTGTGCGAGTTGCCAGGACTGCTCATCCTCACCCAAAATTGGCACCTCCTCGCAATGAGTGACAGCCATAATTTCGGCAAGCGGGACCCCCGATCTCGCGTGAATATCCCTCACGTTAAGACGTGCGGAAGGAAATTGGACGGCGAGGTCCAGTACACCTATCACGAATTGCCCTTTCTGCGGTAAGTGGCTTTATCAGGTGATGCCCTTATCGCTGGTCGAGGGCGACATTGGGGGCTTGCCGCCACAGGCCTCGACCAGTTTGCCCGGGCCGTCGGACGCAAGCCCAGATGGTCCAGAACTGATTCACTAGGAGATTTCACCCTCGCCCCAACCGCATAGGCGTCATCACGAAGGCCGCACTCGTCCTCAACGACACCTAACGATGACTTTCGCGAGAAAACCTCGCTGGTTGCAGATCGACGCGACGAGTAAATCGCCCGTCGCCTTCAGCCGATCCGCAGCGTGCGGCATCAACGCGAACAGCAGTCCGGGCCAGACGGCAGCCACCAGTGGCCAGAGCCGCGACGTGTTGAAGTCCGGACCGGACCTGATGGTTTGTTACTACCAGCCAGATGCGGGCGCTTTCCCCGCGGACTCCTCGGCGGTTTTTCTGATCTCCTGTTCGACGTCCATACCATTCATCAATGAGATCAGTTTTTCTATTTTTGATCTGAATTCCTTCTGTGTTCTGGGTGAAAGCAACGGCGTGTCGGAGAATTCGGGGTCCTCGCGCATGATCCGGGTCAGTGCGGAGGTTATTACTTCCGGCCAGATGTCCCGCCGGGCAGCGAGTGTCACGTGCAGGGACGCCGTGTCGGTGCTTGCGGCAACGTGGGGTGCATGGCGGGGCATGTAGAGAAGGTCCCCGGGGTGCAGGGTGGTTTCTAGGAATGGCTCCCCGAGTTCAGCGGGATCGTAGAATTCTCCGTGAGGGCGGGGGTTTCCCTGGGGCAGCCATACCCGCCAGTCCTTGGTTCCTTCCAGTTGCAGGGCGAAGACGTCGTCTGGGTCATCGTGCTCGGAGACGCCGCGTGAGTGGGGAGGAGTGAAGAATGCATAGGTGTCGCATGATGCGCCGAGCCTGTCAGCGGCCATCCGGCGGTTCTCCTCGAAATCTTTCCGGAAGAGGTGGATGTTCCGCCACATGACGGTTGCTCCATCATGGAGCCACTGCTCAACTTTTTCTGGTATTGCAAATTTCACCGGAGCCCCGCCGCTCTCCCACCTGTACCCGCTGTACTCGTTCGAAGGAATCGTTTCGGGGTAGCGGTAGAGGCTCAGGAAGCGGGTTGGGAAGACGCACTCGCGAAGCAGGGAGAGCAGGACCTGCGAGGAAGCCACCTCACTCGCGTCCCTGCCAAGCGCGTTCCTGCGCAGAAGAGGTCGATTTCCGAATTCATTCGACAGGAAGTCCGGGCCGGCTAGGCCCACGAAGTCAACAGTGGACATCATCCCGGCCCTTCCTCGAAATCGCCGGGATTGCTGGATCCCCCGACGGGTGGGCGCGTCGCGGCGATGAGAAGGAGTGGGTTCTCAGCGTCTGCGCACGGGATGCACAACAGGAAGGACAGGCTCATTACGGTCTCCGTTCTTCGCGGGCCGTGCCGGTGGTTAGGACTGAGGCAGGGCGACGGTGGCGAGTCCGCGGTGGGCAGCTTGGAGGACGGGGTGGTCGGGGGTGACGCGGCCGGTGAGGAGGGTGATGGCGCGCTGGTAATGGGGGAGAGCCTGATGGGGCTGGTTGTGCTGCAGGAGCGCGGCGGCGAGGCCGACGAGGGTGGTGGCGAGTTCGGGGTGGTCGAGGCTGAGGAGGGATTCTTTGACAGCCAGTGCCGTGTGGTAGTTGGCAATGGCGTCGGTGTAGCGGTGGCGGCGGTGGTGGAGGGCTGCGAGGTTGTGACAGTTCACGGCGATGTCGTAGCGGTGGTCACCGTCAGCCGAGCCGAAGGTTTCCAGGGCGGCGCGGAGTTGGGTCTCAGCCTCGTCGATGCGTCCGCAGCCGTCCAGCAGGGCGGCCCAGGCCGCCCGGTCGGCTGCCACCCGTAGATCACTGGGGCCGTGGAGATGTTCGCGGATGGCCACCGAGCGGGCCGCCCACGGCTCGCCCGCGGTGCTGTCACCACAGGCGTGGGCGAGGCCGCCCAGGTTGTGGCAGATCGTGGCCACTGCGTCGCACTCCTGCCCGTACATCTGCTCGTAGACGGCCAGTGCCCGCATGTACAGGGCCTCGGCCTGTTCGAAGCGGCCGGTGTACTTGCCCAGGATCCCCCACTGGTTGCAGATCGAGGCGACCAGGGGCCCGTCCGGGCCTTCGATCCGCTCCGCCGCTGCCAGCGTGAGGGAGAACAGCAGCCCCGCCCGCCGGTATTCCCCTGCCCTGCGCCACAGGTCGGCGAGGTCTCGCTGCGCGGCCAGGCGTGTGCGTGTGCCTCCGGGGGTGCGCGGCGCGTCGCGGATCGCGGACCGCAGCCGCCGCTGGGTGTCGTGGTTCCCGTTGATGGTCGTGGCAGTCATGGCGATGTTCCTCGGGTCGGAGGGTCACCCGGCAGATACGGGCTCGGGTTCCGGTTCGGGGTCGGATTTCGGTTTGGTGGTCCGTTGCGCTGGCAGGTCGATGGAGGCCGGCAGGCGCCGGCGCAGTCGCAGGCCGACGGCCGCGGCCAGAACGAGCAGGAGGGCGAGCGCGGGAAGGAGCAGGTTCCCCGTTCCGAGGGCAAGGAACAAGCCGGTCAGGGCCGTGCCGGCAAGCCAGCCTCCGGTCCAGGCCAGCGAGTAGGCGCCGTTGTAGCGTCCGCGGAGCCGGTCAGGGGCGAGATCATTGACCAGGGCGCCGAATACCGGGGCCAGCATGGTCTCGCCGACTGCAAACACCACCACAGCCATGGCCAAACCCGCGATGCCCAACCCAGGCGTGGCAGCCATCAGCAGCCACGCTGCGGCCATCACCAGCGCCCCAGTCATCAGGCAGGTGGTGCGCCGCCAACGGCGCGACAGTGCCCTCATCGGGACCTGCATGGCGGTGACCACCGCCATGTTGGCAGCGAACACCCAGCTCAGGCCGGAGGCTGGCAGGTGGCGCAGGGTGAGGACCGCGGGCAGGCCGATCGCCAGCTGGCAGTACCCGGCGGACACGACCACCGCCGCCACGGCACACAGCCAGCCCATCCCGCGGTCCCGCGCCACCTCCCGGTAACCCGCCGGCCTTTCGCGGGCTACCGGGGCCCGGGTCGCCTCTTCGAGGGCACACGAGGGCCTGTCACGCGGCACCCACCGCCACACCACCATGGCCAGGAGGAGGAACGAGGCGGCGTCCACTATGTACAGTAGTACATATCCGCCCGCGGGCTGCGCGCCCAGCAGGAACGCCGAGATCAGCGCCCCCGCGACCCCGCTCGCGTTCACCCCTGCGTAGGCGATGCTGAAGACCCTCGGCCGCTGCCCGTCAGGCGTGACCTGCCCCAGCAGAGAACTCAGCGCCGCCGCCAGCACGGCAGCCACCACCCCGTAGAGCAAGAGCGCGAGGACACCGACCGCCGGGCCGTGCACCGTCAGCAACCCGAGCACGCTGGCGGCCGTAGACACCAGTGCCGCCAGGGATGCCCGGCGTACTCCCAGCCGGTCCACCCACACGCCGCCCAGTGCAGCTCCCACCACAGCCCCTGCCGCGCGGACCGTCAGCAGGCCGCCCACAACCCCCGCCCCCAGGCCCCGCTCCTGCTCCAGGAACACGAACAAGTATGGCGCCGTCGCCGCCGTACCGGTGGCCGACACCACACACCCTGCCAGGACTATCCACACGACTGCCGGCAGACCCCGCCAACCACTACCCACGGCCACTCCCTGCTTCAGAAAGGCAAATATCGGCTGGTGGTAGGCACTCCTGCCACCAGCACCAGCCGACACCTGCCTCTACCGAGAACCCTCGACCACGAACTCAGATCCTGCTGATGTCATGGGTCAGGTCCCGAGCATTCGGGTCCGCGTCGACCACGATCTCGTTGTGGTTCGCACCGGACGGCGGTTCGTCGGGTCCTGCGTCGACCACGATCTCGTTGTGGTTCGCACCGGACGGCGGTTCGTCGGGTCCTGCGTCGACCACGATCTCGTTGTGGTTCGCACCGGACGGCGGTTCGT
>NZ_JBVHPY010000025.1:102734-103326 GCF_055567695.1 Streptomyces sp. NPDC026417
GTTCGTCGGGACCTGCGTCGACCACGATCTTGATAGTCATAATTGGTTTCCTTCCGGAGTAGCAGGGTTGCGAGACCCCGCCGAGCGCTTGTCGTCCACCTTTCTTGTACAAGCAATGCTGCTCATGAGGAATCGATGCTCAGATCGCCCCCCGATAGGTGATGACCTGCGAGAATTACCGCGCCAGACCCGCGATTATTCGCGGCCGCAAGCTCTCCAAATGGGGTCCATGAACCATGTGCAGGACCTATCCGAGGAGCCCCAGGCCGTCCGCCCCTCGTGGGTGGCAGGGTCTATACGGTCTCGGCGTATCTCCCGATCATGGAAGCAGCGCCTGATGAGCTAGTCTTCTGAGTCGGGAATTCCATTTAGATGTGTAGGGTTGTGGGGTGGCACGTACTGGGCGGCCGAAGGCCGAGTTGATCCTGTCGGATGCTGAGCGGACTGCGCTGGAGGGATGGGTGCGTCGCCGTTCCACTCCGCGGGCATGGGCTTTGCGGTGCCGGATCATCCTGGCCTGTGCGACCGGCGCGTCGAACAAAGACGTGGCCGCCCAACTCGGTTCGACACCGCATGCGGTGGGCTGCTGGCG
>NZ_JBVHPY010000026.1:0-32250 GCF_055567695.1 Streptomyces sp. NPDC026417
CCCCCCCCCCCCCCCCCCCCCCCCCCCCCCCCCCCCCCCCCCCCCCCCCCCCCCCCCCCCCCCCCCCCCCCCCCCCCCCCCCCCCCCCCCCCACCACCGGCCCGCCGGCCGGTTCCGCCCCGCATGCGCGGGAGCGGATCAGGACCTCACTCGCCGTCAGAGCCGCTGCCACAGGGCGGGAGTGCGCGACGGCGACCACGCGCCCTGCGCCTGGTGCCCCTGCAGGCACTGGTAGGTGACGCCGTCGAACGTCACCCGCGTGCCGATGTCGTAGATCCGGCCCGCCGACCAGCCGCCCTGCGGCCCTTCCTCGGCGGCCGGGGTGCCGGCCTGCGCCGTGCTCGTCTTCAGCGTGAGCCCGTACTCGCTGAGCACGGGGTTGATCGGCTGGTAGAAGGTCGTACCACCGCTCTTGCAGTCCCCGGAGCCGCCCGACGTGACACCCTGCGCCTGGGTGCCCGACACGTACGAGCCACCGGAGTCTCCCGGCTCCGCGCACACCGTCGTCCTCGTCACGTTGTCGACGGTGCCCTGCGCGTAGGTGACGCTGGTGCCGTGCTCCTCGACCGTGCCGCAGTGCCAGCCCGTCGTGGAGCCGGACCGGCAGATGGCGGCGCCCACCAGCGCCTGCACCGAGCCGGCGATCTGGACGTTCTGCTCCCCCTCGCCCTTGACGGCGGGCGTCGCGGTCCAGTCGCCGGTGACGCCCACCCACGACATGTCGTGGCCGGGGAAGACGGAGGCCTGGAAGGTCCCCTGGGCCACCTTGTTGAAGCCGGTGGTCTTGGCGCCGGCCTTGCCGCAGTGACCGGCGCTCGCGAAGCCCTGCTGCTCGCCCTTGGTGACGGAGAACCCGACGGAACACCGGGCCTGGTCGTCGATGTAGTAGGCGTCGCCGCCCCGGATGTCGTGGAGGGCGCGCGGCCGGTCCGGTGACACCTTGACCTCCACGAGGCCGCGCTCGACGCCGGCTGCCGCGATGAGCGTGTCCGCCGCCGCCCGACCGGTCGCCTGGAGGACCACCTGGTTGGCCCGCACGTCGACGTACCTGACCGGAGTGTCGAGACCCTTCGTGCCGGCCGTGGCGCGGTCCAGTTTCTCCTTGGTGGCCGTGAGGTCGGCCAGGCCCCGCCCGACGACGACGGCCTCGGCGCCGCCGGCCTCGATGGCCGGAACGTCCGCGGCGTCGGTGGTCGCGACGGCGAGGTCGGCGGAGGTCGCGCCCTTCACCCACGCGCCGGCGAAGTGCCCGCCCAGCGAGTTCTGCAGCCTGCCCGCGCGGGTGCCGGCCTCCGCCTCGTTGACCAGCCGGGCCTTGGCCTCACGGTCCGTCAGGCCGAGGTCCCGCCGCAGGGCGTCGAGCACCGCCGTCGACGGCCGGTCGGCGCCGAGCGTCTGGGCGGCGGAGGGCGCGGCCGCCGGCACGGGGTCGTCGGCCGCGGTGGCGGGCAGCCCGGTCAGCGCGAGCGCGCCGAGCACGGTCAGAGCGGCACAGCCGGCGCCGGCGTATCTGTGGACCATCGGATGTCTCCTGGGGTTCTGTGGAAAAGGCCTCGAATTCGTAGGTTTTTCCGAAAAATGCTCGGAGGATGTCTGCTGTCCCTCCGTTGCACGCATCGGCGGACAGGAAGGGCCCGCCCGGCGGAGTGCCGGACGCCCCGCCGGAGTAGCGCGGCCTCCCCCGCCCGGTGCCTCACGCCGGCGAGAGGCCCGGGTTGCCCGCCTCCGTCACGAAGGAGGCGGCCGTCGTGACGGGCGCCCCCGGTGTCGTCACCGCGGAGACCGTCCTGAAGTCGGCCCGCGCCGACTGCCGCCCGAGCTCCACCCGCACATAGCCGCGCCGCCCGTTGTAGAACTTCAGGTGGGGGTTGGCCTTCGTGTACGTCTCCCAGTTGCCCGGCTTGTCGGCGCCGTCCTTGCCGCTGGCGACGGAGGTCGCGACGATCTCCGTGCCCAGGGTCTTGGACGCCGGGTCGTCGAAGGAGTCCTTGATGTCGAAGGCGTAGCCCACGTGGACGTCGCCGGTGAGCACCATCAGGTTCTCGACGCCGGCCGCCTTGGCGCCGGCGAGCACCCGGTTCCGGGAGGCGCGGTAGCCGTCCCAGGCGTCCATCGACACCTTCGCCACCTCGTTGAGGTCCAGCCTGCGCTGCGAGAAGCAGACCTGTTGCGGCATCACGTTCCACAGGGCCGTGGAGGACCGCCAGCCGTTGATCAGCCACTCCTCCTGTGCCGCCCCGGTGATGGTCCGCCCGGGGTCGTCCGACTCGGGGCCCGGCACGTGCTGGACGTCGCCGTACGCCTGGTCCGAGCGGTACTGCCGGGTGTCCAGGACGTCGAACTGGGCCAGCGAACCCCACTGGATGCGGCGGTAGAGCTGGGCGTCGGGCCCTTGGGGCAACTGGGCGGCGCGCAGCGGCTGGTTCTCCCAGTAGGCGCGGTAGGCCGCGGCCCGCCGCAGCAGGAACTCCTCCGGGGGGTCGTTCTTCTCGTCGACCGCGCCCGCGTAGTTGTTCTCGGTCTCGTGGTCGTCCCAGGTGACGACGAAGGGGTGCGCCGCGTGGGAGGCCCTGAGGTCGGGGTCGCTCTTGTAGAGGGCGTACCGCAGCCGGTAGTCCTCCAGGGTCCTGGCCTCGCGGTTGAAGACGTCGGGGAGTGTGCGGTCGGTGTAGTTGCGGGCGCCGCCGACGGAGTTGACGGCGTACTCGTACAGGTAGTCGCCGAGATGGAAGACCACGTCCACGTCGTCCTGGGCGAGGTGGCGGTGCGCCGTGAAGTAGCCGTCGTGGTAGGCCTGGCAGGAGACGGCGGCGAAGGTCAGCTTCGCGGTGGCCGCGGCGGTGGCGGGCGCGGTACGGGTGCGGCCCGTCTCGCTGATCCAGGCACCGGTCCTGAACCGGTAGAAGTACTCGCGGTCGGCGGCGAGGCCGTCGACGTCCACGTGCAGGGTGTGGTTGTACTCGGGGTGCGCGGTGGCGACGCCGGTACGGACGACCAGCGCGAACCGCTCGTCGGACGCCACCTCCCACTGGACGACGACGGACTGCTGGGCCAGGCCGCCGCCCGGTTCGTACGGGGAGGGGGCGAGCCGGGTCCACAGCAGCACCGAACCGGGCGTCGGGTCCCCGGAGGCGATGCCGAGGGTGAAGGGGTCGTCGGGGATCCGCGCCGCGTCGAGTTCGGCGGCGCGTGCGGCGCCCGGGGTCGGCAGGTTGGTGGAGAAGGCGAGGGCCGCCGCGGCGGCGGTGAGGGTGAGGAATCGGCGGCGCCCCAAGTGGCGTGCGGCGGCCCGCAGTTCGGGGTCGTGGCGGGAGGGCGTGTGCTGCGGCAGCGCGCCGGGACGGCCTGCTCGGGTCATGTGGTCTCCTCTCACGTGGTGTGCGCAGGCCCTTTGACTTCCGTACGTCGAACGGCAGGGCAGCGGACTTCTGCATGCTAAACAGACAATGATCGCAATCCCGGCAGGCGGGGACGCCCGCGAGCGTCCGACTCCGCGGACCGTCGCCCGCACGGCACCGCACGGCAGTTGACGCGGCGTCGGATCCGGCGGGCCGCCGAGTCCCCGGAGGTGCCGGGCAGGTGACGTGGCGTCGGGCGACGCGGGTCCCGGCCGGCGGCGCCGCCGGCCGGCCTCCGCGCGGACCGGCGCCCCGGGAACCGCCCCACCGCACTCCGCTGCGGCTCGCCACCCGCAGCGGGGTGCCGGACACGGTCCTCGCGCCACGGCGGGTGGGCCGGTACGGCGGGCGAGTGGGGCCGGTCCAGCGGGCGGAGTGGGCCGGTCCAGCGGGCGGGTGGGGCCGGTCCGGCAGCCGGGGCAGGGCGGACGGGCGGCCGACGGGCCCGTCACGCGGACCGGTCCGGCTTGCGTGGCGGCCGTGCACCCGCCCGGTTCGCGCAGTGAACCTTCCTGCGCCGCTCTTCCGGACGGCCCGCGCCCCGGCGGCGCGCCCCGGCCCGCGCGAGCCATCCGGGTGCGCCGGGTGCCGGGACGGAGGAGCGTGGTGGGTGAGGAGGGCTGCGATGGGTGTGAGCATGTCCCGGCGCGGGACCGGTGACGACCGCGGCTGGCTTCGCGGCGCGCCGCCCCCGCACTGGGTGCGGGCCCTCCCGGTGGTCCTGCTGGTGGGCGTCGGCATCGCCGAACTGCTGAGCCGCCGGCCGCTGGACATCGGCTTCCTGCTGGGTGCCATCCCGTCGCTGGCGGTGCTCTCCTACGGGCCCGCGGCGACGGCTCTCTTCGGCCTCGTCGTGGTCGTCCTTCTGAACATCCCGGCCCTGCACATCAACCATCCGGGCAACACGGACCTGCTGACCATCACCTTCATCGCGGCGCTCAGCGTGTTCGTGTCGCTGGTGCGCAGCCGGCGCGACGCGCAGCTGGTGACGGTCCGCAGCGTCGCGGAGGCGGTCCAGCTCGCCGTCCTGCCGCCGCTCGCCGACCGGATCGGGCCGGTGCGCTGCGCCAGGCTCTACCGGGCGGCGCAGCACGGAACGCTGGTCGGGGGTGACTTCTTCGACGTGCGGGACGGCCCGTACGGGGTCCGGGCGGTGATGGGCGACGTCCAGGGGCACGGGCTGTCGGCGGTCGGGACGGTCGCCTCCCTGCTGGGGGCGTTCCGGGAGGCGGTGCTGGACCGGCGGGACGTGACCGCGCTGGCGGGCCGGCTCGACCGCAGGCTCGCGGTGGACTCGGCCCCGGTCGAGTCCTCCGAGCTGTTCGCGACCGCCGTGCTTCTGGAGTTCTCCGGGGACGCCGACACGGTACGGATCGTGTCCTGCGGCCATCCCCAGCCGCTGCTCCTGCGCGACGGCCGGGCCGTCGAGCTGGACGTGGAGCCCGGGGCCCCGCTCGGTGTGGGGCTCCTCGGCCTCTCCCCGCCGCGCGAGTGCCGCGTGCCGCTGAAGCGGGGCGACCGGCTGTTCCTGGCGTCCGACGGGGTGACCGAGACCCGTGACCCGACCGGCGCCTTCTACCCGCTGGTCGACCGGCTGACCGGTTTCGCGGATGCGGAGGCCGACGCCCTCCTCGACCTCGTGTGGGAGGACCTCGTGCGGTTCGGCACCACGATCCGCGACGACGTGACGATCCTGATCCTCACCCCGTGTCAGGAGGGTGACGGCTGAACCGTGCCTGTGCCCGGGGTTCCGGGGCATACGGATGCCACTGGGGAGGAGAGGTGTCATGCATCTGGCACGAGGAGCGGACGGTGACCCGCAGGGCTGGCTCTGGGCCCTGGGCGCGCTCGCGCTGTACGCGGTGATCAGCTTCGGGTTGCAGTACCGGGCGCGGGCCCGCCGGGGCTCCCGGCACCCCGCGAGCGACGCCCTGCACGACCTCAAGGACCGCGAGGAACCGCAGAAGCCGGCCCAGCGCTTCGTCAGCCGCATGATCATGCTGGCCGGGGCGGTCCTCACGGCGCTGGTGGCCCTGCAGACGTCCGGAGTCCTGCGCGTGGTGACCGTCGGGCTCACCGCCGTGGTGGCCGTGGGCGCGTGGGCGTACTACGACCACCGTACGGAGCTGCCCACCCCGTCTCACCGCTGAGACCGGGGCGAGGGTGACCGGGCCGGGCCCCCGCGGGTCCGGCCCGCTCCGTTTCCGGGACGGTTCCGCCCGCCCCGCCCCGCATCGCGGCGCCGGACGCCGGGTTCCCGAAGGGCGGCGGCGGACGTCAGGGCCCGGGGCCGGGGTCCGGCCGCACCGCCTCGGTGATCCCGGCCCGGGCCGCTTCGAGCTGAGCGGCGAACGCGATGCCGAGGAAGAGCGCGACGCCGGTCAGATTGGCCCACAGCAGCAGCGCGACGAAGGCCGTCAACGGCCCGTACAGCGCGCCGAAGGAGCCGCTCTCGGCGACGTACAGGGCGAGCAGCCAGGTGGCCGCCACCCACAGCACGAGGTGGACGGCCGAGCCGAACGCGAGCCAGGTGTAACCCGGCTGGTCCCGGCGGGGTGCCCAGCGGAAGATCACCGCCGAGGCCACCCAGGCGAGCGCGACGCCGACGGGGATCTGGGCCGCGCCCCACCAGTCGAGCCGGCCGGCGGACATGCCGAAGGTCTGCACCACCGAGTCCCCCACCGCCTCGCCCGCGACGAGCACGAGGAAGCCGAGGACCATCGGCATGCCGGCGGCGAGCGCGAGCAGCAGGGACCGCCCGTACTTCCGCAGGAAGGGCCGGTCGCGCTCGATGCCGTAGATGCGGTTGGCGCCCCGCTCGACCTGCGCCATCGCCGAGGCCAGGTTGAGCACCGCGAAGGCCAGGCCCACCCACATGGCGACGGCGCTCCACACCCCGGAACCGGCGCTGCGCCGCGTCCTCTCCAGGGCTTCCTCGACCAGGTCCGTGCTGGCCCCCGGCACGATCCGGCTCAGGGTGAGTTCGATGATCCGTCCGACGCTCTCGGTGTGCACCGTGGTGGCCACGCCGACCAGGGCGATGGTGAACGGCACCATGCCCAGCACCACCTGGAATCCGAGGGCGCGGGCGCTGGTGAAGCCGTCGGCGTAACGGAACCGGGAGAACGCGTCCAGAAGCAGCCGACGGCCTCCGTACCGGCGCAGCGCGGTCAGCGCCTCGTCGCCGGAGAGTTCCTCCCCGATCATGTCCCGGGTCTGCGGGACGTGCACAGCGGTCCCCATGGCGTGCGCTCCTCGTGTCGTCCGGACGTCCGTGGCGGGCGGGCCGCCGCCGGGAGCGCGACCCGCCCTACCGTCTCCCCTGCCGTACGGAATTCAGCCGTTCCGCAGGACGATCACCTGAGACACTCGGAACGGTACTGGTGTGCGACCGGAGCACCGAGGACGTCGGAGGAGCTTGTGCCGCTGAGTTCACGACCGCTGCGGAAGCTGGGCTTCCTGACCATCGGCCTCTTCGACGAGGCCGACCCCCGCCGCGGTCACGAGTCGACGCTGGAGATCATCGAACTGGGCGAGCGCCTGGGCTTCGACAGCGCGTGGCTGCGCCACCGCCATCTCCAGTACGGCATCTCCTCCCCCGTGGCCGTCCTGGCCGCCGCCTCGCAGCGCACCCGCCGCATCGAGCTGGGCACCGCGGTCATCCCGCTCGGGTGGGAGAACCCGCTGCGGCTGGCCGAGGACCTGGCGACGGTCGACCTGCTGTCGGGGGGCCGTCTCAATCCGGGGGTGAGCACCGGACCGCCGATGCACTACGAGCGGGTCAGGGAGGCTCTCCACCCGGGCACCGCCGACGCCGAGGACTTCGGCTACGACCGGGTGCGGCGGCTGCTGGACTTCGTACGCGGCGAACCCGCCACCGGATTCAGCGGCAGCGAGGGGTTCGAGGTGTTCTCCGACCGCGTCCAGCCGCAGTCCCCCGGGCTGGGCCGGCGCCTCTGGTACGGCGGCGGCAGCCTGGGGTCGGCGCGGTGGGCGGGCGAGCACGGGATGAACCTGCTCACCAGCAGCGTCGTGAAGGCGGAGGAGTCCGAGGACTTCGCCGAGATCCAGCTCTCCCACGTACGGGCCTTCCGGGCCCGCCATCCCGACGGCGAGCGCGCCCGCGTCTCCCAGGGCCTCGTCGTCGTCCCCACCGACAGCGCCTCGCCTCGGCAGCGCGCCAAGTACGCGCACTACGCGGCGCAGCGGCTGCCGCGGACCGCGGCTCCGCAGGGACCGGCCCGCCTGATGTTCGCCCCGGATCTCGTCGGCACCTCGGACGAGATCGCCGAGCGGCTGCACGCCCACGCCGCGTTCCGGGAGATCGACGAGGTCGCCTTCGCGCTGCCCTTCACCTTCGAGCACGAGGACTACGTCCAGATCCTCACCGACATGGCCACCCGTCTCGGACCCGCCCTCGGCTGGAAGCCGGCGGCCTGAGGCCGCCGGCGCCCTCCCGGTCGCCGAGCGGACCCAACTCCGGCGTGCTTGTCTGCGGTTCATGCAGACATGGCCAGGACGTCCCTATCCGCTCGGTGCCTCCTACGACGGCTCCGGTACGAACTTCGCCCTGTTCTCGGAGTGCGCCGAGAAGGTCGAGCTCTGTCTGATCGACGACGACGGCAGGGAACGACGGGTCACGCTGCCGGAGGCCGACGGAGGCGTCTGGCACGGCCATCTGCCGGACGTGCGCCCGGGACAGCGCTACGGCTACCGGGTGCACGGGCCCTGGAATCCGGCGGAGGGCCTGCGCTGCAACCCCGCCAAGCTCCTCCTCGACCCGTACGCGACGGCCGTCGACGGGCAGATCGACGGCCACCCCTCGCTGACCGGACACCACCCGGACGATCCCGGACGGCCCGACGAACGCGACAGCCTGGGCCACGTCCCGCTGGGCGTCGTCACCGACCACCGCTACGACTGGGAGGGCGACCGGTCACCCGAGCGGCCGTACCACCAGTCGGTGATCTACGAAGCGCATGTCAAGGGGCTGACGCAGCTCCATCCCGACGTGCCCGAGGAGATCCGCGGCACCTACGCCGGGCTGGCGCACCCGGCCGTCGTCGACCATCTGCAGCGGCTCGGCGTCACGGCCGTGGAGCTGATGCCGGTGCACCAGTTCACCCAGGACGGTTTCCTGACCGACAAGGGCCTGTCGAACTACTGGGGGTACAACACCATCGGGTTCTTCGCCCCGCACAACGCCTACTCCTCGGCCGGCAGCCGGGGCGGCCAGGTGAACGAGTTCAAGTCGATGGTCAAGGCACTGCACCGGGCCGGCATCGAGGTGATCCTCGACGTCGTCTACAACCACACCGCCGAGGGCAACGAGAACGGGCCGACCCTGTCGTTCCGCGGCATCGACAACCGGAGCTACTACCGCCTCGTCGACGACGACCCGGCGCACTACTTCGACACCACCGGCACCGGCAACAGCCTGCTGATGCGCCACCCCAACGTTCTGCAGCTGATCATGGACTCGCTGCGGTACTGGGTGACCGAGATGCACGTGGACGGTTTCCGCTTCGACCTCGCGGCGACACTCGCCCGCCAGTTCCACGAGGTGGACCGGCTGTCCGCGTTCTTCGACGTGGTGCAGCAGGACCCGGTCATCAGCCGCGTCAAGCTCATCGCGGAACCCTGGGACATCGGCGACGGCGGCTACCAGGTCGGCAACTTCCCGGCGCTGTGGAGCGAGTGGAACGGACGGTACCGCGACACCGTGCGCGGCTTCTGGCGCGGCGACGACCACACGGTCGCCGACCTTGCGGGGCGTCTGCTGGGCTCGTCCGACCTGTACCAGCGCGACCGCCGGCGCCCCCGCGCGAGCGTCAACTTCGTCGTCGCCCACGACGGCTTCACCCTCCGCGACCTGGTCTCGTACACCGAGCGGCGCAACGAGGCCAACGGCGAGGACGGGCGCGACGGCGCGAGCGACAACCGCTCCTTCAACTGCGGGGCGGAGGGTGCCACCGACGATCCGGGCATCCTGCGGCTGCGGGCCCGTCAGCAACGCAACATGCTGACCACCCTGCTGCTGTCGCAGGGGGTGCCGATGATCGCCCACGGGGACGAGTTCGGCCGCACCCAGGAGGGCAACAACAACGCCTACTGCCAGGACAACGAGGTCTCCTGGACGCACTGGGACCTCGACAAGGAGCGCCGCGGCCTGCTGGCGTACACGCAGAAAATCGTGGCGCTGCGCCGCGCGCACCCCGTGCTGCGCCGGCGCCGGTTCCTGCGCGGTCCCGTGGACGGAACACCGCCCGAGCGCGCGGACGCGGTGTGGCTGCGGCCGGACGCGCACATCATGGCGGACGAGGACTGGCAGCGCGGCGACGCCCACGCGCTGGGGGCCTATCTGTGCGGCGACGCCATCGGCGAACGCGGTCCGGAGGGCGAGCGGTTGAGCGACGACTCGTTCCTCGTGCTGTTCAACGCCTGGCACGAGCCGCTGCAGTTCCGGCTGCCTCCCGCGGCCTTCGGCGAGATGTGGCGGACGGTGGCGGACACCGCCGACCCGGCCGGCGAGGAGTCGGACGAGACCGAGTTCAAGGCGGGCGTGCAGGTGACCCTGGAGGCGCACAGCATGCGCGTGCTCAGCCGCCCCCACCGCGGACCGGCCGCCTGACCACCGGCACCGCGGCACCACCGGTGCCCGGCCCGTCCCGCTTCTCCGCCCTGTCGGCGGGCGGGCCGGGCCCATACGGAACCGAGCGGCGCGCAGAGGCTGGTCCCACAGCCGTCTTCGCGCCGCTCGGCGTTCAGGGGTGTCCGTCCGTCAGGGAGTGGCGAAGGCGGTCACGGCCCGTCCATCCGGCGCCGGTCCTGCTCGTCCCACTTGCTCGTGTCGCGCGGCTCGGCGTACGGCTCCTCCTCCGGAGGGTGTCCGCCGGCCACCGCGCGCTGCCGGACGGTCTCGGCGTCGAACTCCAGGCCCAGCAGGATCGCCAGGTTGCTGATCCAGAGCCAGACCAGGAACACGATGACGCCGGCCATGGTGCCGTACGTCTTGTTGTACGAGGCGAAGTTGGCCACGTAGAACGCGAAGCCGGCGGAGGCCATCAGCCAGATCACCAGGGCCAGGACACTGCCCGGGGTGACCCAGCGGAACCCGCGGACCTTGGCGTTGGGCGTGGCCCAGTAGAGGATCGCGATCATGACGGTGACCAGGACGACGAGGACGGGCCACTTGGCGATCGCCCACACGGTCAGAGCGGTGTCGCCGATACCCAGCGCGGTCCCCGCCTGACGGGCCAGACCGCCGGTGAAGACCACGATCAGGGCGCTGAACACGGCGAGGACCATGAGCACGACGGTCACACCGACGCGCACCGGCAGGATCTTCCACACCGGGCGGCCCTCGGGCATGTCGTACACGGCGTTGGCGGTGCGGATGAACGCGGCGACGTAGCCCGAGGCCGACCAGACCGCCAGGACCAGACCCAGCACGGCCATGATCGAACCGGTGCCGCCGTTGCCCTGGAGCTGGTCGACGGCGTTCGTGATGATGTCCCGGGCGGACCCCGGCGTCAGCTGCTTGAGGTTGTCCATCACCTTGTCGGTGGTCGACTTCCCGGCAACGCCCAGCAGGGACACCAGAACCAGCAGCGCCGGGAAGAGCGACAGCACACCGTAGTACGTCAGGGCGGCCGCGCGGTCGGTCAGCTCGTCGTCCTTGAACTCGCGCAGCGTGCCGCGCATCGCCGCCTTCCACGACTGCTTCGGCAGCTGCGTGGGGCCGTCCGGCGCCTTGCGCTCGACACTCGGGTCGGGTCCGTACCGGTCGTCCCCGTCGGTGTCCGCGGCCGGACCGTCGGTGTCCGCGGCCGGGCCGGATGCGTACCGGCCGTCCCCGGTGTCCGCAGAGGCCGCCGTGCCCGGCTCGTCCCGCGAACCCGCGGCCTGATCCCGCGACTCGTCGGAACGCGCCTCGCGCTCTGTGTGATGAATTCCAGGTATCCGCGCCATAGAGCCCCGAGTATCCCCAGCCGCCGTACTCACACGCCGCGCTACCCGGCGACTTCACGGACGTGGGGCACCACGCGGGTCAGCCGCAGGACGCCCCAGAGGATCAGCGCGCCCCCGAGCGCCTCGGGCACCAGCCACCAGCCGGTGCGGACGGTCTCGCCGAACAGGGTGATGCCGAGCACCAGGCTCACCACGGCGTCACCGATGGTCAGCGCGGGCTGCGACGCCGCGAGCGGCCCGGCCTGGAGCGCGTTCTCCAGGAGCAGGACGGCGCCCACCCCCGTCAGCGCGAATCCGTAGGTCTGCCACTGGGCGAGGAAGGCGGTGAACCCCTCGGCGGCGAGCGTGCCCGTCGCCGACTTCAGCAGCGCCGCCGTCAGGGCGTTGCTGACGGCGGACGCGGAGGCCAGCACGGCGGCCCGGAAGAGCGGCGGCCGGCCGGGCCGCGCCACCGCGACCGCGACGGCCACCGCCCCCAGGCACAGCACCAGCGCCGGGATCCAGCGCGCCATGCTCGCCTGATGGACGGCTCCGCCGGGAGCCGCCGCCGCGAGCAGCAGGGCGAGACCGCCGACCACACCCGCGACGGCCCACCAGCCCGCGGCCGGCAACCGCCGGTGCAGCAGCGGGATCGCGATCAGCAGGGCGAACGGAAGTTCGAGAATGAACAGGGGCTGCACCAGGGCGAGCGGCCCGTTCACCAGGGCCAGGGCCTGGAACACCGCGGCCCCGACGACGCCGGCGATGCCGATCAGCCAGGCCGGGCGCCGGGCCAGTTCGAGGATCAGCCGCAGACCGCCGCCGCGCGCGACCGTGGATGCCGCCTTGCGCTGGAAGGCGGTGCCCGCGGCATTGCTGGCCGCTCCCAGGACGGCGAACAGCGCGGCCAGCTCGATCACTTCTGCTCATGTCCTCTCGGTGGGACCGGCGCCGGGCCGGGGCCGGTCGCCGGTGACCGGCGGCCTCAGCAGCCGGGGTCCGCCAGCAGCGGCCCCAGGGGACCGAGATCGAGGTTGAGGTCGCTGCGCTCCAGCCCGTGCCGGGCGCACATCTCGTCCATGCGCTCGTCGAGCAGCATGAGGGCCGTGCCGAGGCGGTCCTCCTGCTCGGCGCTCAGCGTGCCCTCCTCGAAGCGGCGCACGGCCTGGCGTTCCATCAGCTGCCGGACGAGTTCGACGACGGTCAGCACCAGGGCGGCCAGATCGCCCGCGACCCGCTCGGGATCGAGGTCCAGGGTGTCGACCCGGGGCGGCGCCGTCACAGCGGCCCACTGTCCGCCCAGGGGGCGGGAACCCGGTCGTTGACCGACGACAGCAGGGCGTGCAGGGAGATCCGCACCAGCGGCACGTCGGCGATCGCGAGGACGAGGTCGCCGCTGACGACCACGCCGGTGGCCAGGACCCGGTCCAGGAGGTCGACGAGCGGCACTCCGATGGGCGCGAAGGGTTCGGCGCCGTCCCAGGGAACGGGACTGGGCACGGCGACCTCCCGCGCGGGCGGCACGGTCATGCGTCCACCTTGCCTTCCACCCCGTCCAGGGCCTCGTCCAACCGGGCGAAGGAGTAGGGGATCCAGGGGCCCGACTCGTCGATCTCCAGTCCGCCGAACCGCTCGTCGGCTCGCAGCCCGTCCAGGGCCCGGGCGAGGGCCGGGCGCTGGGCGTCGTCGACGAGGTAGGCGGCGTTCAGCAGCTGCGGTGTGCTTCTGCCGGTCAGCTGCTCGCTCTGCGGGCGGTGCCGCGTCGCGGCGACCACGTGCCGGCGCAGCTCCAGATCGACGGCGTGGGCGAGCGCGAGGGCGTCCTCGCGCGCGACCTGGTGGGCACGCCGGCGGGCACTGGCCCGGCTCAGGTAGGCCCGGCCGCTCTCGGCGGGGGTCACGGGGCCGTCCTCCGGTGCGGGCGAGGAGCCGCCCTGCGCCGCGTGCACCTTGACCGCCCATTCCGTACGGCCGTCCAGGCGGTCCAGCAGCGCGTGCACCGCCGTCTCCCTGGCCGCGACGGCGTCGGTCGCGTTGCGGTCGCTGAGATACAGCGTCGCCAGCGGGAGCGGCACGACCGCGCCGTGGCCGGCGGCCGCGTGGACGCCTTCATGGTGGGCCCGCGCACAGCGTTCCAGCTGGTAGGAGTCGTTGAACCGTTCGGTCAGTGCCGCCGTGTCGAAGGCCTCGGCGGGTACGTCCTGGACGACCAGGGCCAGGGACCCGGCCCGCAGGACGCGCAGCGGCCCACCGCCTTCGTGCCCGGCGGCCCCGGCCAGCAGGTCGTCGGGCGGCGGTGTGCGGGTCAGGGCGAAGGCATAGGTGACGGTGGGCCCGGGTTCGTGGCGCCCGGAGCCGGGGTGCGGGTCCTCGCCGGTGGCGGCGGGTCCGAGCGGGCGTGGCCCGGTGACGGCCGTGCGGGGCCCGGGGGCCTGCCGCGGGTCCGGGGTCCGGTTCATCGGGTCTGCTCCTCGTCCGCTTCGCCGCTCTCCAGTTCCTGGAGCCGTTCGCGCAGCCGGGCGTTCTCCTCGGCCAGCGCGTCCCGCTTCGCCCGCGAGGAGAGCGCCGGATCGGTCTCCCACCAGTCGATGCCCGCCTTCTTGGCGGTGTCGACCGAGGCGATGAAGAGCCGCAGCCGGATGGTGAGCAGCTCGATGTCGAGCAGGTCGATCTTGATGTCGCCCGCGATGACGATCCCCTTGTCGAGGACTCGTTCGAGGAGGTCGGCGAGGTTGCCCGTGACGGGCCCGGTCGGCTGCAGGGCCGGGCCCGTGTTCCAGCTGCTGACGTCGGTCACAGTGCTCCCAGGTGATCAGCGGCGCGCGCGGGACCGACGTCGGGGCCGGTCCTCTTCGTCCTCGTCGACCTCGTCCTCGTCCTCTTCGTCCTCGTCGACCTGGTCGGCGTCCTCCTCCTCGTCGTAGGGCTCCTCGTCCTCGTCGTACTCGGCGTCCTCGTCGTAACCCTCGGCGTCTTCGGCGTCCTCGGCGTCTTCGGCGTCCTCGGCGTCCTCGTCGTAGCCGTCGGCGTCCTCGGCGTCCTCGGCGTCCTCGTCCTCGTACGCGTCTTCGGCGCCCTCCTCACCCTCGGCGCCCTCCTCGCCCTCCTCGCCCTCTTCGCCCTCGGCGCCCTCGGCGCCCTCTTCGCCCTCGCCCTCTTCGGCCTCCTGCTCGCGGCGCTCTTCCTCCTCCATGGCGTCCTCGTGGGAGGTGACGACCTCGCTCTCGCGGATCTCCCCGCGCCAGCCCTCCACCTCGTCGTCGCCGTGCAGCGTGACGTGGCGGGCGAAGTGCTTGAGGTCGAGCCGCACCCGGCGGCCCACGGCGCGCCAGATATTGCCGGTCTTCTCGAAGAAGCCGGCCGGGTAGTACTCGATGATCAGGACGACGCGGGTGAGGCTGGGGGCAAGCTCGTGGAAGGTGACCGCACCCCGGGTGCTGCCCTTGGCGCCCTCGGACGTCCAGACGATCCGGTCGTCCGGTACCTGTTCCTGGACGGTCGCCTTCCAGCCGCGGCTGGACGGACCGATCTTGGCCTTCCAGTCGGACTCGGTGTCGCCGGACTTGCTGACGCTGCGCACGCCCTTGGTGAAGCTGCTGAAGTCCTCGAACTGCGTCCAGTGGTCGTAGACGGTGCGCAGCGGGACGCCGATGTCGACGGTCTCGACGATGTTCGTCGCCTTGATGCTGCTGCCCTTCTTCGAGCTGCTGCCGCCCTTCTTGCCCGTGAACTTCTCGACGATGTTGTCCTTGACGCTCTTGCCCTTCTCCATCATCAGGGCCTTCACCGGCGAGTCACCGCTCATGACCCGCTTGGCGACCCCGCCCAGCAGACCGGAGCCCGAGCCCTCCGCGGCGTCCGAGAGATGGCCGGTCAGATCGCCCAGCTTGTCCTGGGCCTTGTCCGCGAGCTTGCCGCCCATCGCCCCGATATAGCCCGTCAGGGCGTCCTTCAGCTCGTCGACGGGTGTCTTCTCCTGCGTGCTGGCCATCTCCGCTCACCTCCCCCGCCGCGCGCCGGAACCCCGGCCGCCGCCGGCGGATCTGCTCGTCTGACGCGACTGGTTGCTTCCGGAGGAGCGTGCGGTCTTCTTCGCCGCCGCGCCTCGCCCGCTGGTCTTCTTCGCCGGTGCCGTCTTCTTGGCGGCGGACTTCCTGGCGGGCGCCTTCTTGGCAGGCGCCTTCTTCGCCGCGGCCTTCTTCGCCGGCGCCTTCTTGGCGGGCGCCTTCTTGGCGGGCGCTTTCTTCGCCGCCTTCTTGGCGGGCGCCTTCGTGGCCGCCTTCTTGGCAGGTGCCTTCTTGGCCGCGCTCTTCGCCGGTGCGGCCTTCTTCGCGGGCGCCTTCTTGGCCGGGGCCTTCTTGGCCGCCTTCTTGCTCGCCGCCTTCTTCGCCGGGGCGGAGTCGGAGGTCTTCTTGGCAGCCTGTCCGGACGATGTCTTGCGGGCAGCGGCCTTCTTGGCCGGAGCCTCCTTGGCCGGGCTCCTGCCGGCCGCCCTCTTGCGCGGGGGCGGGGGCGCCGCCTTGCGGCCGGCGGACCTCTTCTCGGTCCGTGACCTCCTGCGCTCCTCACGCCCGGACCGCGACCGCTCGGAGCCGCGCTTCCCGCCGGGCCTTTCCTCTTCCTCCTCTTCCTCTTCCTCCTCCTCGTCCGGCTCCGCGCCCTCGTCCGGACCCTCCTCCTCTTCTTCTTCCTCCGGCTCCTCTTCCTCTTCTTCTTCCTCCGGCTCCTCTTCCTCCTCTTCCTCCGGCTCCTCTTCCCGGCCTCTCGCTTCGCGTCTCCGGGCGCCGTCGTCCTCGTCCTCTACGTCTTCTTCCTCGTCCTCCGGCTCCTCTTCCTCTTCCGCCGGCTCCTCGTCCTCGTCCTCTTCTTCGTCTTCCTCGTCTTCTTCGTCCCTGCCCGTGTCCTCGTATCCGTCGTCTTCGTACTCGTCGGATTCGTCGTACTCGTCGTCCTCGCCGTCCTCGTCGACGTCCTCGTCATCCGGGCGGCCCTTGCCGGCGGAGTCGAGGAGCGCGTCCGTACGGTCGCGGAGTGCGTCGGTGAGGGTCGACAGGCGGCGGTTGGCGGCGGCCGAGACGGCCGAGCGCCCGACGCTCAGCAACTCTCCGCGCACCTGCTCGCTGAGATCCTGGAACTGCGGCGTCTCCTGAAGCTTCGCCAGTCCCTGTGAGAGCAGTTGGCCCGGCGAGAGGCTGAAGCGCCGTCCCGCGAGATAGGTGCCGATGGCAAAGGCGACTTTGGCCTTCTTGGTCCGTCCCAGGACGTATCCGCCGGCCACGGCGGCCGCCACGGCCACTTTGCAGCTGTCGTTCATGCGTGCCTTCCAAGCGATGAGGTCATGGTCGGGGGTGCGCAGCCCATGTAGCGGACCGGATGTTCCAGGAGTTCGAGGAGCCGTTCCTCCTCCTGCTCGAAGGCCGCCTCGTCGATGACGCCCTCGTCCAGGTCACGATTGAGGGCGGCCAGGCGTGCCTGCACGGCGCGCGGGTCGTGAGCCTGCCGTTCGGCTTCCTGGAGGAGGTGGTCGGCGACCCACAGGGTGGCGCGCACCGGTGCCAGGGGAAGCAGCAGAATGCCGCTCACGAGCCCCATGTCGTCACACCCCGGCCGCTGCGGGCGCGGTGTCGACGAAGCTGTAGCAGGGCAGCGGGCCGGTCACACTGAGCGCCAGCCGGTCCCCGAACCGGTGCGCCTGTTCGGCGACGGCCTCCCGGAAGCGCTTCTCGTCCGTGGCACGTACCAGGAAGGACGTGCTCAGCACATGGGTGTCGTCGAGCGTGCCCTGAACGGTCCGTTCGGCGAACGGCGCCAGTCTGGCGAGGACTTCGTGCGCCGCGCGCTGCGCCTCCTGGCGCACCGCGCGGGCGATCGCCTCGCCGAGCCGCACGTTGGCGTCGTAGTCGGGCCTGCGGCGGGTCCGGCGGGCCAGGTTGCGCAGCGCTTCGTCCCGGTGGACGAGCCGCTCGAAGGAGCCGGGCACCGTCGCCCCCTTGACGTTCATCTCGACACGCCCTCGGATGCCTTCGAGCTGTGCGGCCAAGTGCGCCTGGCCTGACTGCAGTTGGGTTCGCATCGCGTCGGCGTCGCGAGTGAGGACCGCGAACTGCATCGGGATGACGGGGCCTTGGGTCGCCAGTTCGTCGAGCACGGCCTGGTGGGCCATCAGGTCACGTCGTCGGGCCCTCAGGTTGCCGGGCGCCGGCGAGACCGCGGCACACAGGCCGGACTCGGTCAGCACCTGCACCGGGGCACCGCCCACTCCGAGCGCGCGGGGCGCCCGGACGGGGGCGGGAGCGATGCCGTAGACGTACAGGGCGTCCAGCGCCGTGGAGGTCGTCGCGGTCACGGTCACTCCTCCTCGTCCGCGCGCTTGCGCGAGCGGGAGCGGGGACGGTCGTCGTCGCGGTCACGGCGGCCACCGGACCTGCTGCGCTCGGCGGGGCGGCGGCGCGGACGCTCGGACCGCTGCTCGCGCTCGTCGCCCTCGTCCTCGGCGGAGTCGTCGTCCTCGTCACCGGGACCGAGGGCGTCCTTCACCCGGTCGGTGAGCGAGCGGGCCGTCTTCTTGGCGCCCGCCCTGCCGACGGCCTTCGAGACGGGCCCGCCGAAGAGTTCGGGCACGGTCTTGCTGCGTGCGTCGTGCTCCAGGTCGAGGCGGTTGCAGGCCTCGGCGAACCGCAGGTACGTGTCGACGCTGGCCACGACGATCCGGGCGTCCACCTTGAGGATCTCGATGCCCACCAGGGACACGCGGACGAAGACGTCGATGACCATGCCGCGGTCGAGGATGAGTTCCAGCACGTCGTAGAGGGTCCCGGCGCGCGGCGCGCACACGACCTCGTCGCTGTAGGTGGTCATGCGGCGGTCCTTCCGATCTGCGGGGCCAGGAGGCCGGTCATTGGTCTTGGGCGCCACGCCGGTAGCGGGCGACGCGTCGGTACTGCTGCAGTTCTCCCGACGGGTCCAGCTCGACCTCGTAGGTGGCGAGCAGGCTGGTGGTGTCGGGGATCCGCTCCACCTCCAGCACGTCGACGTTGACGATCCAGCCGTCGTCCTCACCGCGGGACACCGCGGAGACGCCCTCGAGGCGGTGACGGATGAGCTGGGTGAGCGCCTCCGCGGCGCGGTGCGCAGCGTCCTGTGCGCCGCGCACCTTTCGCCCGCGGGGCTCGCGTGTGGTGGAGGAGGACGTACTGCGCCGCCGCTCGCCGGTTTCTGCCATGCCCCCACTCTTGACTCAGAAGCGGCGTGGGCGCGTGCTCAGTTAGACCATCCGGGCAGGCGGACCGTCAGGGGCAGGTGAACCGGCAGGGGAAAGGGCCCGGGACGGGGCGAGTTCACGGGCGGCGGGGGCGGGGCACCCTTCGCCCGCGGCCCGGTGGCCGGAAGCCCGGTGCGAACACCCCTGTACGGGCGGTCCCGGCGCCGGTCGCCGCCGACCGGGACCGGGGCGGTGGGCGGCGCGGGCGGCGGCCCGGGTGCCCAGGGCGCGGCGCAGGGCGGTACGCAGGGACAGGCACACCCACGGGCGGACGGGGCGCGGCGCCCGCCGTCCGCACGGGTGCGGCGCGCGCCGCACCCGTGTCCCGCTATCCGGCGCGGGTGTTGCCGCGGGCGGTGATGTGCGCCGGGGGCTCGATGCCGTCGGCGAGCAGGGGGTCGGGCTCCGGTTCCCCCCAGGTGGCGGTCAGCGGCAGGACGCCCGCCCAGAGCCCGAGGGCCGCGTCGGGCCCGTCACCGTCGTCGGGGCCGCCGGTGCGTATCTTGACCGAGGCTTCCTCCAGGGAGAGGGCGAGCAGGGTGGTGGCCGCCAGCTCCTTGCGGTTCGGCCGGCGCGCGTAGTCCCACTGTCCGGGTGTCGCGTGCTCGGTGAGGCGGCGCAGGCCCGCCAGCTTCTCGTCCGGGTCGGTCACGAGGCGCGGTACGCCGTAGATCATCGCGCTGCGGTAGTTCACGCCGTGCTCGAACACCGAGCGGGCGAGCACCAGGCCGTCCACGTGGGTGACGGTCACGCAGATCGCCGCGCCGGGCGACGCGACCAGGCTGCGGCCGGCGACGGAGCCGTGCAGGTACAGGTGCCGGCCGTCGCTGCCGTAGACGGTCGGTACGACCATGGGGACGCCGTCGACGACGACCCCGAGGTGGCAGACGAATCCCGCGTCGAGGACGGCGTTCAGCTGCGCCCGGTCGAGGCTGCCCTGTTCCCGGAGGCGGCGGTGACGGGTGCGGTCCGTGTCGGGCAGGACGGCGGGGAGGTGCGGGTCGCTCACGGTCAGCGCACCCTGCCGCGCGGCTTGAGCGGGACGGGCGGGAGGGCGGGGGCGGACAGCGGAGCGCCGTCGTAGCCCTTGACCTCGCCGAAGCGGGAGCCGGTCGTCCAGTCCTCGCGGGCCTGCTCGATGTCCTGCTGGGTGCGTCCGATGAAGTTCCACCACATGATCAGCTCCTCCTCGAACGGCTCGCCGCCCAGGAGCATCAGGCCCGCGTCCGACTCGGCGCGCAGCGGGAGTTCGGTGCGGCCGCAGCCGAGGTAGAGCATCGAGCCCGGCAGCAGCGGTACACCGTCGACGTGCGCCTCGCCGGACATGGAGAGCACGGCGTACTCGAAGTCGGGTTCCAGGGGCAGCCGCAGGTCGGCACCGCGGGTGAGACTCAGGTCGGCTCCGACGATCGGGGTGTACGTCGTGCCGGGCGAGGTCGCGCCGTCGACACTGCCGAGGACGAGGGTGGCGGTGAGGCCGGGAGCGGTGACCGTGGGCAGGTCGGCGTGGTGCTCGAAGTGCGGGTCGGCGTGCCGGTGCTCGTCGGGGAGGGCCACCCACAGTTGCGCGCCGTGCAGCAGGCGGGCGTGCGACTTGGGGCTCTCCTCGGAGTGGCTGATGGCACGGCCGGAGGTCATCAGGCCGAGCTCACGCGGGCGGATCGTCTGCAGGCTGCCGGTGGAGTCGCGGTGCAGCACCTCGCCCTCGTGCAGCCAGCTGACCGTCTGCAGCCCGATGTGCGGGTGCGGCGGGACCTGCATGCCGGGTTCGTCGGCGATGTCGTCGGGCCCGTAGTGATCGACGAAGCACCAGGCGCCGACCATGCGGCGGCCGAGGTTGGGCAGCAGGCGGCGGACCTCGGTGGACTCGCCGAGCCGGACCGGGCGGGGGCTGAGGAGTTCGCGCACCGGCTCGGCCACCACGAAGCCGCGGCCTCCGCACAGGGCGGGGGCCGCCTCGCGATCAAGATTGCTCATGGCGCCCAACCTAGCCCCGTCCGGGGCCCGTCGTCAGTCCGTTGCCCACCCATTGCGGGGCACTTGCCTCGAACCGGCACGGCACATCCGTTCCCCGGCATCCCGGCCGGGGCCCTCCGCGACCGGCACGCGTCTCCCGGCCCCTGCCGGACTCCTCCGCCGCCGCTCCACCGCATAGTAGTGGAATATTCAACGACCTGTCGCGGTTGGCGCCCCCGAAGGAGGTCAGCAGTGGACATGAACTACTACGACCACGGGACGGCCGCGGAGCGCTGGGAGCGCGCCCGGATGTTCTTCGACGCCAAGGACTACGCGGCCGCCGCACGGGTGCTGAGCGGTCTGGTCGACGAGGTGCCGGAGCAGGTGGGCCCCCGGCTGCTGCTGGCACGCGCGTACTACCACTCGGCCCAACTGCGCCGTGCGGAGACCGAGTTGCGCGCTCTCGTCGAGCGGGACCCGGTCGAGCACTACGCCCGGCTGATGCTCGGCCGGACCCTCGAACGCCAGGGCAGGCAGGAGGAGGCGCGCTCGCACCTGCGGATCGCCTCGGCGCTCGCGGGCGACTTCGAGCGAGTGTGACCGTCCGCCCCGCCGGGTCCGGCTCGGACCCCGGCGGGGCGCGACCGGAGCAGGGGGCGGCCGGACCGGCGGCGCGTGGCCGGGACCGGCGGGCCCGCGGCGGACCCGGCGGGCGGGGCCGGGTCCACGTGGGTCACGCCGCCCGGCCGCCGTAGGTGCGCTTCCCCTTTCGGTACGCGATCTCGCCCAGGGCGACGTCGACGGCGATGAACAGGGCGAGCGGGATGCCGAGCAGCGGGACGAAGTAGCCGAGGACGGCGACCGCGGCCATGAGCGGTACGAGCATCCGGGCGGGCACCTGCTGCCAGGCGCCGCGCGGGACCGGCCGGCCGAACCCCGAGGCGCGGCCGCGCAGCCACCACATGCGGTAGCCCCAGAGGATGAGCAGGACCAGACAGAGCGCGAGTGCCATCAGGGCGAGCTGGTTGGCCAGCCCGAAGAGGACACCGGTGTGGGCGTCGATGCCCCAGCGGGTCAGCTTGGCGAGCAACGGGTAGTCGGCGAAACGGAGTTCGTCCGTGATCCGCCCGGAGCCCGGGTCGACGGCGACGGCGTCCTGCTTCTCCGGCCAGCTGCGCTGGATCTGTTTCACGACGTACGCGGACGTCCCCGGGTCGGCCGGGGCGGGGACCACGATCTCCACGGGGTCGCCCAGCCCCTCGGCGCGGGCCGCCGCGAGGACCCGGTCGATCCCCACCTCGCCCCGCGTGCCGCCGGATGCGCCGGACCCGCCGTCGCCCGTCTGCGGCGCGTGGCCGCCGTGGTCGCCGCCGGCCGCCGAGATCGACGGGGTGGCGTGGCCGAGGGAGGTCCTGAGCTCGTCGATGTTGGCCCCGGCGTACGCCGACCAGGTCAGGCCGGTCGCCGACAGGAAGAAGAACCCGGCCGCCGCCCAGACGCCGACGCTCGCGTGCAGGCCGAGGGTGCGGCGGCGGCCGCTGGTGCCCCGTACCTTCCGCCGCGCGCGCCGGCGCCCGAACCACAGCACCAGCCCGCCGCCGGCGATCACCCACAGCCAGCTCGCCGCGAGTTCGCTGTACAGCCGGCCGGTCTCGCCCAGCTGCAGATTGGCGTGGAGCCCGTCGACCCAGGTGCGCAGGGGCAGCGCTCCGGTGGATCCGTACTGTTCCAGCGCCCCGCGCACCTTCCCGGTGTACGGGTCGACGAAGACCGCGAGGGAGTGCTCTTCGTCGACGCCGGGCACGCCCGACATCAGCACCCTGGTCGTGGCGTCCGCTTCGGGTGACGGTCGCACGGCGGTGACCGTGCCCTCCGGGTGCGCCGCGCGGGCGGCGGCCACCTGCCGGGACAGCGGGAGTTCGGCATCGCCCACGGGCACGGTCAGTTCGTGGGCGTACACGATCTTCTCGGCCTGGAAGGAGGCCGCGTACAGGAAGCCGGTCAGCGCGGCGACCAGCAGGAACGGGGCGACCAGCACCCCGGCGTAGAAGTGCAGTCGCAGGACGAGGGGCCGGAGCGGATTCTTCCGGGCGGACGGCGGGGCGAGGGACTGTGCGGACTCGTCCGTCGCAAGCGAGGGAGCGGTGGTCATCGGCGGGCTTCTCCCGGGTAGGGCACGGACTCGGGCCGCGGGCAGGGCGGTTCGCCCGTGGCGGTGCAGAGGTCGGGGCGCGCGTACGTCGAGTTCCCGCTGATCCGGGTGGCGTGGGTCACACACCGGGAGGGCCGAGGTGCCGGGCCGGGGTCGCGCTCGACCGCTCCGGGCGGTTCGGCCGCCGCGGGCGGAGCGACGGACCGTGGCCGTGCCCGCGCACCGCCGACGGGGGGGCGAGTCGCCCGCGCCGCCTCGCATCGCGCCCGCGGGCTTGGCATCCTGGCCCGATGGCACCCGAACACGAACCCGGCACCTCCCGTCCCCTGAGCGACCAGGTGGAGGAACTGCTCTCCCGGGAGGGCCCGTTGCCGATCGTCGCCGCGGGTGATCCCGTACTCAGGCGTCCCGCGGAGCCCTTCGACGGACAGTTGGACGCGGGGTTGCTGCACCGCTTCGTGAGCGCACTGCGCGCGACGATGCACGCGGCGCCGGGTGTGGGGCTGGCCGCGCCCCAGGTCGGCGTGCCGCTGCGGATCGCGGTGGTCGAGGACCCGGCGCCGGTGCCCGAGGAGGTGCGGGTGGCGCGCGGCCGGGTGCCGCTGCCGTACCGGGTCCTGGTGAACCCGTCGTACGAACCGGCCGGCGCCGACCGGGCGGCGTTCTTCGAGGGTTGTCTCAGCGTGCCGGGCTGGCAGGCGGTGGTGGCCCGGGCCGCCCGCGTCAGGCTGACCGCGCAGGACGAGCACGGCCACGCGGTGGACGAGATCGTCGCCGGCTGGCCCGCGCGCATCGTGCAGCACGAGACGGATCACCTGGACGGCACGCTCTACCTCGACCGCGCGGAGCTGCGCTCGCTGTCGTCGAACGAGGCGGCGGCGCGGCGCTGGGCCCAGCCGACACCGCGGGAGGCCGCGGCGGCCCTCGGGTTCACCCTGCCCGACTGAGGAGGCGGCGCCCGGTCCCACGGGGCGCGGCGCCCCACCCGACCGAAGCGGCGCCGCCTGCCCGACTGCGGAGGCGGCGCCCCGACGTCCGAGGAGGCGCAGCCCTGACGTCGGAGGAGGCGCAGCCTCCCACGCCGAGGGGTCACGGCCCTGCCGGCCGAGCAGACGTTGCCTTCCGCGCCGAGGGGTCACAGCCCTGCCCGCCGAGCAGACGTTGCCTCCCGCGCCGACGGTTCACAGCCCTGCCCGCCGAGCAGACGTTGCCTCCCGCGCCGGGGGCGTGACTCCGCGCTGGGGGGGCGCGGTCTCCCGCGCCCGAGAGCCGCCGACCGGAGTCCGTAGCCCTGCCCGGCCGGAGAACCGCCCGGCCGCGGCGACGTACCCGGCCCGGGAGGGGTCCGGGGCGGACCGGCCGACGGAGCCCGGCCGGTCCCCCCGGGGAACGGGTCCCCTCGGCTCACGCGTCCCGGTACGCCTCCAGCAGTCGGAGCCAGACCTCGCTCACCGTCGGGTACGACGGCACCGCGTGCCACAGGCGGCCGATCGGCACCTCGCCGGCGACCGCGATGGTCGCCGAGTGGATCAGCTCGCCCACGCCGGGGCCGACCAGGGTGACACCGAGGACGATCTCCCGGGCGACGTCGACCACCATGCGGGCCCGGCCGCGGTATCCGTCGGCGTACAGGCCCGCACCCGCGACCGTGGAGAGGTCCACGTCGACGGCGCGGACCCGGTGCCCGGCCGCCTCCGCCTCGGCGAGGGAGAGGCCCACGGCCGCGGCCTCCGGATCGGTGAAGACGACCTGCGGCACGGCCGCGTGGTCGGCGGTGGCCGCGTGGGCACCCCAGGGGTCCGTCTCCAGGAGCGGCACGCCGGAGGCCCGCGCGGCGATGGCGGCGCCCGCGATGCGGGCCTGGTACTTGCCCTGGTGGGTGAGGAGAGCGCGGTGGTTCACGTCGCCCACGGCGTACAGCCAGTCGCTGCCGGTCACCCGAAGGGTGTCGTCGACGGGCAGCCAGGAGCCGGGCTCCAGCCCCACCGCGTCGAGACCCAGGTCGTCGGTCCGCGGCGCCCGCCCGGTGGCGAAGAGGATCTCGTCGGCCTCCAGGCGTTCGCCGGTGTCGGTGAGCGCCACGACGGTCGGGCCCTCGCGGGTCACGGCGGTCACGGACGCTCCGGTGCGCACGTCGACGCCCGCTTCGCCGAGGGACTCGGCGACCAGTTCCCCGGCGAAGGGCTCCATGCGGGGCAGCAGTCCCTTGCCCCGGACGAGGAGGGTGACCCGGGAGCCGAGTGCCTGCCATGCCGTGGCCATCTCGACGGCGACCACACCGCCGCCCACGACGATCAGCCGGCCGGGCACGGCCTGCGCGCTGGTGGCCTCGCGGCTGGTCCAGGGCCTGACCTGGGCGAGTCCCGGCAGGTCGGGGAGCGCGGCCCGGGTGCCCGTGCACACGGCGACGGCGTGCCGGGCCGTGAGCACGCGCCGCTCGCCGTCCGGTTCCTCGACCGTCACCTCCCGTGGCCCCGAGAGCCGCCCGTGCCCCCGATGGAGGTCGGCCCCGATGCCCTCCAGCCAGCCGACCTGCCCGTCGTCCTTCCAGTTCGAGGTGTAGTAGTCCCGGTGGGCGAGGACCGCGGCGGCGTCGAGGGGGCCCTGCACCGACTGGCGCAGACCCGGCACCCGGCGGGCGTCGGCACGTGCGATCACCGGGCGCAGCAGGGCCTTGCTCGGCATGCACGCCCAGTACGAGCATTCGCCGCCGACCAGTTCGCTCTCCACGACCGCGGTGGAGAGGCCTGCCGCACGGGTGCGGTCGGCGACGTTCTCCCCCACGGGCCCGGCACCGAGCACCACGACGTCGTACGCGATGGTTTCCGTTTCCGTCATGGGGCCAGTCTGGTTGTTGGTGTGCGCCCTGGCCACACGGGTACGTGCGCGGAATACGCCACCGTGGGGCAGCGTTGTCGACAGCGGCTTGCCCCCGAGCCCCGATTCCAGGAAGAGGGAAACACGCCATGAGCAGCACCGTGGAGCTCACCAAGGAGAACTTCGACCAGACGGTCACGGAGAACGAGTTCCTCCTGATCGACTTCTGGGCGTCCTGGTGCGGGCCGTGCCGGCAGTTCGCCCCGGTCTACGAGAAGGCGGCGGAGGCCAACCCGGACCTGGTGTTCGGCAAGGTGGACACCGAGGCGCAGCCCGAGCTGGCCCAGGCCTTCGGCATCCAGTCGATCCCGACGCTGATGATCGTCCGTGACCAGGTCGCCGTGTTCGCGCAGCCGGGCGCGCTGCCGGAGGCCGCCCTGGACGACGTCATCGGCCAGGCCAGGAAGCTGGACATGGACGAGGTCCGCAAGGCCGTCGCCGAGCAGCAGGCGCAGGAGGCGCAGCAGTCGGGTCAGGACGGCGAGTAGTCGACCCGCCCCGCCCGCCCCGACCGCTCCGGTTGCCTGCCGGCCGGCCCTGCCGCCCGCCGGGTTACGGCACGATCGCGCGCCGGGATCGGCCCAGTGGGCCTCGGACCGGCACGGTTGCGCCCGCCGGAGGCTTGGGCCCGCGCGGCCGGAAGCGCCCGGGCTCAGATCGCGATCGGGAGCCCCGTGTAGTTCGCGGCCAGTTCCGCGGCCGCCGGACGGGACGCGGTGATCCTGCGCAGCCGGGTCAGCTGCAGCCGGTCCTCGAACGCGTCGCCGTCCGGTTGCGTGTGCAGCATGCGCGTCATGTCGTACGAGAAGCGGGTCGCCTGCCACACCCGGGCGAGGCACAGTTCCCCGTAGCAGTCCAGGAGTTGGGCCGATCCGGTGAGGTGCAGCTGGGTGAAGCCGCGGGCCAGCACGCGGACGTCGGACACCGCGAGGTTGAGTCCCTTGGCGCCTGTCGGAGGCACGATGTGGGCGGCGTCCCCGGCCAGGAAGAGCCGCCCGTACTGCATCGGCTCGTGGACGTAACTGCGCATGGGCGTGACCGACTTGGCCGTGATCGGGCCGCGCCGGAGCGTCCAGTCGCCGTCGATCGCGAAGCGGGCGGCGAGTTCGTCCCAGATGCGGTCGTCGGACCAGTCGGCCGGATCCGTTCCGTTGGGGACCTGCAGGTAGAGGCGGGAGACCTGGGACGAGCGCATGCTGTGCAGGGCGAAGCCGCCGTCCCCGCGTGCGTAGATCAACTCCTCGCAGGAGGGCGCCACATCGGCCAGGACCCCGAGCCAGGAGTACGGGTAGGCGTGTTCGTGAGCACGCCCGACACCGGCCGGGAACGTGGCACGCGCGATGCCGTGGAAGCCGTCGCAGCCGACCACGTAGTCGCAGTGCAGGGTCTCCTCGCGTCCCTCGTGCGTGAAGCGTACGCGGGGGTTCTCGCTCTCCGGCCTCTCGACCGCGAGGGCCTCGGCCTCGAACAACAGCGGTGGCCCGTCCGCCAGTTGGAGGGCGATGAGGTCCTTCACGATCTCGGTCTGGGCGTAGATGGTGACGGTGCGGCCGCCGGTGAGGACCGGGAAGTCGATGTGGTGCCGCTCGCGGTCGAAGCGGAGCTCGATGCCGTGATGGACCAGCCCCTCGATCTCCAGCCGGTCCGCGGCGCCGCACGCGCGCAGCGCGTCGACCGTGCCCTGCTCCAGCATTCCGGCACGCTGGCGCTGCTCGACGTGGGTGCGCGTCCTGCGCTCCAGGACGACGCAGTCGATCGCCGCCCGGTGCAGCAGCCGGGCCAGCAGCAGCCCGGCGGGTCCGCCCCCGATGATGCCGACCGTCGTCCGCATGACGCGCCTCCCCAGTCCTCAGCTCGATTCGCGCTGCACGACCCTCGCCCCCAGTACGTCGTGCGCCTCCGGCGCGGCCCCCGGTTCGCGGACCGCCCGGTCCACCAGCTCCGCGAGGTCGCGGCCGGCCGGCAGGTCGATGTGGACGGTGCTCAGGCGCGGCCTGAGCAGTCTGCCGAGCATCAGGTCGTCGGCGCCGATCACGGCCGTCTCCTCCGGGACGGCGATGCCCTCGTCCTGCAGGGCCCGCATGAGCAGCATGGCGTACTCGTCGTTGTACGCGAACACCGCGTCCAGGCCGAGTGACCGCCAGTTTCCGGCCAGCCGGGCCGCCGACTCCTCGGTATGGGCGAGCGGCAGCTCGGTCACGGTGGCGTCCGTGCCGTGCACGGCCCGCCGTACGCCGTCCAGCCTCGGCCGGGAGAAGACCTCCAGGCCCGGCTCCTCGGGGACGACGACACCGATCCGGCGGCGTCCCCGGGCGAAGAGGTGGGCGCCGGCACTGTGCCCCACGCCCGCGTGGTCCATGAGCAGGGCGTGCGCACCCTCGACGCGCTGGGTGCCGAGCGTGACGACGGCCCGGGCACCGGAGCGTTTGAGGACGGCCACGCCCTGGGGGCCCAGCTCGCTGCCGGGCACCAGCACCGCGACGGGCCGCAGTTCCGCCCACGCCCGGGCGGCCTCGTCGCCGTGCAGCCCGACGCTGCCGTACTGCACGACGGTGTAGTCGAGGCGGCCCAGCGCCCATTGGAGTTCGTTGAGGAACCGGCTGTAGAGCGGGCCGACCGGCACGTTCGGGGCAGGCATCAGGACCATGCGGCTGTGCCCGGCGCGCAGGCTGCGGGCGGCGGCGTGCGGGACGTAGCCGAGTTCCTTGGCCGCCTCGTGCACCCGGCGGCGGGTGGGTTCGCTGATGCGGACGGCGCTGGTGTTGTTCAGTACGTACGAGACGGTCGCGCGGGAGACACCCGCCAGGCGTGCCACATCCGCGCTCGTCGGCACGGGGAGCGGTGCGGGCGACGGCGGGGCGGGGTCGTTCGGTATCTGCACCATGACGTACCGCATCCTTGCAGAAGCCCGGCGCGCCGCCTTGCCCCGGGGGAACCTCCGGTGTCCGCCGCCGCGTCCCTGGTGGCCAACGGGCCGGAACTGCCTTCTCCGAAAAGGAAGTTCGGCATCCCGTACCGCCCTGGCCGCCGGGAGGTTACCGTTCGGTAGACGTCGTGCATCCGGAGGTGCCCGTATGGCCGAGGACCGTGCCCCCGGTCTGGTGGAGTGCGCCCGCGCGCTCGCTGCCGGAGAGCTGAGCGCCCGGGCGGCGGTGGAAGGCTCGCTGGCGCGGATCGAGGCCACCCAGCCGTCGCTGAACGCCTTCCGCCGGGTGCGCGCCGAGGCGGCGCTGGCCGAGGCCGACGCGGCCGACCGCGAGCTGGCGGCCGGCGGGCGGCGGCCCCTGCTCGGCGTGCCGGTGGCCGTGAAGGACGACATGGACGTGGCGGGTCTGCCGACGGCCTTCGGCTGCCCCGGGGAGTACCCGCCCCGGGACCTCGACGGCGAGGCGGTGCGAAGGCTGCGCGCCGCCGGTGCCGTGATCGTCGGCAAGACCAACACCTGCGAGCTCGGACAGTGGCCCTTCACCGAGGGTCCCGCCTTCGGCGCCACCCGCAACCCCTGGCACGGCGAGCACACCCCGGGCGGTTCGTCCGGCGGCTCCGCCGCGGCGGTCGCGGCGGGCCTGGTGCCCGCCGCGCTGGGCTCCGACGGGGCCGGCTCGGTCCGCATCCCCGCCGCCTGGACGCACCTGGTCGGCATCAAGCCGCAGCGCGGCCGGATATCGACCTGGCCGCGTGCCGAGTCGTTCCAGGGGATCACCGTCAACGGCCCGCTGGCCCGTACGGTCGCGGACGCGGCGCTGCTCCTGGACGCGGCGAGCGGACAGCACAGTGGGGATCTCCACCGTCCGCCCGCTCTGCGCGTCTCGGACGCGGTGGGCCGCGATCCCGGCAGGCTGCGGATCGCCCTCTCGCTGAGGCCCCCGTTCACGGCGGTGCCGGTGCGGCTCGATCCGCACGTACGGGCCCGGGTCGTCGCCCTCGCGGAGCATCTGGCCGCGCTCGGGCACCTCGTGGAGGAGGCCGAGCCCCGCTACGGACGGATCGGGCTCACCTTCGTCCCGCGCGCCACCGCGGGCATCGCCGAGTGGGTGCGCGAGGCGCCGTTTCCCGACCTCCTCGACCGGCGCACCCGCGAAGCGGCCCGGCTGGGGCGGCTGTTGGGCGGGACTCCGCTGCGGGTCGCCCGCCGGGCGGAGGCCGCGCTGCACAGCCGGATCGGCGCCCTCTTCGACTCCTACGACGTCCTCCTCGCACCGACGACGGCCGCTCCCCCGCCCCGCATCGGCGCCATGCTGAACCTGAGCGGTCTCGGCACCGACCGCGCCATGATCGCCGCCTGCCCCTACGCCTGGCCGTGGAACGTGCTGGGCTGGCCGGGCGTCAACGTCCCCGCGGGGTTCGTGGGCGACGGCCTGCCCGTGGGCGCCCAGCTCCTGGGCCCGGCGCACAGCGAGCCGCTGCTGGTGTCCCTGGCGGCCCAGTTGGAGGCGGACCGGCGCTGGCACGAACAGTGGCCGCCCCCCGCGGCCTCCGCGCGGGCCTCTGCGACATAGCAGCCCCCCCCGAGGGGAGCCGGTTGCCGAGCGGGGCTGCGGGCAGCCCGGGAAACTCACGTCACCACGACGTAGTTGCCGGGAGTTGCGCTTGACGCGGGCCGTGAGCCCCGAGGATCGTCGCCCGGCGAGTTCGGTACGTATCCGGTGACCGGCGGTCCGGCGGCCTTACGCTGTCGCCATGGACGATGCGCCGATGGTCGGGTTGATGGGGCGGGTCACCGGCACGGTCGGGCCCGGGCTCGTGGGCGAAGTGATCGTCCGGGTGCGGGGCGGGGCCGAGCACTTCCTCGCGTATCCGGCCGCGGCGAAGGAACGCATCGAGCGCGGGACCGTGGTCATGGTGGTGGAATACCTGCCGCCGAGGACCGTCTACGTCTCGGCCGCGTACGACAGTTGAGCCCCCAGCGGCCCAGGTGAGAGCCGCTCGCATCAAGATTGCCACAAGGATCCGCCGATCTCTGTACCGCGGCCCCGCAGAGGAGCACACTCCCGTTCGTTCGGTGCCGAGAGGGCACCATGCAAAGGGGGCGTATGCCGATGATCGTCGGCGTCGTGGCGGGGGCGGTTGTCCTCGCACTGATCTTCATCGTTGTGGTCTTCAAGCTCATGTGGCGCGTCGCGGAGCCCAACGAGGCACTCATCATCTCCGGTTCGAAGCATCGGACCGAGGGACTCGAAGAAGGCATGGGGTTCCGCATCGTGACGGGGCGCGGCACGCTGGTGATGCCGGGCGTGCAGGCGGTGCGCAAGCTGTCGCTCGACCTGAACGAGACCGAGCTGTCCGTGGACTGCGTGACCCACCAGGGCATTCCGCTCAGGGTGCGGGGCGTGGTCATCTTCAAGGTGGGCGACGACTTCGTGTCGATCGCCAACGCGGGCCGCCGCTTCCTGGACCAGCAGAAGCTGATGGCCGAGCGCGTGCACAACGTGTTCGCCGGTCATCTGCGGTCCATCGTCGGCGGGTTGACGGTCGAGGACATGATCCGCGACCGGGACAAGCTCACCGGGCAGACCCGTGCCGCATGCGGCACCGAGATGGAGAAGCTGGGCCTGATCGTCGACTCGCTGCAGATCCACGAGATCGAGGACCCGACCGGCTACATCAAGAACCTCGCCATGCCGCACGCCGCCGCCGTCCAGCGGGACGCGCGGATCGCGCAGGCCGAGGCCAACCGGCTGGCCACCGAGGCCGAGCAGCAGGCGGCCGCCCGGATGTCGGAGGCGACCCGGGACAGCGAGATCCTCCAGGCGGGCTACCAGGCCGAGCGTGACAAGGCGGCGGCGAAGTCCCGGCAGGCGGGACCGCTCGCCGACGCCGCCTCCCGTCAGGAGGTCGTCGTCCAGGAGACCCGCGTCGCCGAACTCGAGGCGCAGCGGCGGGAGCAGCAGCTCCAGGCGGACGTGCGCAAGCCCGCGGACGCCAAGGCGTACGAGAAGCGCACGCTGGCCGAGGCCGAGCGTGACGTCCGGATCTCCGCGGCCCAGGCCAAGGCGAGGGAGACGGAACTCGCCGCGGCGGCGGAGGCGACCCGGGTCAAGACGGCCGCGGGAGCCGAGGCCGAGGCGACCAAGGCCCGGGGTGCGGCCGCCGCGACGGCGACCCGGGCCACGGGTGAGGCCGAGGCGGCCGCCGCCCAGGCCAAGGGGCTCGCGGCCGCCGAGGCGACCCGTGCGCAGGGTCTGGCCGAGGCGGAGGCCATCAAGGCGAGGGCCGCGGCCCTCGCCGAGAACCAGGAGGCCGTGGTCGCGCAGCAACTCGCCGAGAACTGGCCGGAGATCGTCCAGGCCGGGGCGAGCGCGTTCAACAACGTGGAGCACATGGTGCTGCTCAACGGCGCCGACGGCATGTCCGACATGTTCGCGAAGGCGCTCACGATGGGCGGCACCGGTCTGGGCCTGGCCCGTCAGCTGCTCTCCTCGATGAACCAGAACGGGACGGCGGCGGAGGGCGCCGCCGGGCTGAACGGCTTCGTGCCCCCGCGCACCCAGAAGGTGCCGGTGGAGAAGGACGACGAGTGAGCCGGTCCGCCTGAGGGATGCCCGGCGCGCCGGGCACGGGCGCGGCCCCCCCCCGGGAGGGGGCGCGGGCGTGGCGGACGGGACCAGAGGGAGGGGGGGGGGGGGGGGGAGCTGCCGCGGTCCCCTTGAATGCCA